>JBBRCF010000011.1:0-46080 GCA_038205135.1 Rhodobacterales bacterium
ACCCCCGCGATGGCCGCTGGCGTGACCAACGTACTGCACGACATGAACTGGCTGGTCGGGATCATCGACGCGGCGGCACCAGCACCCAAGCCGCGCGGACCTTACCGGAAAAAAGATAATTCAAACTGAGACACTACCTGCATCCCTGACCCTCTGGAACAGCCGCGCCGAACGCGCTAGGCAAGTCCATCCCTGGAGCGCCCCATGACCATCACCTTCTGGCAGTTGCTGGTCTACGCAGGCGGCATGGCTGCGCTGTGGGCTGTTCCCGGCCCGGTCTGGGTCGCGCTGACCGCGCGCACGATGGCTGGCGGGTTCGCGGCCGCCTGGCCGCTGGCGGTGGGGGTGGCGCTGGGCGATCTGATCTGGCCGCTGGTTGCGGTCCTGGGCCTGTCCTGGATCGGCGATGTCTACGGCGATTTTCTGGCGGCGTTGCGCTGGGTCGCGGCCGTGATTTTCATCGCCATGGGTATGATGCTGATCCGCCAGCCCGCCACCACCCCCGGCACCAGCACGCGCCTGACCCGGCCCGGCCTGTGGGCGGGGTTTACCGTGGGGCTGGCGGCCGTGATCGGCAACCCCAAGGCAATCCTGTTCTACATGGGAGCGCTACCGGGGTTTTTTGATCTGACGCGTCTGGGCGCCGTCGATATTCTGGCCATCGGCGCGGTGTCGGCCTGCGTGCCGATGCTGGGAAACCTCGCGCTCGCGCTGTTTGTCGACCGCGCACGGCGACTGTTGCAAAGCCCGGCGGCGATCCGCCGGATGAACCTGATATCCGGCGGATTGCTGATCGCCGTGGGGTTAGTCATCCCGTTCCTCTGACCCCAAATATTGTGTCTTGGGCGTGACAATCCCCCATCGGACCGCTATACGTCGTCCATAATTGCAAGGGTTTTCGACACATGGCCGAAACAGCCAAGCAGCCGGGCGAATACGGCGCTGATTCCATCAAGGTTCTTCGTGGGTTAGAGGCGGTGCGCAAGCGCCCCGGCATGTATATCGGCGACACCGACGATGGGTCGGGCCTGCACCACATGGTTTACGAAGTGGTGGACAACGGTATCGACGAGGCGCTGGCCGGTCATGCCGATTACGTGCATGTCAAAATCCATGCCGACAGTTCGGTGTCCGTGCGCGACAACGGCCGCGGCATTCCCGTGGGCATTCACGCCGAAGAGGGCGTATCGGCGGCCGAGGTCATCATGACCCAGCTGCACGCGGGCGGCAAATTCAACAATACCGACGATAGCGGCAACGCCTACAAGGTGTCGGGCGGATTGCACGGCGTCGGCGTGTCGGTGGTGAACGCGCTGTCCGACTGGCTTGAATTGCGGGTCTGGCGCGACGACACCGAATACCGCGCGCGGTTCGAAAACGGCTTTACGGTGGAACATGTCTATGCTGTCGGCCCCGCGCCGGGCGAAAAGGGCACCGAGGTGCGGTTTCTGGCGGCCGCCAAGGTTAACCACCCGGAAGGCACGTTTTCCAATCTGGAATACCATTTTGAAATTCTCGAACGCCGGTTGCGCGAACTGGCGTTTCTGAATTCCGGTGTGAAGATCATCCTCGAAGACGAACGCCCCGCCGTGCCATTGAAAACCGAGCTGCTTTACGAAGGCGGCGTGCGCGAGTTTGTCAAATATCTCGACCGGTCGAAAACGCCGGTGATGCCTGAACCGATCTACATGATCGGCGACCGCAACGGCATCAGCGTCGAGGTCGCGATGTGGTGGAACGATACCTACCACGAAACCGTGCTGCCCTTTACCAACAACATCCCGCAGCGCGACGGCGGCACGCATATGGCGGGCTTTCGCGCCGCGCTGACGCGGACCATCGGCAAATACGCGCAGGACAGTGGCATCGCCAAACGTGAAAAGGTTGATTTCACCGGCGATGACGCGCGCGAAGGCCTGACCTGCGTGTTGTCGGTCAAGGTGCCGGACCCGAAGTTTTCCAGCCAGACCAAGGATAAACTGGTGTCGTCCGAGGTCCGCCAGGCGGTCGAAAACATGGTCAACGAAAAGCTGACCGAATGGTTCGATGAAAACCCCGCCGCCGCCAAGGTGATCGTCGGCAAGATCATCGAGGCCGCATTGGCCCGTGAAGCCGCCCGCAAGGCCCGCGAACTGACCCGGCGCAAGACGGCGATGGATGTGAATTACCTGGCCGGCAAATTGAAGGATTGCGCGGAAAAGGACCCGTCGAAGACCGAGGTGTTTCTGGTCGAAGGCGACAGTGCCGGTGGGTCGGCCCAGACGGGCCGCGACCGCCGCACACAGGCCGTGCTGCCGCTGCGCGGCAAGATCCTGAATGTGGAACGCGCGCGGTTCGACCGGATGCTGGGCAGTCAGGAAATCGGCAACCTTGTGATGGCGCTTGGCACCGGCATTGGCCGCGACGAATTCAACATCGCCAAACTGCGTTACCACAAGATCGTCATCATGACCGACGCCGACGTGGACGGCGCGCATATCCGCACGTTGTTGCTGACGTTTTTCTATCGCCAGATGCCGCAGCTGATCGAGGGGGGGTTTCTCTATATCGCGCAGCCGCCGCTGTACAAGGTCGCGCGCGGCAAATCAGAGGTCTACCTCAAGGATCAGGCGGCGCTGGACGAATATCTGATCGAACAGGGTGTCGAAGGCGCGGTGTTGCGACTGGGCACGGGTGCGGAAATCGGTGCGGCGGATTTGCGCCGTGTCGTCGAGGAAGCGCGCGCGGTTCGCCGGATTCTGGGCGCTTTCCCAGCGCATTACCCACGCCACATTCTGGAACAGGCGGCGATTGCCGGCGCATTCGAACAGGGCCGCGCTGATGCCGACCTGCAAGGCGTGGCCGATATCGTGGCAAAGCGGCTGGACCAGATCGCCGCCGAATACGAAAAGGGCTGGCAGGGCCGCATCACGCAGGATCACGGCATCCGCCTGTCGCGTATCCTGCGCGGGGTCGAAGAAGTCCGCACGCTGGATGGCCCGGTGCTGCGGTCCGGCGAGGCGCGCAAGCTGGGGCAGGCGACGCCCGGCCTGCGCGAAACCTACGGACTGACCGCGCAACTGCTGCGCAAGGACCGGACGCAGGACATCCACGGGCCGCTGGACCTGCTGGATGCGATCCTGAAAGAGGGCGAAAAGGGGTTGTCCCTGCAACGCTACAAAGGTCTGGGCGAGATGAACCCGGAACAATTGTGGGAAACCACGCTGGACCCCGAAGCGCGGACTCTGCTTCAGGTGCGCGTCAACGACATGGTCGAGGCGGATGACCTGTTCACGAAACTGATGGGCGACGTGGTCGAACCGCGCCGCGAATTCATCCAGCAGAACGCGCTGAACGTGGCCAATCTGGATTTCTGATCAGGTGCTTGGGTGGCTGCCAGCCGCCCGCACCACATCCGCGATCTGCATCAGCGCCGGGCCCAGCGGGCTGGACCGGCGCCAGACCATGCCGATGGTGCGTTCCGGTTCCGGGGCGGCGAAATGCGCTATGGATACGGCCGCCGACCGGGTTTCCACCGAAACCGCCATTTCCGGGATCAACGTCACCCCGATGCCCGCGCCCACCATCTGCACCAGTGTGGACAGCGACGATCCGTCCAGCAATTCACGCGGCTGGTTCGCGCCCATGGCGCAGAACGACAACGCCTGATCGCGGAAACAGTGGCCTTCTTCCAGCAGCAGCAACCGCAATTCCCGCAGCGCATCGCGGTTTGGCACCGGGGCGCCATCGTCGGCCAAGGGCCGCACCAGCACGAAGGTTTCGGAAAACAGCGCCACCTCGGTCAGCGCGGGTTCCGACACCGGCAGCGCTACAATCGCCGCATCCAGCCGCCCTTCGGTCAATTCTGCCACCAGCCGCGGCGTCAGCGTTTCGCGCACATGCAGGTCAAGCCCGGGATAGCGCGCCATCAGATCGCCGATGATGCGCGGCAGCAGATAGGGCGCAACCGTGGGAATCACGCCAAGCCGCAGCCGTCCCATCAGCCGGTCCCGCGCGGCGCGCGCCAGATCCTCCAGCTCATCGACCTGCCGCAGAATGTCGCGGACGCGGGGCGCAAACTCTGCGCCGAATTGCGTCAGCCGCACCTGACGCGGCGTGCGGTCGAACAGGGCGACACCCAGCTGCGCCTCCATCTCCTTGATCTGCATCGACAGGGCAGGTTGCGATACCGATGACGCCTCGGCGGCTTGGCCGAAATGGCCAAGCCGGGCCAGCGCCTCGAAATAGCGCATCTGGCGCAGGGTCAGATTTATCATAAGTACAGATTATCATGATCATCAGAAAATACAAGTTATTCCAATCGCCGATCTCTGTTAGAACCATTCCAGACGCGCAACCTGCACCCCGCAGGCAGATCGAATTGACAGCAACAGGAGATGACGATGGACGGAAACGATAGCGCCAAATGCCCGGTGATGCACGGCGGCGCGACGACGATCGCGACGCAAGTGGCGGGTTGGTGGCCCAAGACGCTGAACCTCGACATCCTGCACCAGCACGACACCAAGGTCAGCCCGTTGCAGGGCTTTGCCTATCGCGAAGCGGTCAAATCGCTGGATTTCGATGCGCTGAAGGCGGACCTTTACGCGTTGATGACCGACAGCCAGGATTGGTGGCCGGCGGATTGGGGCCACTATGGCGGCCTGTTCATCCGCATGTCGTGGCACGCCGCTGGCACCTACCGGATTTCTGACGGGCGTGGCGGTGCCGGCACCGGCAACCACCGTTTCGCGCCGCTGAACTCGTGGCCGGATAACGCCAACCTTGACAAGGCGCGACGCCTGCTGTGGCCGATCAAGAAAAAGTACGGCAACAAACTGAGCTGGGCCGACCTGATGGTTCTGGCCGGCACCGTGGCCTATGAACACATGGGCCTGAAAACATTCGGCTTTGCCTTTGGTCGAGAAGACATCTGGCACCCCGAAAAGGATATCTACTGGGGGCCGGAAACCGAAATGCTGGCGCCGTCGGAACAGCGTTACGCCGATCTGAACGACCCCTCGACGATGGATAACCCGCTGGCGGCGGTCCACATGGGCCTGATCTATGTGAACCCCGAAGGCGTCAACGGTCAGCCCGATCCGGCCCGCACTGCGCTGCACATCCGCGAGACGTTCGCCCGGATGGCGATGAACGACGAAGAAACCGCGGCGCTGACCGCCGGGGGCCATACTGTCGGCAAGGCGCATGGCAATGGCCGCGCCGAAAACCTTGGCCCCGCACCCGAAGCCGCCGATCTGGCTGAGGCGGGCATGGGCTGGATGAACCACATCACCCGTGGCGTTGGCCGTGACACCGTAACCTCCGGCATCGAAGGCGCATGGACGACCCACCCCACCAAATGGGACATGGGCTATTTCAAGCTGCTGTTCGGTTATGAGTGGGAACTGACCAGATCGCCCGCTGGTGCAAACCAGTATCGGCCGATCAATATCAGCGAAGAAGACATGCCGGTGGACGTCGAAAATCCCGCCATCCGCGTCATGCCGATGATGACCGACGCCGACATGGCGATGAAGGTGGACCCCGCCTATCGCGCCGCCTGCGAAAAATTCATGGCCGACCCAGCCGCCTTTGACGACGCGTTTGGCCGCGCGTGGTTCAAACTGACGCATCGCGACATGGGGGCCAAAGCGCGCTACATCGGCCCCTGGGCCCCGACCGAAGACCTGATCTGGCAGGACCCGGTTCCGGCCGGCAATAGCGGCTATGACGTGGCCGCGGTCAAGTCGCATATCGCGGCGTCGGGTCTGTCCGTATCGGACATGGTTGCAACCGCCTGGGATTCGGCGCGCACCTTCCGCGGGTCGGACCTGCGTGGCGGTGCCAATGGCGCGCGTATCCGTCTGGCCCCGCAAAAGGACTGGGCGGGCAATGAACCGGCGCGTCTGGCCCGTGTGCTGGCGGTGCTGGACCCCATCGCGGCGGAAACGGGTGCGTCCGTGGCGGACGTGATCGTGCTGGCCGGCAATGTCGGCATCGAACATGCGGCCAAAGCGGCCGGGTTCAACATCACCGTACCCTTCGCGCCGGGCCGTGGCGACACGACCGCCGCGTTGACCGATGCGGCCTCCTTTGCGCCACTGGAGCCTGTCGCGGATGGTTTCCGCAACTGGATGAAGCAACAGTTCACCACCGAGGCCGAAGAACTGATGCTGGACCGTGCGCAACTGCTGGGTCTGACCGCACCGGAAATGACCGTGCTGATTGGCGGGATGCGCGTGTTGGGCACCAACCATGGCGGCACCGCGCATGGCGTGTTCACGACCCGCGTCGGCGCGCTGACGAATGATTTCTTCGTCACGCTGACCGACATGGGGTTCAAATGGGTGCCCAAGGGCCGCAACCTGTACGAATTGCAGGACCGGAAAACCGGCGCGGCGCGGTTCACCGCCACCCGCTGTGATCTGGTGTTCGGGTCGAATTCGATCCTGCGCGCCTATGCCGAGGTCTATGCCCAGGACGACAACGTCGCGAAATTCGTCCATGATTTCGTCGCAGCATGGGTAAAGGTCATGAACGCCGACCGGTTCGATCTGGTCGCCTGACCCGTTCCCATCGCGCAGGGGCGTCCCGGTTCACCGGGGCGCCCTTTTTCTATGTCTGATCGGATTACTGTATACAGGAACAGCCTTTGCTGGGCTCCAAGCCGGCCTTAGAATCCGACTTGACCAAATTCTGTATACAGTCTAGCAAAATCTCGTCAGGGCACGCGGGGAGGCGGGGCCGGACGGGGAGGATCGCATGGATAGCCCAGAACGCATCTCGCAGTCCGAAAAGGCGCTTCAGGGCCTGCGCGCGCTGATCCTTGCCGGGGAATTTGCCGGCACGGATCGCCTGCCAGAGGTCGCGTTGTCGGAACGTCTGGGCCTGTCGCGGACGCCGTTGCGGCAGGCGATGGAACGGCTGGTGGCCGAAGGGCTGCTGGAAAAGATCGAAACCGGCGGCTGCCGGGTTGCGCGGTTCACCACCGCAGACATCATCGACAGCATCGAATTGCGCGGCGTGATCGAAGGTACCGCCGCACGCCTGGCTGCCGAACGCGGCGCCGACCCGGCGCTATTGGCGCAAATGGCCGCGGTGCTGGACAGCCTTGATGTGGCCACATGGGGAGACCGCGTGGTGGATTTCGACCGCTACGGCCGCGAAAACGGCCAGTTCCACGACCTGCTGGCGCGGATGGCGGGCAGCCCGGTGATCGAACGCGAACTGGAACGGGTCACGCGCCTGCCACTGGCCTCGCCCAGTGCGTTCCTGTTGGGGCAGGATATCCTGCCGGATTTTCAGGCGTCGCTGCGCCGCGCGCAACGCCAGCACCGCCATATCTATGACAGCATCCTGAACCGCGAGGGCAGTCGCGCCGAGGCGCTGTGCCGCGAACACGCCCGCATCGCGCGCGAAAACCTGGAACACCTGATATCTGGCGACCCGCGCCTGGCCCGGCGCGTGCCGGGTCTGCTGCTGGTCGCGTCCTGAATCCCGCAACACCGATATTCATGGCAATCACAAGGAGCCTAAGAAGCCGAGCCTTTCCGATCTGATGAAGACCCACAAGAACCCGGTGCAGATGCTGCGCAATTCCAAAGCGGGTATGTATGTCTATCCCGTGGTCACCCCCGAATTTCAGAACTGGCGCGACGAACAGGCCGCATGGCGTCAGTCTGCCGTGCTGTTCGACCAATCCCACCATATGGACGAACTGATCGTCGAAGGCCCGCAGGCGACCGAATTCCTGTCGCATCACGGCATTAACAGCTTTGCCAATTTCGACCTGAACCGCGCCAAGCATTTCGTGCCTGTCACGCCCGCCGGTCACGTCATCGGCGATCACATCATCTTCCGCGAGCGTGAGGACAAATACGTGCTGTTCGGCCGCGCGCCGACGTCTAACTGGCTGATGTTCTGTGCCGCCTACGGCAAGTGGAACGTGCGCCTGCGTTATGATCCGCGCAGCCCGTCGCGCCCCGAGGGTGAACGCGTGCTGCGCGAACATTACCGGTTCCAGATCCAAGGCCCCGACGCGCCGCAGATCTTTGAAAAGATGAATGGCGGCCCGGTGCCGGACATCAAGTTCTTCCACGTCGATACCATCAACATCGGCAGCAAAAAGGTGCAGGCGCTGCGCCACGGCATGTCGGGCGCGCCCGGTCTGGAAATCTGGGGTCCGTACAAGGACAAAATTTACATCCATGCCACCGTGTTGCAGGCCGCGCGGGATGCAGGCGTTGCGCTGGTGCAGTGCGGTAGCCGCGCCTATTCGACCAACACGCTGGAATCAGGCTGGATTCCGTCGCCGCTGCCCGGCATCTACACCGGCACAGGCATGGTCGCAGATTACCGCGACTGGCTGGGCGCCGACATGTACGAGGCGGCGGGCGCCATCGGCGGGTCGTTCGTGTCCGACAACATCGAGGATTACTACGTCAACCCGTTCGAGCTGGGCTATGATTTCTATGTCGGCTGGAAAAAGCCCGATTTCGTCGGCAAGGCCGCGCTGGAAAAGATCAAGGCCGATGGTGCAAAGCGCAAGAAGGTCACCTTCGAATGGAACCGCGATGATGTGCTGAAGGTGATCGCCTCCGGCTTCGAACAGGGCGTGCCGTTCAAGTGGATCGATTTTCCGCAGCCGAACTACGCCTCGTCCTCCGCCGACATGGTGATGCGCGATGGCAAGATGGTCGGCATGTCGATGTTCAACGGCTATTCGTGGAACGAACGCAGCGTGCTGTCGCTGGGCGTGGTTTCGACCGATGTGCAGGCCGGCGATATCCTGACGCTGAAAAGGGGCGAGCCGGAAACCACCGGCAAAACCTCGACCGAACCGCACCGCCAGACCGAAATCCGCGTGCGGGTGTCGCCGACGCCCTATGCCGCCGAAGCGCGCGCAAACTACGCCGATAGCTGGCGCACCAAACAGACCTGAACCACGAACAACGGGGGGCGCGTGCAGCCAGACCCGCCCCCTCATCTGCCACCATGTCACCAGGGAGGATCACGACATGAAAATGACCACGCTGATTACCGCAGCAACGCTGGCCATCGCCGGCAATACTGCCTTTGCCGCCGAAGAACTGAAATTCGCCAATTTCACCCCGCCGATGCACACGATCAACGCCAGCGTCATCGAAGCGCTGAACAAGGCGGTTTCGGACGCCACCGGTGGCGCGCTGACCGTGCGCGGTTACCATGGTGGCGAACTGGGCGCAGGCCCGGCAGAGCAATATGTGCGCGTCGTGCAGGGCGTGGCCGATATTGCCTGGGGTCTGCCGGGGTATACCTCGTCGCAATTCGGTAAGACGATGATCGTCGAACTGCCGAACGCCATCCCGCTGGACATGCCGGGCTATGACGCGATCTGGCGCGGCTTTGCCGAGATCGCCGGCGAATTCCCGGCCACCAAACCGCTGGCGCTGTGGACGTCGGAACCCAACATCCTCATCATGAAGGACAAGGTCATCAAGACGCCCGCCGATCTGGCCGGGCTGAAGATCCGTGTGGCCGGGTCCACTATGGCCGAGGTCGCCACCGCATTGGGCGCGACGCCGGTGCAGATGCCGATCAATCAGGTCTACAACGCGATGCAGACCGGGCTGATCGACGGCGTGACCACCGGCGCATCCACCCTGTCGGATTTCAAACTGGAAGAAGTCGCCAGCAGCTATACGCTGGGGGCCAACATCGGGCGCGGCTCGTTCTTTGCCGTGATGAACCTGGCGAAATACGATGGATTGTCGGCCGAAAACAAGGCCGCCATCGACGCCATCGCCGGCGCGCCACTGTCGAAATCCGCCGAAGAGGCCTGGCTGGTGACCGCCGCTGCCGCGATGGAGGCCGCGCGCAAGACCGGCGACAACACCATCGTCGATCTGACCCCGGCTGGGGCAAAAGTCTTTGAAGATGCCGTGGCAGGTGTGGTGACCGCCTATGTTGCCAGTGTTGGTGGCGACGCTGCGCTGGCCAAGATGCGGGCCAAGTAATTGGGCGCGATCCGCGCCCTCGCGGACAGGCTCATCGGCCTGTCCGCAACCATCGGCATCATCGGCATCTTTGCGCAGGTCGCGGTCATCGTCACGGATGTGATAGGGCGGGCGTTCGGCGCGCCGCTGTACGGGTCGCAGGACATCGTCACCATGGTGCTGGTGATCGTCGTCTTTGGCGGCATGGCGCTGTGTGACCGGAAGGGCGGCCATATCGGGGTTGACCTGCTGGAACACTGGTTTCCCGACTGGCTGAACCGCGCGATCGATATAGCAGCCGCCCTGCTGGGTGCGCTGATATTCACCATGATCGCAATTGCGGTCTGGGAAAGTGCGAAACTCAGCCAGATGCTGAACCTGTGCACCAATCTGATGCGCTGGCCCAAGGCGTGGTTTCAGTGGGCGCTGTGCGGATTTGCGTTGATGGCTGCGGCCGGGATGATCCTGCGGGCCGTCGAGCTGACCTTTCTGCGGCGCGATGTGCGACGCGAACCCGGAGTTTGACCCATGACCGGCGGTGAAATCGGGACACTCGGGATCGGCATCCTTCTGGTCCTGCTGGCATTTCGCATCCCGGTGGCTTTTTCGATGTTCCTTGTGGGCTTTGTCGGCATCTGGGTGCTGAACGGCTGGAACGCCGCCATGGGACTTCTTGCATCCGAGACGTTCACCCTGGCATCCAACCCGGAATTGATCGTGGTGCCGGTGTTCATCCCGATGGGCAATGTCGCCAGTTTCACCGGCATGAGCAGCGCCTTGTATGACGCGGCCTATGCGCTAGTCGGCCGCGTGCGCGGCGGGCTGGCCCATGCCACGGTGATCGGCTGCGGCGGGTTTGCGGCGCTGTCGGGGTCGTCGGTCGCCTCGGCGCTGACGATGGGCAAGGTCAGTCTGGCGCAGATGGACCGGTTCAATTACGACACGCGGCTGCCCACCGGCGTGGTCGCGGCGGGTAGCACGCTGGGCATCCTGATCCCGCCGTCAACCGGGTTTGTCATCTATGCGATCCTGACCGAACAAAGCATCGGACGGCTGTTTCTGGCTGGCGTTCTGCCGGGGCTGTTGCTGCTGGCGATGTTCATGCTGGTGATGGCGATCCTGTGCTGGATCTGGCCGGAATTCGGCGCGCCCGGCCCAATCACCACTCTGGCTGAAAAAGGCCGCGCTCTGGTGGGGGCAATCCCCATTCTGGGGGTGGTAACGGCGACCATCGGCGGCATCTATGGCGGATTCTTCAGTCCGCCGGAAGCGGCCGGTGTCGGTGCGGCGCTGGTCATGGTCTATGGCGCACTGACCGGGCGGATGACCCTTGCGGCAACGCGCGAAGCGGGCCGCGACAGCATCATCACCACGGCCACAGTCATGCTGATCCTGATTGCGGCGCACATGATCAACCCGTTTCTGGCGCTGAGCCACATTCCCACGGCGGTGGGCGAGGCGATGGCGGCCTTGAACCTTGGCGTTTATGGCACGCTGGCGGTGATCATGGTGATCTACCTGATACTTGGCTGTTTCCTCGAAGGTTTCGCCATGCTGGTGCTGACCCTGCCGATCTTTTTTCCGGTCATCGTTGCGCTGGGCATCGACCCGATCTGGTTCGGAGTTCTGGTGGTACTGACCCTTGAAATGGGACTGATTCCGCCCCCCGTCGGCCTGAACGTGTTCGTGGTCAAATCAGTGGCCCCGGGCGTGCCGCTGGGCCGCATATTTCAAGGCGTGCTGCCGTTCTGGGTGGCGATGCTGGTCACGTTGTTGCTGCTGATCGTGTTCCCGCAGATCTCGCTTTTCCCGCCCGACACCATGTTCAACTGAGGCATCCCATGGAAACCTGTCACGACATCGCGCATCTGGGCCACGTCGAGGTCTATACCGACCGTTTCGATGAGAGTCTTGATTTCTTTACCCGGGTCTATGGCCTGAAACTGTCCGGGCAGGACGCCGACAGCGCGTATTTGCGGGCTTGGGATGACTATGAATTCCATTCGCTGAAACTGACGCGCCACCACACCACGGGCGTCGGCCACATTGGCTATCGCGCTGCATCCCCCGAGGCACTGGCGCGGCGCGTGGCCGTGGTCGAGGCGTCGGGTTACACCGTGCATGGCTGGACCGACGGCGATGCAGGCCATGGCCGCGCATTCCGGTTCGAGGATCCGTTCGGCCATATCTTTGAAATATATCACGAAACGGTGAAATTCCGGGGTCAGGGCGCGGGCACGCCTGCATTGAAAAACACCGCCTCGGCGTTCACCGGGGCCGCGCCGCGCCGGATCGACCACCTGAACTTGCTGGCGTCGGATGTCAGCGAATTCCGCCGTTTCATGGAAACCTGTCTGGGGTCCCGCGTGACGGAATATATCCAGCTGGACAACGGCCGCATCGGCGGCGCGTGGTTCACCATCAACAACAAGACCTATGATCTGGCCTGCACCGAAGATCACTCGGGCGGCACCGCGCGCCTGCATCACGTCACCTATGCCACCGACCAGCGCGAGGATATCCTGCGCGCCGCCGATATCTTCCTGCAAAACGGTGTCCATATCGAAACCGGCCCGCACAAGCACGCGATCCAAGGCACGTTTTTCCTGTATGTCTGGGAACCCGCCGGCAATCGCGTTGAACTCGCCAACGCGGGCGCGCGGCTGATTCTGGACCCCGACTGGCAGGCGGTATGCTGGACCGAAACCGACCGCAAAAAGGGTCAGGCCTGGGGCCTGAAAACCATCGACACCTTCCACACCCACGGCACCCCGCCGACCAACCGCTAAGGAACCGCGCCCATGGCCATCCTGGACTTCCGCAAGGACACCGCCCGCGATCCGTCCATCGCCGGGTTCCTGCGCGGCTATTCGATCGAGGTGATGCCCCGCACCGCTGTCAAGATCGACGATTTCCGCGCGATCCTGCCGCCCGGCACCCGTGTCTATGTCGCCCATATCGAAGGCACGCCGATCGACGACATGCTGGCCACCGCGCGCCGTCTGACCGACGAAGGGTTCGCCGCGATGCCGCATGTGCCCGCCCGGCTCGTCACTGACCACGCCACGCTGGACCAATGGCTGGGCCGCTACGCCAATGAGGCGGGCGTGTCACAGGCGCTGGTGCTGGCGGGCGGATCGAAACAGCCCGTGGGCGATTTCGACAGTTCCATGCAGTTGCTGGATACCGGGTTGTTCGACCGACACGGGTACACGCATCTGCATGTCGCCGGCCATCCCGAAGGTAACCGCGACATCGACGCTGATGGCGGCAACCGTCTGGTGGACGAGGCCGCGGCATGGAAACGGGCGTTCTCGGAACGCACCGATGCGGCGATGGCGATGGCCACGCAATTCGCCTTTGACGCCGCGCCCGTGATCGCCTGGGCCGACCGGCTGCGCGACGCGGGGGTACGCCTGCCCATCCACGTCGGCGTCGCCGGGCCCACGAAACTGCAAACGCTGGTCA
Organism: Rhodobacterales bacterium; assembly: GCA_038205135.1. GTDB lineage: Bacteria > Pseudomonadota > Alphaproteobacteria > Rhodobacterales > Rhodobacteraceae > UBA9554. The sequence goes on from JBBRCF010000011.1 coordinate 13,425, forward strand.
AATTCGCCATCGCCTGCGGGGTTGGCCCGTCGCTGGCGGTATTGCAGAAACGCGCGCGCGATCTGACGACGCTGCTGTTGCCGTTTGAACCCGATGTGGTGTTGTCGGGGCTGGCCGCGCATGTCGCCCGCGACCCCGCCAGCCTGATTGCAGGCGTCCACATCTTTCCGCTGGGCGGCATCACGGCCTCTGCCGAATATGCGCGCAGCATTCTGGAGGCAGGCTCCGCGCCCGCCAAAGCCAAGGCATAACCAAGAGGTTTGACCATAACCGACACCAAGACCGCGCTGATCATCTCGGCGCATTCCGCGGATTTCGTCTGGCGCGCAGGTGGGGCGATCGCGCTGCATCAGGGGCTGGGCTATGACGTTACCGTGGTTTGCCTGTCCTACGGCGAACGCGGTGAAAGCGCGAAACTGTGGCGCCAGCCCGGCATGACACTCGACCGCGTGAAAACCGAACGACGCAAAGAAGCCGAAGCCGCTGCAAAGGCGCTGAACGTGCATGACATCCAGTTTTTCGATCTGGGCGATTACCCGCTGGATTTCACCCGCGACGCCCGCGACCGCATCGTCGACGTGATCCGCGCTGTGCAGCCATCCTTCATGATGTCCCATTCGCAATACGACCCCTATAATTCCGACCACATGAACACCACGCAGATGGTGCTGGAATGCCGTTCCACCGCGCAGGCCTGGGGCCATAACCCGGGGCAAAAGGTGCTGGGCGCGCCGCAGGTCTATCTGTTCGAACCGCATCAGACCGAACAGATGGGGTGGAAACCTGATACGTTCCTCGACATCACGCCGGTCTGGGACCGCAAGCGTTCCGCCATCGAATGCATGGCCGGCCAAGAACATCTGTGGGATTATTACACCCGCGTGGCGCAAAACCGCGCCAACCATTTCACCCGCAATTCCGGTGGGCAAGCTAGCGGTCGCGCCTGTGCCTATGCCGAAGCGTTCCAGTCGGTCTTTCCGCGCACCGTGGATGCGTTGTGATGGGTGTGGTCGTCACGCAGGTGATGCGCGCGGCGCAGGCGTTGATCGACGGGCTGGCCGTCTGCGGCGTGGCCACGGTGCACGAAGCGATGGGGCGGTGCGGGTTGATAGGGTCGCGGCTGCGCCCGATCTATGGGGGGGCACGGATCGCCGGGTCAGCGGTGACGATATCCGCCCCGCCCGGCGACAACTGGATGCTACATGTGGCGATGGAACAGGTGCGTCCCGGCGATATTCTGGTGCTGGCCCCGACCAGCCCCTGCGATGACGGCTATTTCGGCGATCTGCTGGCAACATCGGCCCTCGCGCGCGGCTGTCGCGGGCTGATCATCGACGCCGGCGTGCGCGATGTGCGTGACCTGACACAGATGGGTTTTCCGGTCTGGTCGAAATGCATCAGCGCGCAGGGCACGGTCAAGGAAACGCTTGGATCGGTCAACGTGCCAGTGGTCTGTGCCGGGGCGTTGGTCAACGCGGGCGACGTGATCGTGGCCGATGATGACGGCGTCTGCGTGGTGCCGATGGCTGAGGCCGCAACCGTGCTGGCCGCCGCCGAGGCCCGCGTGGCGGCAGAAGAAGCCAAGCGCGTGCTGCTGGCATCAGGCGAACTGGGGCTGGACATGTATCAGATGCGTGATCGGCTGGCGCAAAAGGGGCTGCGGTATGTGTGACCGCAGCACAGTCGAGGCAGAATAGGGAACGGGCCATGTCAGATGGGATCAGCTGCATGTGGATGCGTGGGGGCACGTCGAAGGGCGGCTATTTCCTTGACGCTGATCTGCCCGCTGACCGGAGCGCGCGGGACCGGCTGTTGTTGGGCGTGATGGGCTCGCCTGATCCGCGCCAGATCGACGGTATGGGCGGGGGCGATCCGCTGACCTCCAAAGTGGCGGTAGTGGGGCCCGCGACGCGCGGCGATGCCGATGTCGATTAACTGTTTTTGCAGGTGTTCGTGGATCGCGCTGTGGTCACGGACAAACAGAATTGCGGGAATATCCTTGCGGGTGTCGGCCCCTTTGCCATCGAACGCGGGCTGGTGGCGGCGCAGGACGGCCTCACGACCGTGCGCATCCACATGGTCAACACCGGGCAGGTGGCGGTCGCCGAGGTGGCAACGCCGGGGGGCCGCGTCAGTTACTCTGGCGCGGCGCGGATCGACGGCGTGCCGGGGCATCACGCGTCGGTGCCGCTGACCTTTTTGGACACTGCCGGGTCAACCTGTGGCGCGCTGCTGCCGACGGCGCGCGCGGTGGATGTGATCGACGGCGTAGCCTGCACGCTGATCGACAACGGCATGCCCGTCGTGGTGATGCGCGCCGCCGATCTGGGGATCACAGGCAGTGAGGCCCCCGCTTATCTAGAGGCAAACGCAGACTTGCGCGCGCGGCTAGAGGCGATCCGGTTGCAGGCCGGACCGCTGATGAACCTTGGCGATGTGCGCGATGCATCGGTGCCGAAACTGACGCTGGTGGCCCCGCCGCGCGCGGGTGGTGCATTGCTGACGCGCACGTTCATTCCGCACAAATGCCATGACGCCATCGGCGTGCTGGGCGCGGTTAGCGTGGCGACGGCGGCGCTGCTGCCCGGTTCGCCCGCCGCGGCGGTCGCCGTGGTGCCTGATGGCGCGCGCAAGCGGTTGGCGGTGGAACATCCCACGGGCGAAATGACGGTGATCGCCGATCTGGTGGACGGCGCGGTACGGCAAGCGGCGATCCCGCGCACGGCACGAAAATTGATGGATGGCGTGGTATTTCCGGGCGAACGGGCTTGAATTTAGGGTCATGGCCGCGATGGTCCCGTTTCATGCGGGCGGACAAGGATGATTTCCTGTCCCATCGCGGGCGCGCCCGAACGACCCATCGGGTGCAAGGTGATGTTGCCACGACGCTGGTGTTGCCTGATGCGGCCCGGTCGCAGGAACCGGGCCGTTCGATGCAATGACCATGCGCTACCGCGGCCGGCAAAGATCAAAAGTCGGTTTCGACATAGACCCCCGAACAATCATAGGCGACAGCGGCGGCGGTGCTGCCGTTGTTGAGGTAGTTTCGCGGGCTTAGAAACTGTGTCGCGGCGGGCAGGTCACTGGTGAGCGTGGCCTCGGCGACTGCGCCGGATCCCTCTTCGACGACACGCAATCCCACCTCTGTCCCGTTCGGGGCGGCGGCGATGTACAGCGTCACGACATTGGTCGTGCTGGCGACCGGGAACGCCGCACCCAGATCGATTAGGGTTGGCGCGCCCGTGCCGTCGTTGTGAACGATCTGCCAATTGGCATGCGTCCCGCGGTCGAACCCGATGCCGATGGCGTTGACGACCGCCGCCAGCGTCAGATTGGTTGCCAGCGCCACAGTCGATCCGATCAGCCCGAAAAATCCCGCGCCGGTTGGTTGCAGCGTGGCCAGCGACAGCCGGTTGACATAGGTAAACCCGCCCAGACCATCTGCATTGCCGAGCCAGCAGACCCAGCTTGCCGCGCGTTCTTCTGCGACGGCCCCGGCGGTTGCGGCAGAGGTCATGCGCCAGCGGCGCATCGAGGCCGCAAGGTTTGTCGTGGCCAGCGTCGGGGTCGCGGCCGTGCCAACCGCGGTGCGCGGCATGCCGTTGCTGTTGATCGTCGTGTTGATCGATGGCGACCACGTCGCGATGCGGTTGACCCCGAAATGCGGCTGCAGTGGAAAATGCCGTCCCGAAGGGCTTTGCACATCCAGCCATCCCGTCCCGGCCCGGTTCCGCGCATAGATCGCGATGCGCCCGGCCGTCGGCGGCACCGGTGTCGCGTTCAATTCCGGCAACACCACTGGCGCCGCAAGTTCGACCCGCCCGGTCGCTCCGATGATCCTGACCGCGTCGGAAAAGGTCGCGCCATCCGCGCTGACCTTGATCTGGAAATCATCCGTCCCGGCGGTGCCCATTTCGGCGCGGCCCGAAAATCCGGTTTGAAACAGCAGGCTGGCGGTATCGGCCGCCTGCGCCTTGTTGACCTTGACCTGATGGCCCGCCCCTGCATGGGTCAACAGCGTGGCCGCCGCCGACACCGCCAGACGGTTGGTGGCATCGGCGGCAGCATTGATGCCCAATTGCGTCAGGTTTTGCAGATCGGCGCCAGCGGTCGCGGCAATCCAGCCCGCGCCGTCATGGACCTGCAACGCGCCCGCATCCACCACCCACGCCAGCCAGCCGACGCGCGGCGTCAGAAAGGCCCAGCCGGTATCCTCGAACACCGCCAGCGTGCCTGTGGCCTGACCGGCCCACCCTCCCGCCGCCCCCGCAGGCAGGATGTACCGCGTGCCCAACGCGGGCGCACCCGGCGCCACCGCCACCGACGCGCTGGCGACAGACAGTTGCACCAGCGTGTCCAGCGTGCGCAGCGCCTCGTTATGCGTCAGGTGTTTTTGTGCCTGCGCAGGCATGATGTAGGGCAGTGATAACAAGGTCGATTGGTCTGACATGGGGCCCCCGGGGATTGTCCTGCGATGTGCGCAGGCTTGGCCATGGCGATTGCCAAATGCCTAACGCGGCGGTCGGCGCGGCTGGTGGGCCCAAATCCTGATGCATGGTCTTGACAGGATGCGCGTGCTGCAAGAAGTGCAATGAAACGCGGTCGGTCGCTTGATTGCGGCGCCCGACCGTCCCCGAAACGTCCCCTGATACGGCGGAAACCTGATGCTTGAAAATTCCACGATCCTGATCACCGGCGGCACCGGGTCTTTTGGCAACGCCTTTGTCCCGATGACCCTGGCCCGCCACAATCCGAAAAAGATCATCATCCTGTCGCGTGACGAGATGAAGCAATGGGAAATGGCCAAGAAATTCGAAGGCGAAACCCGCCTGCGGTTTTTCATCGGTGATGTGCGCGACCGCGACCGGCTGTACCGCGCCTTGGACGGGGTCGATTACGTGGTGCACGCGGCGGCGACGAAAATCGTGCCGACGGCCGAATACAATCCGTTCGAATGCATCAAGACCAACGTGATGGGCGCGATGAACCTGATCGACGCCTGCATCGACAAGGGCGTGAAAAAGGTTGTCGCCCTGTCCACCGACAAGGCGTCCAGCCCGATCAACCTGTATGGCGCGTCGAAACTGGCGTCGGACAAGCTGTTCGTCGCGGGCAATTCCTATTCCGGCGAACACCGCACGCGGTTTTCCGTGGTCCGTTACGGCAACGTGATGGGGTCGCGCGGATCGGTCATTCCGTTTTTCATGTCGATCCGCGATACCGGCGTGCTGCCGATCACCGATGCGCGCATGACGCGTTTCATGATCAGTCTGGAACAGGGCGTCGATCTGGTCTGGCACGCCTTTGCCGACATGGTGGGTGGCGAAATCTATGTGAAAAAGATCCCGTCGATGAAGGTCACCGATGTGGCCCGCGTGATCGCGCCCAACGCGCGGCAGGACATCGTCGGCATCCGCCCCGGCGAAAAGGTGCACGAGCAGATGGTCGGCATCGAAGACGCACCCTATACCTACGAATATGCAGAGCATTTCAAGATTTTGCCGGCGATCCACAATTGGGCCGCTGATCCCTACCGGATCAAGGATGGCACCCCGGTCCCCGAGGATTTCGTCTATTCCAGTGACAACAACACCGACTGGATGACCGACGCGGCCCTGCAGGACTGGATCGACGTCAACCGCGACAAGATCGGTGCGATCTAACCCCGAAAGGTACCGGCTATGCGTGTCTACATCACCGGATCGGCGGGGTTCATCGGGTTTCACCTAGCGCGGTTGTTGCTGGCCGAAGGCGCGACGGTGCACGGATTTGACGCGCTGACGGATTATTACGACGTCGCGCTGAAACATCGCCGCCACGCGATTCTTTTGCAATCGCCGGGTTTCACCGCGACAGAAGCCTGGCTGGAGGATGACGCGCGGGTCATGCAGACTGTACGCGATTTTGCCCCCGACGTGATCGTGCATCTGGGTGCGCAGGCCGGTGTACGCTACTCCATCGAAAATCCCCGCGCCTATCTGAACGCCAACCTGATCGGCACCTTCAACGTGATGGAGGCCGCGCGCGAGGTCGGCGTGCGGCATCTGCTGATGGCGTCGACGTCCTCGGTTTACGGGGCGAATGATGTGATGCCCTATGCCGAAACGCACAAGGCCGACACGCCGATGACCTTTTATGCCGCGACCAAAAAGGCGACCGAGGCGATGGGCCATTCCTATGCCCATCTGTGGAACCTGCCGGTAACGATGTTCCGGTTTTTCACGGTCTATGGCCCGTGGGGCCGGCCCGACATGGCGTATTTCAAGTGTGCCGAGGCGATTCTGGCGGGTCGTCCCATCGACATCTATAATCACGGCGAGATGTACCGCGATTTCACCTACGTCGATGATCTGGTGCGCGGAATCCGGTTGCTGATCGACGCAGCCCCTGTGCGCCCCGCCGATGGCGTGGTCCCCGCCGGTGACAGCCTGTCGCCCGTTGCGCCCTACCGCGTGGTCAATATCGGCAATTCCGAAAAGGTGCGGCTGCTGGATTTCATCGCCGCGCTGGAAGACAGCCTGGGCCAAAAGGCCATCCGCAACTTCATGCCGATGCAGATGGGTGACGTGCCGGCCACCTGGGCCGATGCGACGCTGTTGCAGACGCTGACCGGCTACCGTCCGCAAACCGATTTCCGCGATGGCGTCGCCCGGTTCGTAGCGTGGTACCGCGATTACTACCGCAAATGACCGGTCCGGGCGCAGGTCGCCCGTGTCGTAATTAGCGGTGTCGTAATTCGCGGTGTCGTGATGCAGCCTGTGTCGTGATGCAACCCGGCCCAGACATCGCAGGGCCTTGTCACTCTAACCGATGTCGTGAACGCCGGTGCCGATCCGCAACCAGATTTCGGACTGGTCCGCCCCATCGACCAGAGCCCACAGGATCTGGCCCGTCGGCCGATAGATCACAAAAGCCTCGGCTATTCCGATGACCCCGGCATTGGCGGTTTCGGTGTAATTCACCTGAAAATCCGCAGCTGTCGCCGGGGCACCCGTGCCACCGCCCCAGACCAGAATATCGCCTTCGGCGGCGCGGTAATCCTGTATCCAGTCCGACCCGTGATCCGCGATGCCCAGATGATAGAACCGGTCGGCACCGGTCCCGCCGTTCAACCGGTCGGACCCGAATCCGCCATTCAGGAAATCATTGCCCGCGCCGCCAAACAGCACATCGGAAAACGCCTCGCCCGACAGGGTATCGTTGCCTTCCTGACCGAACAGTTCATCGGCACCGAACCCGCCGGTCAGAATGTCGTCGCCGTTGCCGCCATACAGCAGGTCGTTGCCATAGCCGCCGTCGATATTGTCGTTGCCGTCGCCGCCATAGGCGACGTCGCGCAGATCCTGATCCGTCGTCCCGCCGCGCAGGGTGTCATTGCCCGCCCCGCCGTTCAGCGTGTCGGTGCCGTCGCCGCCTTCCAGCCAGTCGTCGCCATCTTCTCCGCGCAACACATCCGACCCCGGACCACCGCGCAAAAGGTCATTGCCCGCACCGCCGGTCAGCACATCAGCCCCCGGCGTGCCGTCGCGGATCAGGCCGGTGGCCGGGCGAAACCCCGCCGTGGTGCCGCCGCGAAATTCCCACTGCCACAACCCCGCCGCGCCGCCGTTGCCGGTGATGGTGTCCAGTGTCAGCGCCGGGCCAAGGTTGACCCGCGGCCCCAACCGCGCCCCCGACAGAAACGCCACCGCGCCGCCGTCATCGTCGGCACTGCCAAAATCCCAGTCGATGCGTTCATAGCGCAGCGTCAGGTCGAAATTGCCGCCACCGCGATCCGTGATCTGGACCTGAAACAGGTTCGTCGCGGTGGCGTCGTAACGATAGCGCCCCACATCGGCCCAGGTCACGGTCATCTGGTCGGCGGCGCTGTCCAGATCGACCCAGATCTGGCCGCTTTCGGCCCCTTCGCCGTCGATTCTGGTGTCTACATCGCCCCAGAACGCCCCGATGACATCACGCCCCGGCAGATCGGCGCCCAAGGTGCGATACCCGCCGAACGCCGCCCCGAAACTGATCGTGCCATTGGTATTGATCCAGATCGCATCGGCCGCATGATGGGTGCCGAACCACGTCAGCCCGCCCTGAAACACTGCGGTAGCGTTGATGCGCAGGCTGCCGTCATCGCTGCGCGGCACCGCGAGTTCACCGAAACCCGCCGCCCCGCCCAGATTGCGCATGACACTGCCGCTGGCCGACATGCCCATTCCCATCGTTATGCTGACCCACAGCGAACAGCGTGCCGGTCTTGCGTGATCATCGGGTTAATCTGCTGGGTCGGGCCGCACTTACTACCAAGGATTTGATGAAAATGCCATGTCGCCCGCAGGTTTGCCGCCAGCGTATCGGGCCCGGGGTCGGCGCGTTGCATCTGGCCAACGCCGGCCCGCCAGATAGACTGTTCCCACCCAACAGGAGCACACAGCATGGACGATACACTGTTCGAAAAGGGCTTGGCCCAACGCAAGGCAACGCTGGGCGACGCCTATGTGTCGGCAAATCTGGCCGCTGCCGACGATTTCACCCGCCCGTTTCAAGAAGCGATGACGGCCTGGTGCTGGGGTTTCGGCTGGGGCGACGCGGCGATCGATGCCAAAACGCGCAGCCTGATGAACCTGTCGATGCTGGGTGCCCTGGGCAAGATGCACGAATGGGAAATCCATTGCCGTGGCGCGATCCGCAACGGGGTGACCCCGGATCAGATCCGCGCCGCAATCCATGTGGTGGGCATTTACTGTGGTGTGCCGCAGGCGCTGGAATGTTTCCGCGTCGCGCGCAAGGTGCTGACCGAAGAAGGTCTGATCTAGCGGCTGGCGACCGGCAGGGTAAACGCGTGCCGCCCCGGCGGCATGCCCTTGGGCGCGGCGGGAAACCGCGCGCGCCCGACCGCCGACAGGGCTGCCTGATCCAGCACGGCATGGCCCGATGTGCGCGCCACCCGGGCAGAGACCAGCCGCCCCGCGGTATCGATGTTCAATGCGAGCGTCACCGTGCCCTTGGGTATATCGCGCCCGCGCACGGATTGCCGTGCCAGCGCCGACATGATCCCCTTGCCCCAGGTCGCCAGCAGCGCCTTTGATGCCGCACCACCCTGCGGCGCGGCGGCGGCAGGCGTTGCAGCCGCTTTAGACGTGTTTATGTCGGCCCGCGGTTTCGCCGTTGCCGATGGTTTTGCCGTCGCGGTTGCCGTCACTGCCGGCTTTGCCTTGGCGACCGGCGACGGCACCTTCGGCGCGGGCTCTGGCGGGGCGGCGCGGACGGCGTCAATGGCGGGCTTCGGGGGTAATGCGGGCGGTGGCGGGGGGGCCGTTGCCTGCACCGTCGGAACACTGTCGAATACTGCCGGAATTGCGGGCCGGTCCGGCCGGTCCGGCCGGGCGGATGGCTCCGGCGGCGCGGCGGGCGGCAGATCGGGCGCCTCTGCCATCTGCGGCGCCTCTGGCGGGGACAAGCTGGGCGCGGCGGTGCCGGCATCGGGCGGGTCGTCCGACAGAGCCGGCATCATTATCAGTGCGACCGGCATGGCTGCGGCCAACGCCTGTTCGGGTGGCTGACCCGCCGCCGGGTCCTGCCGCGACAGCCCGCCGATCACCACGAACACCGCCAGATGCCCGGCGATGGACAACGACCAGAAGGCGAGGGTTTCCAGCCCGCGCCTCATCTGTAGTCCCACCCCTTTGACCTGCGCCGCGACGGGATCATCGCACCACCTCCAGCGGCTGGAATATCACGCCATCGCGGCCTTGTGACAGATGCGCCGTGATGCCGAACACATTGGCCAGCCGTGCCGGCGTCAGAACGTCCAGCGCCGCGCCTTCGGCCACCACCCGCCCGCCCGCCAGCAAGACCAGACGGGTGCAGAACCGCGCCGCCAGCCCCAAATCATGCAGCGACACCAGTACCGCGCGGCCCTGCCGCGCCAGATCGCCGAACACCTGCATTGTGGCAATCTGATGCGCCGGGTCCAGCCCCGCTACCGGTTCATCCGCCAGCAGCAATGGCGCGTCCTGCGCCAGCGCGCGCGATCAGTACGCGGGCCTGTTCGCCGCCGGACAGTTCCGTGGCGGGCCGGTCACGGAACCCGGTCAGGTCCATCTGCGCCAGCGCCGTGGTGACGGCCGCCCGGCCCTGCGGCGTGGCCCCGTCGCCCTGCGGCAGGCGGCCCAGACCCACCACCGCCGCCACCGCCATCGGCCAGGCGATATCGCGCGTCTGTGGCAGCCACGCCGCCGCGCGCGCGCGGTCCGGCGCGGACAGCGCCAGCAGCGACGATGTGCCCGTTGCAGCGATCAGCCCCAGAGCCGCGCGCATCAACGTGGTCTTGCCCGCGCCGTTGGGACCGATCAGGCCCACCACCTCGCCCGGCCCCACGGTCAGCGACACGTGATCCACCACCGGGCAACCGCCGCGCCGCACTGTAAGATTGTCAAGTGATAACAAGTTCATGCCAGCCCCCGCCGCATCTGCCAGATCAGGCGCAGGAACAGTGGCGCACCGACCAGCGCAGTCAGCACGCCCAGCTTCAGATCACCCGACGGCAACACCACCCGCACCGCGACATCTGCCGTCAGCAACAGCGCTGCGCCGCCCAGCCCTGCCAGCGGCAGCAATGCACCCGGCCTTGCGGCGACCAGCGGGCGCAACAGATGCGGCACCACCAGCCCGATGAAACCTATGGCTCCGGCCACCGCCACGCCCGCGCCCACCACCGCCGCCGTGCCCAGTACCAGCGCCAGCCGCAGGCGCGGCAACCGCACACCAAGAGACTGCGCCGCATCCTCGCCCAGCGTCAGCGCGTCCAACGCCCGCCCCTGCGTCAGCAGCACCACCGATCCCGCCACGATGAACGGCACCGCCAGCGTCACATGCACCCACGACCGGTCCGCCAGCGACCCCATCATCCAGAACACGATCTCGCTGACCGCCCAGGGGTTCGGCGCCAGGTTCAGCACCAGCGCCGTCATCGCGCCCGCCAACGCCGAAATGGCCACCCCTGCCAGGATCAGCGTCACCGACCCGCTGCGCGGCCCCGCCAGCAGCAGGATCAGCCCGACGCCCAGCATCGCCCCTGTCAGCGCCGCCACCGGCAAGGCGAACGGCACCGCCGCCGCCAGACCCAGATGGATCGTCAGCACCGCCCCCAGCGCCGCCATGCCCGACACGCCCAGCACACCCGGTTCCGCCAGCGGGTTGCGTAGAAACCCTTGCATCGCGGCCCCCGCCAACCCGAGCCCCGCGCCGATGACCGCCGCCAGAATGGCGCGCGGCAACCGGATTTCCCACAGGATCAGCGGCAGCGGCCCGGTGCGGTCCCACAACACTGCAAACCCCGCCGGACCCGTCGCCAGCGACAGCACAAATAGCACCGCGACCAAAGCGGCCAGGACCGCGTAAACCCTCATGGCGCCAGCCCCCGCCGCACCGTGACCAGCCCGGCGATGGCGCGCAACACATCGGGCGTACCGCAAACCCAGTCGCGATCCGCCACCGGGGCGATCGGCGCGTGGTTCAGCGCGGCGACGATGGGATGGCGCAGGATATCCTCGGCCCGCGATGCGCCCCGCGCGGTCTGCCCGGTCACGATCACCTCGGGGGCCAGCAGCGCAAGCTGTTCCAGCGACAGGAATCCGGTCCCGGAAATCCCCGCCTCGACCGCCACATTGGCGAACCCGGCGGCATCAAGTATCTGTCCTGCCAGCGACGCGGGTCCCGGCGCATAGCCATTGGCAAACCACAGCGCGGCGCGCGGCCGCCGCCCGCCGTCCTGCAACGCCGCCAACCCGGCGTCGAATTGCGCGACCAGCGCGTCTGCCCGCGCCCGATGACCCAGCAGATCGCCCATCCGCAACAGGTTGGCGCGGATATCGTCCAGCGATGCGGCGGGGGGAAACACTTCGACCCGGTGGCCAAGACGGCGCAACATCCCGACCATCGCCGTGCGCGAATAGCTATCCGCCAGCACAAGATCGGGGGACAGGGCGTGCACTTCTTCGGCCTGACCGGTGATCCGCGCCACGCCTGCCGGCACCGTGACGCCGTAGCCCGGATCAAATGCCAGCGCCGACACCGCCGCCATCTGGCCCGGATCTGCCAGCGCCAGCGCCAGCTGATCCGTACACAGGTTGACCGACACGACCCGTTCAGGCGTGTCGGCCGCGGCCATGGCCCCTGTGAAGACCGCAGTCACCACAAGGGCCAGCGCCATCAGATCAGAACGACGCTTGCACACCGAACATCACCGTCCGACCCGCGGAATTGAACCCGAAAGCGGTCTGATAGCGCTGGTCGGTCAGGTTTTCGAGCCGCAAAAAGGCGTCCGCCGTATCGCTGAGTGCATAGCCGACACCCAGATTGACCAGCGTGGTCGCACCCATGATCACAGCTGTGCCGGGGAAGGTCGAAAAGTCCAGATCAGCGCGATCAGAAATGTACTGCAGGCTCATCTGCCCGGACAACCGGTCGGTCATCGCATAGTCCACCCCCAGAACCACATCATGCCGTGGCACGCGCAGTAATGAGGTGCCATTCGTGTCGGCATCCGTCAGGGTGTAGTTGCCCCAGACCGACAGCCGGTCGTTCAGTGCCTTTCGCCCCGACAGTTCCAGACCCTGACTGACCGTGGCGCCGGCTACCTGCACAAAGGTCGCCGCGCCAAATCCGATGCGGTTGTCGATTTCGTTATAGAACAGCGTCGCCTTGATGAAATCATCGCCGCCCAGCCGCTTTTCGATGCCAAGGTCGATGCCCCGGCTTTCCTCGGGCACCAGCGACAGATTGCCGAACGCGCTGAACCGTTCAAACAGCGATGGAGCGCGCAGGCCCGTGCCTGCATTGGCGCGCAAGATCAGGTCTTCGCGGATGCTCCAGGCCAATGACCCGCGCACCGAGGTAAAGCCGCCGAAATCGCCGGAGTTGTCGTGCCGCGCCGATACCGTCAGGTCCAGCGCATCGGATGCGGCATAGTCCAGTTCGGCGAACAGTCCCCATTCGTCGGCACCATAGCCGGTCGCGTCGATCTGTGCGGTTTCCCGCGTGGCGTCGCCACCAAAGGTCAGCGTGGTCGCTGCGTTGATCGTGACGATGCCCTTGTATTCCGCCGTGCTGCGTTCGCCGGTGAACACCCTGCTGAACCCCGGCACCGAGGTGCGTTCGGTGTCAAACCGCGATAGCGCAAATTCATGCGTGACGACATCGCCGGTCCAGCGCAGGAACGCGCGCGCGCCGCGCCGATCCTGGGTAAAGATGCCCGACGGATCGACGGAGGAATTGTCGAACCCGCCTTCTTCGGTGGACCACAGCGCCGACAGACCGAACCGCAACTGGTCGGTCAGGTCCTGTTCCAGCACCAACCGCGCCTCGGTTTTTTCGAACCCGTCATCTTCGGTGTCGGTCGCGCGGGCGGAAAATCCGTCGGTTTCATAGCGCGACAGCGACAAGGCAACATGGCCACGGTCGGTGACATTGGCAAATCCGAGGCCGAGGTTGAGGGTGTTGTAGGTGCCCACCTCTGCACTGGCGCGGCCGGACAGGCCGGGGGTATCGGGCACAAAGGTTTTCAGGTTGACCACGCCCGCTATAGCGTCCGACCCGTAGATCGCCGATTGCGTGCCCTTCAGCACCTCGGCGCGCCCGAACCCGCCGGTCAGCAGTCCGCCGAAGTTGAAGGCGTTCTGCGGCCCCGTCGGGTCGGTCACGTCGATGCCATCGATCCGCACGCCGATGTAACTGGTGTTCAGGCCCCGGATGCGGAGCGTCGTTGCGGCCTGCACCCCGCCATTGCGCGACAACGACACGCCGGGCTGTTCGGCCAGCAGATCGGAAAAGCTGGTGGCGCGCGCGCGTTTTACGTCGGCATCGGTGATGACCTCGACCGTCGCGCCGCTGCGGGCGACCGCTTTGGCGTTCTGGTTGGAAAACAGCGTGATTGTTCCCAACTGGAACGGCTGCTGAGCCTGCGCCGGTGTCACCAGTGCGGCGGTCATCAGGGCGGGTGTGGCGACAAACAGCGCCAGCATGCTGGTGGATAGTTTCGTGCGCATATGCGTCCTCATTGCCCGGGGATTGCCCGGGATTGACCTGTCGATATGTCAGGCGAAGGACGGAATGCCCCCGCAGACGGTGAACGTCACCCCTACGGAAAACCGCAGCCCATGGCGCGCCCCGCGCCCGGACATGGTGATCACCTCGGCAGGTCTCCTGACTCGCGGGTCACTGCTTTGCCGGGCCTTCCCGCGGGTCAAGACCCCGCAGTGGCATATTCCGACATCACTCACCGCTTACAGTTGCGGGGGCAGTCCGGGAATGGGGGCAACTGCCCCGCACCCGGTTCCCTTTTCATCCGACGCTGTCGCGCCAGAACCGAAGCCTCTTCACGCTAGTCCCACCTCGTGGCCGGTTCAATCCCGAATCCGACGCGGCAGCGCGCTCGGCCGACATACTTCAAGGCGTCAGCCGACGCGCTGCATGGCGTCAGCCGACGCGCACGATCTGCTTGCCGTGGTTGCGGCCCTGCAACATTCCGATGAATGCTGCGGGCGCGTCTGCCAGCCCTTCGGCCACATCCTCGACATAGCGCAAACGGCCGTCCGCGACCTGCGGCGCGACGGCGGCGATGAATTCCGGAAACCGCGCCCAATGGTCGGAAATGATAAAGCCGTGCACATGCAGGCGGTTGACCAGAATGGTTCGCCACAGTTTCGGCAACTGGTCCTTGTCTCCGCCCGCGTTAAGGCCCAGACCACCTGCGTTATACCACGAAATCATGCCGCAGACCGGGATGCGCCCGCCGACATTCATCAGTGGCAGCACGGCTTCCAGCACCTTGCCGGCGACATTTTCGAAATAGATGTCCACGCCCTTGGGGCATTCCGCCTGCAATGCGGCGCGCAGGGATTTGGCGTCGTCGTAGGCGCGATGGTCCAGACAGGCGTCAAAGCCGAATTCCGTCACCGCCAGCGCGCATTTGTCAGCGCCCCCCGCAATCCCCACCACGCGACAGCCCGCCGCCTTGGCGATCTGGCCGACCATGCTGCCCACCGGGCCGGTCGCCGCCGCGACAACCACGGTTTCGCCCGCGCGGGGCCGCCCGTATTCCGTCAACCCGAACCAGCCGGTGAACCCCGGCATCCCCAGCACGCCCAACGCGGTATTGACCGGCACGGCGGGGTCCAGTTTGCGGCACAGTTTCGCGTCTGCCACGGCATGCGTCGCCCAGCCGAACATGCCGAACACCCAATCGCCGGGAGCAAAATGTTTGCTGTTCGACGCGGTCACCTGGCCTACCGATCCGCCCTCCATCGTGCCGCCGATCGGCACCGGTGCGGCGTAGGATTTTGCATCATCCATCCGGCCCCGCATGTAGGGGTCCAGCGACAATGCGGTGACCCGCACCGCGATCTGGCCATCGCCCGGCACCGGGATCGGCCCGCTGTCCAGCGCGAAATTGGCAGGCTCCGGAGCGCCCGTCGGGCGGCTGGCCAGTATGATACGCTGCATGGTGTCGGTCATGTCGTCACTCCCTTGCGATAGCGGAATACGCCTGTTGCCGTCGCGATCACCGCGCCGGTGTCGTCGGTCACGGTGGCCTCGGCAAAGAACGTCTTGGCCCCGCCGCCCGTTCTGCGTCCTTGGGCCACCAGAACGGTACCCCGCGACACAGCCACGAAATTCGTCGTCATGCTAAGCGTCATGGCAAGGATCGGCTTGTCCGGATCGCCGGAATAGCAGCCCGCAAACCCCATCGCGGTATCCAGCAGCGACGCCAGCACACCACCATGCGGAATACCATACCGGTTTCCGTGTTTCGCGGCCAGCGGCAACGTGATCTCGGCGACGTCAGGCCCCCAGCCGGTGACGGTGAACCCCAGCATATCCTGCCATGGATAGGTCGGCTCCATCGGAAAATCGGTCATTCCATGCGCCCCGCCGCCGACAGCCCGGCCTTGGCAAATTCCGGCACGAATGTCCCCAACCGCAGCGCGCGGTCGGGGTTCGATGCATTGCCATCCAGCGCGCGTTTCAGCACGCCCTGAATGATCGCAGCCATCCGGAAAAAGTTGAACGCGAGGTAGAACCCGAACCGGTCGATCCCCGGCAACCCGCGCCGTGCGCAATAACGGTCGATGAATTCCGCGTCAGTCATCAGCCCCATCGCTGTGCGGTCGATGCCGCGCAACCCGCGCCCTTCGTTGCCGGGAGGCATTGACCACTGCATGATCACCGCGCCCAGATCGGCAAGCGGATGTCCGGTGGTGGACAGTTCCCAATCCAGCACGGCGGCGCAGGCGGGGCCGTCCGCGCGAAACAACAGGTTGTCGATGCGGAAATCGCCGTGCACCAACGTGCGTTGCCCGTCGTCCGGCGGCATGTTCGCGTTCAGCCAGACGATCAGATCCTCCATCGCCGGGACATGCTGCGTCTCGCTGGCGCGGTATTGCTTGGTCCAGCGGCTGATCTGGCGTTCGTAATAATTCCCCTCGGGGCCGAAATCGGCCAGCCCGCGTGCAGTCAGGTCGATGTCATGGATTGCCGCCAGAACGCGGGTCATTTCCTCCATCACCGGGCGGCGGTCATCCGTGGTCAGCGCGTCCAGCGTGGGTTCGGGAAAATGGCGGCCCTTCACCTCTTGCATCACATAGAACATCGACCCGATGACGCTGTCATCGTCGCACAGCACATGCACCTGCGCGACCGGCACATCCGACCCGGCCAGCGCGCGCTGCACCCGAAATTCGCGGTCCACCGCATGGGCGGATTTCAACAGCTGCCCCGGCGGCTTGCGGCGCAGCACGTAAGACCCGGAGGACGCGGTCAGCCGGAACGTCGGGTTCGACTGCCCGCCCGCGAATTTTTCCGCCACCACCGGCCCGTGAAACCCTGGCATATGTGCGGTCAGCCAGCGGGCCACCGCGTCGGTATCCAGTTGCGCGGCGGCGTTTGACGCGATGGGGGTCATGGTGGCCTCAGCTATAGGTCAGAAAATGCGGGTGGTCCGAGTCGATATGCGGCGTCTCGTTGAAGGTGGACAGGTGTTCAGCCCCCGATGTGGCCACGATCCGGGTCACGGCACAATTCTTGATCTGCAATTGCAGCCGGATCATCGCATCTGCCGGCGCGCCCATCACTTCCGCTACCGAAAATCCGATCGCCCCGCCTGACGTGACCACCATCACCTTTTCGCCGCCCTGAACCGCCCGCGCGCGCGCATCGCGCACCCGGCCGGCAAAGGTATCAAACGGTTCGGGCGGGTCAGTGATGCGCCCCGCCTGCCAGTCCAGCACCGTATCGCGCAACGCCTTGAAATGCGTCTTGCGGTCGGAATGCAGGTCATGGGGCCGCGCCTCGCCGGCATAGCGCGCGTTCAGCAAGCCCTTGAAATCAAACTCGTTGAACCCGGGCAGCACCCCCGGTTCGCCCAGACCAAACGCCGCGTTGATCCCGTCCCAGGTCTCGCGGTGCCGCCGCTGCGCGCCGATGAACACCGCGTCGGGCACCATCCCCAGCCGCGCCAGCGCCTGCCCAAGCGCGCGTGACTGGTCATGCCCCAGACCCGACAGCTTGTCGTAATCCGCCGCGCCGAAACTGGCCTGCGCATGGCGGATCAACCACAGTTCACGCATTGACCACGCTCCGGAATTCCGCGCGGGCCTGCACGTATTCGGCGGTCAGCCGTGCGATCAACGCGGCGGCGGGGACCACGTCACGCACCGCGCCGATGCCCTGACCCGCGCCCCAGATTTCCTTCCACGATTTCGGCTTTTGCCGCCCCGCGCCGAAATCCATCGTGCTGGGGTCGGACTGTTCCAGCGCGTCCGGGTCCATCCCCGCCGCCCGCACCGACGGTTTCAGGTAATTGCCATGTACCCCGGTGAACAGGTTGGAATAGACGATATCCTCGGCCCCGCTATCGACGATCATCTGTTTGTAGGCCGCGACCGCGTTCGCCTCGACCGTCGCGATGAAGGGCGAACCGATATAGGCCAGATCCGCCCCCATCGCCTGCGCCGCCAGAATGCTGCGTCCGGTGGAAATCGCGCCGGACAACAACAGCGGCCCGTCGAACCACGCCCGGATTTCTGAAATCAGCGCCAGCGGCGATTGCGCGCCCGCATGCCCGCCCGCCCCGGCCGCCACCGCGATCAGCCCGTCCGCGCCTTTTTCGATCGCCTTTTTCGCGAATGTATTCGTGATCACATCATGCAGGGTGACGCCGCCGCAATCATGCGCTGCCTGATTGACCTCGACCCGCGCACCCAGCGACGTGATCCAGATCGGCACTTTCCAACGGTGGCAGATCTCGATGTCGCGGTCCAACCGGGCATTGGATCGGTGCACGATCTGGTTCACGGCATAGGGTGCTGCGGGCATGTCGGGGTTGGCCTGATTGTAGCGGTCCAGTTCTTCAGTGATGCGACGCAACCACGCCTCCAGCAGTGGCGGTTCGCCGTCCGCCTCGCGCGCGTTCAGCGCCGGAAACGACCCCACCACGCCTGCCGTGCATTGCGCGATCACCAGATCGGGGTTCGAGATGATGAACAGGGGCGACGCCACCACGGGCAGGCGCAGGTGTTGCAGGATCGCGGGAAGGGTCATGGGCGTCTCCGGGCTTGGGGGCAGGGCAGGCTCACAGCACCTCGAACAGGCCCGCAGCCCCCATGCCGCCGCCCACACACATGGTGCAGACCACGTATTTCACGCCGCGCCGCTTGCCCTCGATCAGCGCATGACCGACCATCCGCGCGCCCGACATGCCATAAGGGTGGCCGATGGAAATCGCGCCGCCATCGACATTCAGCCGGTCCATCGGGATGCCCAGCACGCGGGCGGATTGCAGGACTTGGGACGCAAACGCCTCGTTCAGTTCCCACAACCCGATGTCGTCCATGGTCAGACCATGGGCGGCCAGCAGTTTCGGCACCGCGTAAATCGGCCCGATGCCCATTTCATCCGGTTCGCAGCCCGCCGCCATCACGCCGACGTAGCGGCCCAGCGGTTGCAGGCCGCGCTTTTCGGCGACCTTTGCCTCCATGATCACCGCCGCCGACGCGCCATCCGACAGTTGGCTGGCGTTGCCGGCGGTGATGAACTGCCCTGCGGGAATTGTGCGCCCGCCCTTGAACACCGGGTTCAGCGCCTGCAGGTCCGCAAGGCTTGTCGAAGGCCGGTTGCCCTCGTCCTTTTCCAGCGTCACCTGACGGTCGCTGATGTCGCCGGTAGCCTTGTCCTGCACCTTCATGGTCACAGTGATCGGCACGATTTCAGCGTCAAACCGCCCGGCCTGCTGCGCCATCGCCGTGCGCTGCTGTGATTGCAGGGCATAGACATCCTGATCGGCGCGGGACACGCCATAGCGGTCGGCGACGATTTCAGCGGTTTCCAGCATCGACATGTACAGTTCGGGCTTGTTCTGCTTTGTCCAAGGATCTGCCAGCCAATCGGTGCGCATCTTGTCGTTCTGCACCAGAGAAATGCTTTCGACCCCGCCACCGATCACCACATCCATGCCATCATGGATCACCTGTTTGGCCGCCGTCGCGATTGCCATCATGCCCGACGCGCATTGCCGGTCCAGGCTCATGCCCGCCACCGTCACCGGCAGCCCGGCGCGGATCGCGCCCTGACGGCCGATGTTGCCGCCCGTGGACCCCTGCTGGATCGCCGCACCAAGGATGCAATCAGAAATCTCGTGGCCCTCCAGCCCGGCGCGATCCACCGCGGCGCGGATGGCATGCGCGGCCAGCGCCTGTGCCGAGGTGTTGTTGAACGCGCCGCGATAGGCCTTGCCGATCGGTGTGCGGGCGGTAGAGACGATGACGGCGTCGCGCATGAGAGTATCCTTTATTCGTTCCAGGGGGTTGGCAATCCGCGTTCCGCGGCGGCCATGCGGGCATATTTGCGGGTCTGGGCAAAGGCGTTGGCCATCTCGGACTGGCCCTGCGGGTCGCGGATGCGGGACAGGTTTGCCAGCACGCCTTCGGGTGTCAGGTCATTGCCTTGCAGCGCGACCCCTGCCGTCTCATAGATCTTTGTCTCGGTGAACGCGCCCGCACCCGCGCCAAGGATCATCCTTGTCGGCGCATCATCGCAGACCAGCATCATCAGCCCCGGCGTGATGGTTTCCGGCGCCAGCAGCGCCAGCGCGTCAGCGGGCAACAACCCTTCGGTCATCCGCGTGGCGGCCGTGGGGGCCAGCGTGTTGACCCGCACATCGTATTTCGCGCCTTCCTGCGCCAATACGTTCATCAGGCCGACAACACCCGTCTTGGCGGCCCCGTAATTGGCCTGCCCGAAATTGCCATACAGCCCCGAGGCCGACGTAGTGAACGCGATCCGCCCATAGCTCCGTTCGCACATGTGCCGCCAGACCGCATGGGTACAGATCGCAGTGCCCATCAGATGCACGTCCAGCACCAGCCGGAAATCATCCATTCCCATCTTGGCGAATGTCTTGTCGCGCAGGATGCCCGCGTTGTTTACCAGAATGTCGACACGGCCCCATTCGGCGATGGCATGATCCACCATCGCGCGCACCTGGGTTTCGTCGGTGACATTGGCACCATTGGCAATCGCATGTCCTCCGGCGGCGCGGATTTCGCCCACCACGGCGCGGGCGGCGTCGGACGATGACCCGCTGCCATCGGTAGCGACACCCAGATCGTTGACGACCACTTTTGCGCCGCGCGCGGCAAGACCCAGCGCGTGACTGCGCCCCAGACCCGCGCCCGCGCCCGTCACAATTGCCACTCGCCCGTCAAACCGCATCTGCGCCCCCTCAGAAATACCGTCGCCCCAACCAGACGGCGACCAGCGCGGGTTTCGCCGCACCGTCGATCTCGACCGTCACATCCAGCGTTGTCTGCACCTCGCCGGGGCGGATCTCTTCGAACTTTGCCAGCACGAAACGCCCCCGCACCCGCGACCCCGCCCGGACCGGCGACACGAACCGCACCCGGTCAAAGCCGTAATTCACTCCCATCCGCACGCCCTCGATGGACGGCATCTGATAGACCATCGCCGATAGCAGCGACAGCGTCAGGAACCCATGCGCAATGGTGGCACCAAACGGGCTGTCCTGCGCGGCCACCGGATCGACATGGATATCCTGCCAGTCTTCGGTGCAATCGGCAAAGGTGTCGATGCGGTCCTGCGTGACATCGAACCAGTCGGAAACACCCAGTTCATGGCCCACCAGCGCCGCGAAGGCGGGCCGCGACAACAACGGTCCTGCGGGCAGCGCCATATCAAAGGTCCTTGTTGAACAGGTTGCCCGGCGCGTGCGATTGCATGCCCCCGGACAACGGCAGGATCGCGCCCGACACATAGGCCCCGCCGCGCCCGCAAAGATATTGCAGCGCCCCGGCGATATCCTCGGCCCGGCCCACGCGACCCAATGGCACGCCGCTGGCGGATTCGGCCTGTCCTTCTGCCGTACCCAGCGCGAACGCCGTCATTTTCGACACGAACGGCCCTGGTGCGATGGCGTTCACGGTGATGCGCCGCGCCGCCAGATCATTGGCCAGCACACGGGTCATGTGATGCACCGCGCCTTTGGACACCGCATAGGAATAGGTCGCCGTTCCTTTGGGGATGTCGCCCATCACCGACCCGACATTGACGATGCGCGCCGGGTCATCATCGGTGGCTGCCGCGTCCAGCAGGGGCAGCAGGCATTGCGTCAGGTGGAACAGGCCGGTCACGTTCAGCGCCAGCAGTTTTTCCCAAGCCTCGTAGGGGTGTTCGCCCAACGGTGCGCCCCAAGTGCGGCCCGCGTTGTTCATCAGGATATGCAGCCGGTCGGTGCGGCGGCCCACGTCATTCGCCAACGCCTCTGCCCCGGCTTTGCTGCCGACATCGCCGCCGAACCCCTCGGCGGTGCCAGGCAGGCCCATCGCGTTCAATTCTGCCGCAACCGCGATGCAGGCATCACCCTTGCGCGACGCGATCAGGACCCGGGCCCCCGCCGCCACCAGCCCCTCGGCTGCCATGCGCCCGATCCCGGTCGCGCCGCCGGTGACCAGCGCCACCTTGCCCGTCAGGTCGAACAGATGCGATGGCCGCAGGTCGGACCCGGCGATTTCCTCATGCGACATGGTCTCTCCTCCCCAGGTTCGGCCCGATGTTTCACGTCTTGTTTCGCTGTGCAGGCTAGAATTTCGCAGATTTGCAGGCAACCCGCCCCTGACACTTGTGCCCCTACGTCACCGAAACCTTGGTCATCCGTTCGCGCCACAGCGTGAACAACCCCGCCGCAACCACCAGAATGACGCCAAAGATCACATGCCCCTCGACCATCTCGTTGAACACGAACAGGCCGATGATCGATGCAAACGGCAGTTGCAGATAGGCAAAGGGTTGCACCGCGCTGGCTTCGGCGACCTCGTAGCACTTGATCAGCAACCAGTGGCCGGTCGCGCCCGTCACGCACAGCAGCGCCATCCAGCCCCAGTCGTTGCCGGTCATCGGTTCCCAGAACCACATGCCGACGGCGGTCATGCCGACCGCACCGACCGTGCCGGTCCAGAAGAACGACGTGGCCGCCGTATCCTTGCGCGCCGCATAACGGGTCAACAGGCCATACAGCGCGAACAACAACGCTGCCAGCAACGGCACCAGCGCCTCGATCTGGAACACGCCGAAACCGGGGCGCAGGATGATCAGCACACCCAGAAACCCCACCCCGATCGCCGCCCATCTGCGCCAGCCGACCTTTTCGCCCAGAACGGGACCGGACAGCGCTGCTACCAGCAGCGGATAACATGTGAAAACTGCATGGCTTTCGATCAGGCCCAACAGGGTGAACCCCACCACCATGACGCAGATTTCCGTGATCAGCAGCAGTGCGCGGGTAATCTGTACCACAGGCTGTGCGGTCCGCGCGGCGGCGCGCAGCCCGCCTGCCTTGCGCGACGCGACCGCCATCACGAAGGCGGCAAAGAACCAGTAGCGGATCATCACCACCATCAGCACGTTGTATTCGGCGGCCAGATGGCGGGAAATGCCATCCTGTGCCGCGAATACAAAGGTGGTGGCGATCATCAGCCAGATGCCAAGGCGGGTGTTTGTTCCGGCAGCCATGTCAGCCCTTTCGCGCGGTGGTCATGTGGCGCTTGCGGCCATAACCCGGCAGACGGGTCACGTCGAACCCGGCGTCCGTCAGCGCGCGGCGGACATGGCCCGCGGCGGTATAACTGGCCGCCGTTCCGCCGGGAGCGGTGTGGGCATGGACGTGGCGCAGCAGGGCGGGTTCCCATAGTTCCGGGTTTTTCGCCGGCGAAAACCCGTCCAGAAACCACGCATCAGCGGCGCCGTCCCAGACGGGCAGGGTAACGCGGGCATCACCGTGGATCACCTGCAAATGCAGATCGGGCAGGGTCAGTTCCGCTGCACCGTGCCAGAGCGGCGCCAGTTCCGCTGCCAGTTCGGCAAGATCGGGAAAGGCCGCATGGGCGCGGGCGTAATCGGCGGCGGTCATCGGGAACGCCTCGAAACTGCTGTAGCGCAGCCGCCCTGCGATGCCCGTCGCCCGCCACAGCCCCAGCGTCGCCAGCAGGTTCAACCCGGTGCCAAAGCCCAATTCCGCAATGTGAAACCCGTCGCAAAACCGCGCGGGCAGGGTGTTGCCGGCGTGAAATACATGCGCTGTCTCGGCAAAGCCGTCGTCGAGGCTGAAATACGGATCGTCAAACCGCAGCGACACCGGCACGCCGCCGTTGCGCCAGTCCAAACGCGCCGGTTCGGATGCCGCTGATGTGGGTTGCATGCAGGGTCCCGTCGCGCCAAGGGTTGCCCGATTAGTGGCGGCGGGGCGCGGCAATGGCAAGCGTGGACGTGACGGTTCTGGGCGCAGGCATCTTTGGCCTGTCCATCGCGTGGGAATGTGCGCGGCGCGGCGCACGGGTGCGGGTGATCGATCCGAACGGGCCGGGGGCGGGGTCCAGCGGAGGGGTAGTGGGCGCGCTGGCCCCCCATGTGCCGGAACAGTGGAACGCCAAAAAGACGTTCCAGTTCGACAGCCTCGTGGCGGCAGCGGCTTTCTTTCGCGGTATCGAGGACGCCGCCGGCCTGCCCACCGGCTATGCCCGCACAGGCCGGTTGCAACCTCTTGCGCGCGATGGCCGCGCGCTGGCTGACGCCCGTGCTGCAGGCGCGCGCACGCTCTGGCCCGGCCATGTCTGGCGGGTGGACCCCGCCAGCCGGTTTCCCGACTGGCAATTGTCGGGCGAGGTCATCTTTGACGATCTGGCTGCGCGACTGCATCCGCGGATGGCGGTCACGGCGCTGGTGGCCGCATTGCGCGCGACGGGCGCTGAAGTGGTGCGGGACGCGCCCTTGGTCGGCTGCATCATCCACGCCACCGGCCATGCCGGGTTGATCGCACTGTCGCAGGGCCGCGCGCGCGCTTTTGGCGGTGGGGTCAAAGGGCAGTCCGCCCTGTTCGCCGCCGACCTGCGCGACCTGCCGCAACTCTACATCGATGCGCTGCACATCATCCCCCACGCGGATGGCACCACCGCGTTGGGGTCCACCAGTGAAAACGCGTGGACCGACCCTGCCGCCTGCGATGCGCAGCTGGAAACGCTGATCGCGCGCGCGCGCGAACTGGTCCCGGTCCTGCGCGATGCGCCGGTGATCGACCGCTGGGCGGGAGTGCGGCCGCGCGCCCGTTCGCGCGCCCCGGTGCTGGGCGCGCATCCGTTCCGGGCCGGCGAATTCATCGCCAACGGTGGGTTCAAGATCGGGTTTGGCATGGCCCCCGGCGTGGCGCGTGTCATGGCCGATCTGGTCCTGGATGGGCGCGATGCGATCCCTGCGGCGTTCCGGCCGGAAACGTGCCTTTGACGTGCCTTTGACGTGCCTGTGAGGCGGCTATGACGCCGCGAAATGCGCCTGCGCCGTCATGCATTGCCGCCCGTCCGGCCCCGCGACCCACAGCGCGCCGTCGGTGCGCCAGCACAGCGTCACCGCCGCGTCCACCGTCGCCGGCGCCGTCGCCTTGAAATCGAACGCGCGCAACGGCCCGCCCTGCCGTTCCGCCAGCAACATCAACAGTTGCGCCAGCAGCGGGCCATGCGTGACTAACCCGGCATAGCCTTCGATGTCCTGCGCATAATCAGTGTCGTAATGAATACGGTGGCCATTCATCGTCAGCGCCGAATAGCGAAACAGCAGCGTCGGGTTAAACCGGGCAACCTCAGTCATGTCGGCATCGCTGCGGGCCACCGGCGGCACCGGGTGCTGCGCGGCGGGGCCGGGGTCCGCGCGATAAACCAGATCCTGTTCTTCGGTCAGGCACAGCGCGCCTTCCTGCCAGACCTGATGCAGCAGCGTCACGAACCCCAGGGGCCCGGTGCGGCCTTCCTTGCGGTCCACCCGCAGTACCGTTGTGTGCCGTTCCGCCGCCACACCCGCACGCAGTACTGCATGAAACACCAATCGCCCGCCCGCCCACATCCGGCGTGGCAGGCCCAGATCGGGTATCAGGCCCAACCCCGTCTGCGGATGGCCGTCGCGGCCAAGGCGCGCAGGCGGTTCGGGCGCCCAGAAATGGATCTGGTGAAAGAACGGCGGCAGCGGCGCGCCTGCGGTCACGGTCACCGGCACCCCGAGCGCCACCTGCAACGCCTGTCCGCGCGCGGGGTCCATCACATCGCGGATGATCTCGGTTTGACGGGGCGGGGTGCTGTCATTAGCCATGGGGCGATACTAGGCGCGGCAACGAGGACCGACAAGATGGCGACACCCCGTCTGGCATCCCTTGATCATCTGGTGCTGACGGTCGCAGACATCGCGGCCACCTTGGCGTTCTACACCGATGTGCTTGGGATGCAGCCCGACACGTTCACCCCCGAAGATGGCAGTCCCCGCCATGCGCTGATGTTCGGTGCGCATAAGATCAACCTGCATCCCGCCAGCGGCCCGTTCGACCCAAAGGCGGCGCGGGTCATGCCCGGATCGGCCGATCTGTGTTTCCTGTCCGACACGCCGCTGGCCAGCTGGCAGGCGCATCTGACCGCGCAACGCGTCCCGATCGAGGTAGGCCCCGTGCGCCGCACGGGCGCCCGGGGTCCGATCCTGTCGATTTATCTCCGCGACCCGGATGGCAATCTGATCGAGATCGCCAATCCGGTTTCGGTGCCGTGACAAGGTGCCGTGGTCAGGCGTTCGGCAGGATCACGATGTCGACGCGACGGTTCAGCGACCGGCCTTCGACCGAAGTGTTCGACGCAACCGGCTGGTCCATGCCGCGTCCGATGGTCTGGATGCGGTTTGCGGGGACGCCGGACCCGATCAGCACCGACGACACAGACGCGGCACGCCGCTGCGAAAGGTCGTAATTGTAGGCGACCGTGCCGCGGTCATCGGTATGGCCCAGCACCTGCACTGTGGACGCCGGATAATTCATCAGGCTGCGCGCGACGATCTGCAGGTCGGTCCGGATCGACGGATTCAGGTTGGCACTGTCGGTCGGGAACAGGATGTCCTGCGGCATCGTCACGATCAGCCGGTCGCCGGTGTTGCGGATGGTTGCACCACCGCCCAGCTGGCTGCGCAATTCCGCCTCTTGCTTGTCCAGCGAATAGCCAAGCGCCGCGCCGGCGCCCGCACCCAGCACCGCGCCGCGGATCGCGCCGGCGCCCCTATTATCCGACACCAGTGCGCCGGTCACAGCCCCCAGAATGCCGCCGGCAATGATGCCCTGCTGGGTCTTGTCGCCCGGCTGGTTGGAGCCGGGCGAACCCGGGTCTTCGCACGCGGCGGTCAGGGTTACCGCCGCAAGGGCGACAATCAGGGACATACGGGACAGGATCATGAGGGGCCTCTGCTCTGGTTTTGTTGTGCGTCACACGCTTGCTGCGGCTTATACGCCAAGCCGTGCCAATGCCCAATTCCTTGCATCAGCGCAATCGGCGTCTTTCCGCGCAGACCCGCAATCTGTCACGCCTCGGCGCGGGCGCTTTCCCACGCCAGCAGCGCGCGTTTCACCGGCAGGCCCCAGTGATAGCCGCCCAATGCGCCGGATTTGCGCAGCGCGCGGTGACACGGGATCAGGAACGACACCGGGTTGCGCCCCACGGCGGTGCCCACGGCGCGGGTGGCGCGGGGGTGGCCCACCGCTTGCGCCAGTTCGGAATAGGACGTGACGTGGCCCGACGGGATGCGCAACAACGCCTCCCAGACCTTAATCTGGAACGGCGCGCCGATCATGTGCAGCCGGGTCGCGCCGCGCTGGGCAAAGGCCGCCGCGACCCAGTCGCGCAAGGGCGCCGGGTCTTTGGTGAATGTTGCGCCGGGCCAGCGGGCCGTCATGTCGGCCATTGCGGCCTCGGCACCCGTTTCTGCGGAAAAGGCCAGCCCGCACAGCCCACGGTCCGTACCCATTGCCAATGCAGGGCCGAACGGCGTGTCGAACCAGCCCCAGCGGATGACCAGATCGGCGCCGCCCCGGGCAAATTCACCGGGCGTCATCGCCTCCCATTGCACGAACAGATCGTGCAGCCGCCCGGTGCCGGACAGGCCGACCTGATCCGCCGCATCCAGCAGGGTGAAACGATCGCGCAGCACGGTGCGGGCATGGTCCAGCGTCAGATACTGCTGGTATTTCTTCGGACTGACGCCGACCCATTGCGAAAACAGCCGCTGGAAATGCGCCGGGCTAAGGCCGATGCGGGCCGCCAGCGCGTCAAGCCCCAACCCCGGCATGGCGTCGATTTCATCCAGCGCGCGGCGCATCACGCCATAATGATAGCCTTGTTCGATATCGGTTTGCAGCATGGCATGGCTCCTGTTGCTGTGACACTACCGCTGACCGCGCGGCACCGCGACCCGGTTCTTGCGGCAAATCAGCGGGCCGGAACTAGGTGCGGCACTGCTTTCAGGCTGGAACGCGGCAGGATCAGCGCCGCTTCCCGCGGGGTCAGGGAGGGTCGCGCCGCCTGCATCCGCAACGGCGATGTGCCCAGCCGCGACACCAGGTCCATGCGGCGCGGGCTGCGCAGCCGGCGTAGGGCTTCCGGCCCGGTCAGCAGGGTTTCCGACCACAGGCCATCGGCCCGGATCACCTGATGCGCTGAGCACATCAGATGGATATACCGCCAGCCCGGTGGCACCGCGACCTGCCGCGCCAGCCCGCAATCCACCAGCATGCGGGCCGAAACGAACACCTCTGGCGCGGCGAACAGCAGGTCCGCCCGCGCCGAGCGCAGCAGCACGCGGTGGTCGGGCGACAGCAGCATGTCGCGCAAGGGCTGCCCCGGACCCAGCGCGCCCGCCGCGATCTGCACCGGCATCCAGTCGCTGGGCGACAGCGCGGTGCGATGCGGCAGGGCGCTGGACATCGCCACCAGGATTGGTTGCGGCGGACTATCGCGGGTCAGCACCCGGTCACCACTGCGCAGATCGGCGGCGCGGCGCGCCCCTTGCAAGGTGCCAATGCGCACATCCGGGCCGAAACAGACCACAGATTGCAGCGCCATATAGTCGATTGCATCGGAGGAGACCTTGATGTCTTGCATGTAATTGACCGGATAGGTGACGCCGGGTTCCAGCGGCACATTCGTCATATAGCCGAAATGCTGCCCGCCGATTTCGATGCGTTCCAGCCAGCCGGTGCCGGACGGCATGGCGATTTCAGAATATTCTTCGTCATAAACCTGTCCGGACCCCAGAACCACACCCTGCGGCGTGGTGATGGTGGCGATCTGGTCCGGGTCGGACCCGATTTCGTCATCGCCTGCAGCCTCGCCATCGCCATCGAACAGCGGGTCATCATCGCTGAATTCCACCCGGATCCGGTCGCGCCACGGATCATAATCGGGCCGCAGCGTAAAGCTGTTGGTGCCCGCGTCGTAAACCAGCGCCGATGCGCTGTAGCCAAAGATAACCCATGTTGGCATCGCAGCGCGCCTTTTGTTGCACCGCCACCCTGCGACAAAGGCGTAAAGACCGGGTTGACGCGCTTGCCCAACCGCGCTGCGGCAGGTTAGACGGCGGCATGGCCCGGCAACTTGATTATCACACGATTCACACGATTTTCAGCCGCTTCCGCGACGCATCGGCGGAACCGCAGGGCGAATTGCATCACGTCAACGCCTATACGCTGGTCGTGGCGGTGGCGCTGTCGGCGCAATCCACCGACGCGGGCGTGAACAAGGCGACGCGCCCACTGTTTGAAATCGCCGATACCCCGCAAAAGATGCTGGATCTGGGTGAGGACGGCCTGATCGATTTCATCAAGACAATCGGGCTGTTCCGCAACAAGGCAAAGAACGTGATCCGTCTGTCGCGCATTCTGCTGGACCAGTACGACGGGCAGGTGCCGTCATCGCGCGCCGCCTTGCAATCGCTGCCCGGGGTGGGGCGCAAGACCGCCAATGTGGTGCTGAACATGTGGTGGCAGATCCCCGCACAGGCGGTCGATACCCATATATTCCGCGTCGGCAACCGCACCGGCATCTGCCCGGGCCGCGATGTCGATGTGGTCGAACGCGCCATCGAAGACCACGTTCCGGCCGAATTTCAATTGCACGCGCATCACTGGCTGATCCTGCACGGCCGCTATGTCTGCGTCGCGCGGAAACCGAAATGCGCTACCTGCCTGATCGCAGATCTGTGCCCCCATGAGGAGAAGACCGCGTGACCTACCAAGTGATCGGCATCGGCAACGCCATCGTTGACGTGATCGCCCAATCCGATGACGCCTTCCTGAACCGGATGGGCATCGACAAGGGCATCATGCAACTGATCGACCGCGACCGGGCGGAAACGCTGTATGTCGCGATGGCCGACCGCGTCGAAACGCCTGGCGGATCGGTGGGCAACACCATCGCGGGCATTGGCGCGCTGGGCCTCGCGACAGCGTTCATCGGCAAGGTCAAGGATGACGCGCTGGGGCATTTCTACGCCGACGCGCTGGCGGCATCCGGCACCGCCTTTCCGCTGCCGCCGCAGCCGGTGGAATTGCCCACGTCGCGGTCGATGATCTTCGTGTCGCCGGACGGCGAGCGGTCGATGAATACCTATCTTGGCGCGGGGGCGGATATCGCGTCGGTCGACGTGCCTGATGTGTTCGCGGGTGCCGATATCCTGTTCCTCGAGGGCTATCTTTTCGACAAACCCGAAGGCAAGACCGCATTCGCCGAAGCCGCCGCCCGGATGAAAGCCGCCGGTGGCCGCACCGCCATCACCCTGTCGGACCCGTTCTGCGCCGACCGGCATCGCGCCGATTTTCAGGCGCTGATCGCGGGCGACGTCGACATCGCCATCGGCAATGCGCTGGAATGGCTGACCTTGCATGAAACCGATGATCTGGAGGAGGCCTTGGCCCGTGCCGCAGCAGTCTGTGACATCGTCGCCTGCACCCGGTCCGGCGATCCGGTCATCGTGATCCGGGGGGGCAACCGCGCCGAGGCCCCCGTGACCCCGGTGGTCCCCGTCGATGCGACCGGGGCGGGCGACCAATGGGCGGCGGGGTTCCTGTTCGGCCTTGCCACCGGCCGCGATATCGAAACCGCAGCCCGCATGGGCGTGTTGTGCGCCGCCGAGGTCATCAGCCACATCGGCCCCCGCCCGCATACCGATATGGCGGCGATGTTCCGGGCGCATAGGTTGCTGTAAAAAGGCAGGATTGCCTGATTTTTCAGCGGTATTTGATCTGGAATTCGGCAAGCCGATTGGGTGTCTGGCAACATACAAGACGTTCTTAACAAAGGAGATCGTCTTGAAACCGACACTCGTTCAAACCGCAACAATTTTTCTGCTCTGACTATTCTTGTTGTCGTTTCCGGCTGTAGCGCCGCGCGGTCGGACCCCGAATGGCTCCTGCGAATCTTGGCGGAAACCCATCGGTGGACACCGGCCGTCACCTTTGACGATGTTCGCTATTCAACGCGGGCCGAACCTCCGCCGAAGGCGAATGTGAGGACAACGGCCGTGGTGCCGGACCCGCAGCGCAGGGTTGATGGCCACTAAGCCATTTCGGGACACAGAGCCCTTTTTGCAAATTGGTAGGTCGGGTGCAAACCCGGCCTACCGTAACCGCCGCGGACAGCTTGCCAGTTGCGCATCATACAATGAGGCACGCGATTCGATTTCGCCGGCAATCCGCACTAGCCAGCTTTTCGCGTTGAAGGATTGCCTCGCGAACCCGGTGTGCCCCTCATGATAGGCCAGATACTGGTTGCGCGCATCGCCCAGCGGCACGCCGTTTCTGGCCTGCGTCTTGGTCATGTACCATCCCATGAAATCGGTGGCATCCGCGATGTCGTCGCGTTTCTTTGACCAGCCGCCGGTTTCCTGCTGATATTCCCGCCACGTCGCATCCAGCGCCTGTGCGTACCCATAGGCCGACGATTGTCGCCCCATCGGGATCACGCCCAGCGTCCATTGGAACGGCGTACGCGCGTTGCCGATGAATTTCGATTCCTGATAGATCGTCGCCATTTGCACGGCCACAGGCACGCCCCAGCGGCGTTCGGTGGCCTTGAAGGCGCGTCCATATGTAGGGCGCTGACTGAGGATCGCGCAGGCGTTGTCCAGATCGCGGGGCGCGGAATAATCACCGCCGCCGCAGGACGCCATCAACACCACCATCATCAGCGCGCGAAGGTATCTGCCCATGCCTCACGCTTTCTTTGTTTTTTGGCAAACATAGCGGATCGCGGTGCCGCTGAAAATCCCCTGCATTTTCATCCCTTCCGTTTTCCGGTCACGTTTTCCGGACCTGGCCTTTGCGGCCGCCACGTATGGCTTTACCCCGATGTGGCGCGCAACCCGGGTGTCCATTTTTCGTCAGCGGGGACAAGTGTCGCCGCGTCGATCTTGTCTGCCGTCCCGCTTTGCTTCACAGATTGTTTCCGCAACCCGGTTCACACGGGAATCGACTATTGCGCACATCCGGAATATTGTTGAAAATAAGAGGCCGGAGAACCATGCTGCAAGCCAACGCAAAATATCACTTGGGCCAGGTCGTGCGGCACCGCAAGCACCCATTCCGGGGCGTGATCTTTGACGTGGATCCGACGTTTTCGAACACCGAAGAATGGTATCAGGCCATTCCCCCCGAAAGCCGCCCGAAACGCGAGCAACCGTTTTATCACCTGCTGGCTGAAAACGACCAAAGCTACTATGTGGCTTATGTTTCGGAACAAAACCTCGTCGCGGATTTTTCCGGTGAGCCGGTCGATCATCCGGATATCCCCGATCTGTTCGGACCCTTTACCGACGGACAATATCCGCTGCATTTTGCGCTGAACTGATCCGCCCGGTCCGGCGCGTCAACCGATCGCCTGACGGGGGCGCGGGCCATCCGCACAGCGTGGCAAGCCCCTTGGAACCCCGCTCGACCTGCATCAGACATCTGCCCAATGGGATCGTAGTTCAGTTGATAGAGCGCGTCGTTCGCATTGACGAGGTCCGGGGTTTGATTTCCCGGCCACGACCGGGGCTGAGCCTCTTGATGCCTGGATCCGCTTCTGGGGTTGCTACCGGCCCGAGATTCGCACCCGCGGCTGGACGCCCGAGAATTATGTCCGGCAGCTGACAATTGCCGCGCGGTCGATCTTCGTGGCACCCTGAGACCGAATTCCGCGGCGCGGAGGGACGAATGCCCAAGTTCGACGTCAAGACATCGCTCCGGGCGCTGTTCGACCCGCCAAAAGGCCGG
>JBBRCF010000012.1:0-44045 GCA_038205135.1 Rhodobacterales bacterium
TCCGACACTAACCAATTAGGAGTTTCCCATGTCCTTCGCAAAACTGACCGTTTCGGTTCTGGCAATTGCCGCAGCCGCGACCGCAGCAAATGCACGTGACAACGTGCAAGTGACCGGTTCCTCGACCGTGTTGCCCTATTCCACAATCGTCGCCGAAGCCTTTGGCGAAAACTTCAGCTTCCCGACCCCGGTCGTGGAAGGTGGCGGTTCGGGTGCCGGCCGCAAGAAGATGTGCGAAGGCGTTGGCGCCAATACCGCTGACATCGCCAACTCGTCGTCGCGCATCACCAAGGGTGACTACGAACTGTGCCAGACCAATGGCGTCAAAGACATCATGGAAGTCCGTTTTGGCTATGATGGCATTGTGTTCGCATCCGACATCAACGGCCCGGAATTCGCCTTCACGCAGGCTGACATTCACGGCGCGCTGGCTGCCAAGGTCGTCAAAGGCGGCGCTCTGGTCGACAACACCTCCAAGACCTGGGCCGACGTGAACCCGGTTCTGCCCGCACAGGACATCTTGGTCTTCGTTCCGGGCACCAAGCACGGCACCCGTGAAGTGTTCGACGAAAAGGTGATCATCCAGGGCTGCAAGGACTCGGGCGTCCATGCCCTGCACGTCGCCGCCTCGACCGGTGCTGACGACAAGGCCAAGGCCTCGGACGCCAACAAGGCGTGCATGGCTCTGCGTACCGACGGCGTGTCGATCGACATCGACGGCGACTACACCGAAACGCTGGCCCGCGTTGACGCCAACAAGAACGGCATCGGCGTCTTCGGTCTGTCGTTCTACCAGAACAACACCGACAAACTGCGCGTTGCCACCATGGCAGGCGTGGCCCCGACCACCGAGTCGATCTCTGCTGGCGACTACCCCGTGTCGCGCCCGCTGTTCTTCTACGTCAAGCTGGCCCACATGGACGTGATCCCCGGCCTGAAAGAGTATGTGGAGTTCTTCCTGTCGGACGACATGGCTGGCCCGAACGGCCCGCTGGCCGCCTATGGCCTGGTGTCTGACCCGGAACTGGCAGCGACCCAGAAGATGATCGCTGACCGCGTCCCGATGGCACCGATCAACTGATCGCTGAAACTTCCGGAGGGCACCATCAGGTGCCCTCCTTCCTTTTGTGAGAACCGGATTTCCGATGAGCGTTGCCATTATTTCCCTGATCGTCCTTGCTTTGGCCCTGATCGGCTATGTCGTAGGTCGCCAACGTGCCCTGCAAACCGCCCAGGGCGATCCCCGGAAATTGCATTCGCTGCCAGTGTATTATGGGCAGACTGTCTTTTTGTTCGTGGCCGTTCCAGCCTTTGCGCTGTTGGCCGTCTGGTTGATCGCCCAGCCGATGGTGATCGATGCCCGAATCGCGGTTGACCTGAATCCGCGGATTTCCGAAGATGCGTCCGCATCCAAGCTGGCAATGGAAGATGTCGCGCGCATCGCCAACGGCATCGACGCGCTGCAGGCAAACACCGGCATGACCAACGACGAAATCCGCAACATGCGCGCTGATCTGTCCGATGTGCGCGGGCGTCTGGCCGAGGTTGGCGTGGCGCTCGGGGCCGAGGTCGACCCGCAGATTTTCGAAATGGCCAAGAGTTTCCGCACGATGCAGCGGTCTGGCGCATTTATCATGACCTTCGCCGTGCTAACGGCGGCAGTGATCGGGTTCGTCTGGTCGGTCCGGCGGATCACACCGGAATTCCGCGCGCGCAATGTCTCTGAGACCTTTGTGCGCTGGCTGCTGATCGCAGCCGCCGGGGTCGCTATTCTGACGACGATCGGCATTGTTTTCTCATTGATGTCGGAAACGATCCGGTTTTTCGGGATTTATCCGGCCGGGGACTTCTTCTTTGGTCTGACGTGGAACCCGCAATTCCGTGGCGGGTCTGATCTGGGTCTGATCCCCCTGCTGTGGGGCACGCTTTACATCAGCTTTGTCGCGATGGTGGTCTCTGTGCCGATCGGGATCTTTGCGGCCATCTACACGGCGGAATATGCATCGCCGCGGGTCCGGTCAGTGGTCAAACCCCTGATCGAGGTCATCGCGGGCATCCCGACCGTTGTGTTCGGCCTGTTCGCGCTGGTGACCGTCGGTCCGTTACTGCGTGATTACTTTGCGGTGCCCTTCGGGCTGGGCACGTCGGGGTCATCGGTGATGACGGCGGGTCTGGTGATCGGCATTCTGAACATCCCGTTCATCTCGTCGCTGACAGACGACATCATCAACGCCGTGCCGCAATCGTTGCGCGACGGGTCGCTGGGTCTGGGTGCCACGAAATCCGAAACGATCCGAAAGGTGGTGCTGCCGGCAGCGCTGCCGGGCATCGTCGGTGCCGTCTTGCTGGCTGCCAGCCGCGCCATCGGCGAAACGATGATCGTGACCATGGGGGCAGGTGCCGCCGCAAAACTTGATCTCAACCCCTTCGAGGCGATGACGACGATCACTGTGAAGATCGTCAGTCAGTTGACCGGTGACCTTGCGTTTGACTCGCCGGAAACCCTTGTCGCCTTCGCACTCGGCATGTCGCTATTCGTAATCACGCTGTGCCTCAATATCTTCGCGCTCTGGATCGTGCGCAAATACCGGGAGCAATACGAATGACCGACATCGCGCCCTCGACCCCGGCCGTCTCGGCCACTGGCGGAGAATCCGGTTCGCTGTATGTCGAACAGTCCCTGATGAAGCGACGCAACGCCGCAGAAGTGCGGTTCCGCACATACGGGATTGCCGCCATCGTCGTCGCGCTTCTGACCCTTGCGATCATGCTGTTCACGATTGTCCGGGATGGATCATCGGCGTTCTTTCAGGCCACGATCAGTTTTCCGGTAACCGTCGATGCGGCCGTTGTGGACACCGCCGGCAACCGCAATCCGGCGGAAATGTCAAAGACCACAACCATCGGCTACGCCCGCATCCTGGGCGATTCTCTGGTCACGTATCTGGAAGGCCGGGACATGGCGGTCGAAGGCATGACCCGCAAGGAAATCGTCGACATGATTTCAAAGGACGCACCGGCGCGGCTTCGCGATCGCGTGCTGGCCGATCCGACGCTGGTGGGGCAGACGATCGCGGTGGACGCCTTTGTGATCGGCCGGATCGATGGGTATTTCAAAGGCCGCGTGACACGGGAAATCGCCGAGCGAGATTCCAATGTGACGGTCACGCAACTGGACCTTGCCGACAAGATGGCAGAGGCGGGCATCCTGCGATCCAAGTTCAACTGGAGCTTTGTGACGGCGCCTGACGCGTCCGACCTGCGTCCCGAGGCGGCCGGTCTGGGCATCGCGTTGATCGGCACCTTGTACATGATGTTCCTGGTTCTGATCTTTACGCTGCCGATCGGGATCGCGGCGTCGATCTATCTGGAAGAATTCGCCCCCAAGAACTGGCTTACTGACCTGATCGAGGTTAACATCTCGAACCTCGCGGCGGTGCCGTCGATCGTCTACGGGATCCTCGGTCTGGCGATCTTCATCAACTTTGCCGGGCTGCCGGCTTCGGCACCGATGGTCGGGGCGTTGGTGCTGACGATCATGACGCTGCCGACGATCATCATCGCGACCCGGTCGGCCATCCGCGCCGTTCCGCCGTCGATCCGCGATGCGGCTTTGGGTGTCGGTGCGTCAAAGATGCAGACCGTGTTCCACCATGTTCTGCCGCTGGCCATGCCGGGCATCCTGACCGGCACGATCCTGGGTCTGGCATCCGCCGCAGGCGAAACCGGCCCGCTGCTGCTGATCGGCATGGTGGCCTTTGTGGCCAACTACCCGGCAAGCCCGCTGGACGGTGGTTTCCTTGATCCCGCCAGTGCGTTACCGGTGCAGGTCTATTCCTGGGCGTCGCGGTCGGACCCGGCCTTCATCGAACGCTCGTCGGGTGCGATCATCGTGCTTCTGATATTTCTTGTCCTCATGAACGTGACGGCCATCCTGCTGCGCCGCCGCTTTGAACGCCGCTGGTAAGCGAAAAGGAAACCGCAATGTACGATACCCCTCATTCGACGGACGCCTCGGTGACCCAGACACATATCAAGATCGCCGCTCGTGGCGTGCAGGTCCATTACGGTGACAAACACGCGCTGAAAGACGTCGATGTCGATATCCTCGACAAGACCGTCACCGCGTTCATCGGCCCGTCGGGCTGTGGCAAGTCCACCTTTCTGCGCTGCCTGAACCGCATGAACGATACGGTCGCCGTGGCCCGCGTATCGGGAGAGATCCTGCTGGATGGCGAAGATATCTATGACAAGCGTGTGGACCCGGTGCAGTTGCGCGCCAAGGTCGGCATGGTGTTTCAGAAACCGAACCCGTTTCCCAAATCGATTTATGACAACGTGGCGTACGGCCCGCGCATTCACGGTCTGACCAAATCCAAGACCGAACTTGACGCGATCGTCGAGTCGAGCTTGAAAAAGGCTGCACTGTGGAACGAGGTCAAGGACCGGTTGCAGGAAACCGGCACCGGCCTGTCGGGTGGTCAGCAACAGCGCCTGTGCATCGCGCGAGCCGTGGCGACCTCGCCCGAGGTGCTGCTGATGGACGAACCCTGTTCAGCGCTGGACCCCATCGCCACAGCGCAGGTCGAGGAGTTGATCGACGACTTGCGGTCGCAATTTTCGGTGGTCATCGTGACCCACTCGATGCAGCAGGCCGCCCGTGTCAGCCAGAAAACCGCATTCTTCCACCTCGGCAATCTGGTGGAATACAACGATACCCAGACGATTTTCACCAATCCCAAAGATCCGCGCACCGAAAGCTACATTACCGGCCGGATCGGCTGAGGAGCCACACATCATGACGCTGGAACACATCCAGTCGGTCTTTGACCGCGATCTGGAATACATTCAGGCGCACATCATCCGGATGGGCGGGCTGGTCGAAGAAGCTATCCTGGATGCCTCCAAGTCGCTGGAAGACCGCGACATGGAACTGGCCACCCGGGTGCGTGACAATGACACGGCCATCGACCGGCTGGAGGAAATGGTCAACGACGAATGTGCCCGCCTGATCGCATTGCGCGCGCCCACCGCCGTGGATCTGCGGCTGGCGCTGACCGTGATGAAGGTCGCGGGAAATCTGGAACGCATCGGTGACTATGCCAAGAACATGGCCAAACGCACCGGCGTGCTGATCCAGATGACCCCGGTCAACGGCGCCCATGCCGCGCTGCGCCGCATGGCGCGCGAAGTGCAGGGCCTGCTGAAAGACGCGCTGGACGCGTTCATCCAGCGCGACGCCGAACTGGCCCGCGACGTGATCCGCCGTGACCGCGACATCGACCAGATGTACAACGCCTTGTTCCGCGAATTCCTGACCTTCATGATGGAAGACCCGCGCAACATCACGCCCTGCATGCATCTACATTTCATTGCCAAGAACACCGAACGCATGGGCGACCATGTGACCTCGATCGCCGAACAGGTGGTGTATCTGGTGACGGGCGAACGCCCAGACGATGTGCGCCTGAAGGGTGACAATACGTCAACCTTGGCGTTCCTGCAGGAGGATTGACCGCATGGCCGGCCAGACGCCCAAGGTCCTGATCATCGAGGACGAACCCGCCCAGCGGGAAGTGTTGGCCTATAATCTGGAAGCCGAGGGCTTTCAGGTCTCGCAGGCCGGGGATGGCGAAGAAGGGCTGTTGCTAGTCGAAGAGGAAACCCCCGATCTGATCCTGCTGGACTGGATGTTGCCCGGCCTGTCGGGCATCGAGGTGTGCCGTCGGCTGAAGTCGAAATCCGAAACCCGTGGTTTGCCCGTAGTGATGTTGTCGGCGCGATCCGAAGAGGTGGACCGGGTGCGCGGGCTGGAAACCGGGGCCGATGACTATATGGTCAAACCCTATTCCATTGCCGAACTGATGGCCCGCGTGCGGGCCCATCTGCGCCGGTCGCGGCCCGCATCGGTGGGTGAACGCCTGGAATGGACCGATATCGTGCTGGACAGTGAAACCCACCGCGTGACGCGCGGCGGGCAGGAATTGAAACTGGGACCGACCGAGTTTCGCCTGCTGACCACCTTCATGGAACGGCCCGGCCGGGTCTGGAGCCGGGAACAGCTTCTGGACCGTGTCTGGGGCCGCGACATCTATGTCGATACTAGGACGGTCGATGTTCATGTCGGACGGTTGCGCAAGGCGTTGACCAAACATGGCCACGAAGACCCGGTGCGCACGGTGCGCGGCGCCGGCTACGCCTTGGGGTGACGGGCTAACGGGGCAGGGGGGGGTCGCCCTCCGCCTCGGTTGCCAGCCAGTCGCGGAACCGTTTCAGCGCCGGATGTCCGGCGCGATCCTGCGGCCAGACCAGCCAATAAGCCCCGATTGCCGGCGTCGCTCCGCCCCAGGCGGGCACCAGAGCGCCCTG
Source organism: Rhodobacterales bacterium (assembly GCA_038205135.1). Classification (GTDB taxonomy): domain Bacteria; phylum Pseudomonadota; class Alphaproteobacteria; order Rhodobacterales; family Rhodobacteraceae; genus UBA9554. Next base: position 6,370 of record JBBRCF010000012.1, read on the forward strand.
CGCCAGCGGGGCCTCGGCCAGATAATCAGGCAACAGCGCCAAGCCCAGCCCGTGAATGGCAGCCTGCGTGATGGTGGCGAACTGATCATGCACCATGCCGCGCGGCACGGGCGCGGTCACTCCCCATTGTGCCAGCCATTCCGCCCAGGCATGCGGCCGGGTTTCGATCATCAGCAGCGGCAGGGCCAGCAGGTCCACAGGCCGCGCCACGCTATGCCGGTCCAGCAGGGCCGGCGCACAGACCGGGATCATCCGTTCGTCGCGCAGTTTCAGGTGGCCGCAGCCCGGCCAGTCGTCGCGGCCGTAGTGGATCGCCGCGTCAAACGGTTCGCGCGCGAAATCGAACCGGGACAGGCGGGACGTCATGTGCACCGTGATGTCGGGGTTCGGTTCGGTGAACCGTGGCAGCCGCGGCACCAGCCAGCGCATGCCGAAGGTGGGCAGCACAGCCAGATGCAACGCGCCACCATCCGGGATCACGCTCAGGCGTTGGCTGGCCTGGGCGATGCGGTCCAACCCGGCGCGGACATCGGCCGCATAGGTCCGCGCGGCAGGCGTCAGCATCAGCCGGTTGCCGGCACGCGCCGCCAGTGTGACGCCCAACAGCGCCTCCAACCTCTGCAATTGACGGCTGACCGCGCTTTGCGTCAGCGCAAGTTCCGCCGCCGCCGCGGTCACCGACCCCAGCCGATCCACGGATTCCAGCGCCGACAGCATCGACAACGGCGGCAACAGACGGCGTGGTGGCATGGCAGAGTATTCCTCTTCGGAATGCTGGACTGCCAAACCATTGTTGGACGCGGGCGCGCGCGCAAGGTAATATTCTATCAAAGCGACAGGAGTGACCCCGATGAAAGACGAAATCCGCGTGCTGAGCGCCAAGGAACAGCCTGATCTGGGCAGCTTTGACTGGGCCGACCCGTTCCTGATCGAAGATCAACTGACAGACGAAGAACGCATGATGCGCGACGCCGCGCGCAGCTATTGCGACGAAAAACTGATGCCGCGCATCAAGGCGGCCTTTGCCGACGAACAGACCGACCCCGAGATTTTCCGCGAAATGGGCGCCATGGGCCTGTTGGGCACAACCATTCCGGAACAGTATGGCGGGCTTGGCGCGGGCTACGTCACCTACGGCCTGATCGCGCGCGAAGTGGAACGGGTCGACAGTGGCTATCGCAGCATGATGTCGGTGCAGTCCAGCCTCGTGATGTATCCGATCTATGCCTATGGCACCGAAGAACAGCGGCAGAAATACCTGCCGAAACTGGCGACCGGTGAATGGATCGGCTGTTTCGGCCTGACCGAACCCGATGCCGGGTCCGATCCCGCGGGCATGAAAACCCGGGCGGTGAAAACCGCGAACGGTTATCGCCTGAACGGTGGCAAGATGTGGATTTCCAATTCGCCCATTGCGGATGTGTTCGTGGTCTGGGCGAAATCCGACGCGCATGGCGGCAAAATTCGCGGCTTTATTCTTGAAAAAGGCATGAAGGGCCTCAGCGCCCCGAAAATCCTGAACAAGATGAGCCTGCGCGCGTCGATCACCGGCGAAATCGTGATGGAGGATGTCGAGGTCGGCGAGGACGCGCTGTTGCCGTTCGTCGAAGGGCTGAAGGGTCCGTTCGGCTGTCTGAACCGCGCGCGCTATGGCATTTCCTGGGGTGTGTTGGGCGCGGCTGAATTCTGCTGGCACGCGGCGCGGCAATACGGGCTGGACCGGTTCCAGTTCCGTCGCCCGCTGGCGCAAACCCAACTGTTCCAGAAAAAACTGGCCGATATGCAGACGGAAATCACGCTGGGTCTGCAGGCTTCCTTGCGCGTTGGCCGGTTGATGGACGAAGGCCGCGCTGCGCCCGAGATGATCTCGATCGTCAAGCGCAACAATTGCGGCAAGGCGCTGGATATCGCCCGGATGAGCCGCGACATGCATGGCGGCAACGGCATCAGTCTGGAATACGGTGTGATTCGCCATATGGTGAACCTTGAAACCGTGAACACCTACGAGGGCGCGCATGATGTGCATGCGCTGATCCTCGGTCGGGCGCAGACGGGCCTTCAGGCGTTTTTCTGATGTCCTTCCCGCATGTCCACTGACCGCGCACAGGTCGTGCACGCGGCGTTCCTGTCGCGTGTCGCGGCTGGTGATCTGCCGGCTGTGACAGGCCGCGCAGCGGATCTGGGGGTTGGCCCTGACGATCTGCGGGCGATGTTTCGGGCGCAGGTCGGCAGCCGCCATCTGGACCGCATGGCGCGACAGATGCAGGCGCGGGGGCAGGGGTTCTATACCATCGGGTCCTCGGGCCACGAAGGCAACGCCGCCGTCGCCCATGCGCTGCGCCCCACTGACCCTGCGTTCCTGCATTACCGCGGCGCCGCTTTCCAGATCGCCCGGGCCGGACAATTGCCGGGCCAGACGCCGTTGTGGGATATGCTGCTGAGTTTTGCCGCGTCACGCGACGATCCCATTTCGGGCGGGCGGCACAAGGTGCTGGGGTCGAAATCGTTGAACATCCCGCCGCAGACCTCGACCATCGCCAGCCATCTGCCCAAGGCGGTCGGCGTGGCCCACGCCATCGGATTGACGCGCCGGATGCCGCCGGATGCACCGGAATGGCCTGCGGATGCGGTAGCTGTCTGTTCCTTTGGCGATGCGTCGCTGAACCATTCCACCGCGCAGGGGGCCCTGAACGCCGCAGGTTGGGCCGCGTGGCAGGGTGCGGCGCTGCCGCTGATGTTTGTCTGCGAAGACAACGGCATCGGCATTTCCACCAAATCGCCGGATGGCTGGGTTGCCGCCGTGCTGGGGTCGCGGCCCGGCCTGCGCTATGTCGCCTGCAACGGCCTCGATGTGGTCGAAACCTATGCGCAGGCCAAGGCGCTGTCTGATTGGGTGCGTCGCTACCGCAAACCTGGCGTGCTGCACATGACCTGCGTGCGCCTTTATGGCCATGCAGGCGCGGATGTCGAAGGGGCCTATCGCCCAAAAGCTGAGATCGAAGCCATCGAACGGAACGATCCACTGATCTACACCGTCGCGCGCCTGATCGCAGAGGGCGTGTGGGATGGGGCAGGAATCACAAATGAATACAACGCAATATTTGGCGAAGTTGAGGCATTGGCTGAACAGGCTGTGACGCGTCCGCGCCTGCAAACGGCCGCCGAAGTGATGGCTGCGATCATTCCGCCCGCCCGCGATCTGCCGCGCCGCAACGGGCCATCGGACGCACAACGGGCCGAGATCTTTGGCGCGTCCGACCTGCGCGCGCTGGCTGACCCGCAGCCGATGAACAAGCTGATCAATCTTGGCCTGACAGACCTGATGCTGGCTGACCCCGGCATCGTGATGGCGGGCGAGGATGTCGGCCGCAAGGGCGGCGTCTATGGTATCACCAAGGGGTTGCAGACGCGGTTCGGGGCGGCGCGGGTGATCGACACGTTGCTGGATGAACAGTCGATCCTCGGCCTTGCGATCGGGCTGGCGAGCCAAGGCTATTTGCCGATGCCAGAGATCCAGTTTCTGGCCTATCTGCACAACGCCGAGGACCAACTTCGGGGCGAGGCGGCGACTTTGTCGTTCTTTTCCAACGGACAATACGCCAATCCTATGGTGATCCGCATTGCCGGGCTGGGGTATCAAAAGGGATTTGGCGGGCATTTCCATAATGACAACAGCCTGGCGGTGCTGCGCGATATTCCGGGGCTGGTGATCGGCTGTCCGTCGGATGGCGCGGATGCGGTGCGGATGTACCGCGCCGCCGTAGACATGGCCCGGCGCGAGGGCCGCGTGGTGGTAATGGTGGAACCGATCGCGTTGTACCCGATGCGCGACCTGCTGGCGGATGGCGACGGTGGCTGGATGCGGCATTATCCGGCGGCGGATGACATCGCGCGGCCGGGCGATTACGCGGTGCACGGCGCGGGGCGTGATCTGGCGATCCTGACCTATGGCAACGGGGTGTATCTGGCGCGACAGGCGCAGGCCGATCTGGCAGCCATCGGGCATGACATCTGCGTTGTCGATCTACGCTGGCTGGCGCCGCTGGTGCCTGAAGCGTTGCTGGCAACACTCGAAGATTGCAGGGAAATCCTGATCGTTGACGAATGTCGTCGCACCGGCAGCCAATCGGAGGCGCTGGTGACATTGCTGGCCGAACACGGGCGGCCCGCGGCGCGGGTGACGGCAGAGGACAGTTTCATCGCCACCGGGCCGGCCTATGCTGCCACGCTGCCATCGCGACAGGGGATCGTTGATGCCGCGCTGCGACTATTGAAATCCGGCATCTGATTATCGCATAATCAATATTATGTTAAGATAGATACGACTTCGACCAGATTGGTGGCGTTGTCTCGACGGAATGGGTCATGGCTTGCTATAGGGAAAGAACCCTGCGGAAAGACCGACTCATGTCCTCGACAATCAGATATCTTGACCGGCTCACCCGCGCCCAGAACGTCGAAGACCTGTGGGACATGCATTGCCGCCAGATGGCAGAGTTTGGCTTTGACCGGTTGATCTATGGCTTCACCCGCTACCGCACCCCGAATTCGCTGGGTGATCCGGAAGATTTCATCGTGCTGACCAACCACAGCACCGCCTACACCGATGTTTTCATGGGCCAAGGCCTGTATTTTCATGCGCCGATGACCCATTGGGCGCTGGAAAACGAAGGCGCTTGTTCGTGGCGGATTCTGGCGCAGAAACTGGCCGGCGGCCAAATCTCGGCGCAGCAGCTGCGCGTGATGAATTTCAATGTCACGCACAAGGTTCTGGCCGGCTACACGATCAGTTTCAAATCGCTGTCGCCACGCATCCGCGGTGCGATCGCGTTGACTGCGCGCCCGGGTCTGTCACAGGACGGCGTCGATGCGGTCTGGGCCGAACATGGTCAGGATATTCTGGTGATGAACAATGTGGCGCATCTGAAGATCATGAGCCTGCCGCATTTCACCCCCGGTCGCGGTCTGACCAAGCGGCAACGCGAGGCGCTGCAATGGGTTGGTGACGGAAAGACCACTCAGGATATCGCCATCTTGATGGGTCTGACATCCGCCACGGTTGAAAAACACCTGCGTCTGGCGCGCGATGCGCTGGCGGTGGAAACCACCGCGCAAGCCGTGCTGAAAGCGGCCTTTCAGAACCAGATGTTCGTTCTGGAAGCCTAGGCCAGCGGCACCAGCCCTGAACGGCCCGCGAACCTGCGCAAAATGCGGCATTGCAGAATATTTTTGCTTTGGCCCGCAACATATTCCCTTCCCGCAGCGTTGTTTACTCATTGGTAAGGAATCCCTGACTTTCACGACGTCATGCAAAGGCGCAACTTGATCATGTTCTGTGAACGGTGGCATCGGACCTTGAGGATCGGCGTGAAAACCCATGGATTTTCGGGGGAATTTCCAATGGTCGATCCACCGTAGCGAACTGTTTGTGAATTGGTCCACAAAGCGTTTGCACAGAAGATCGGGGGCCGTGCCCTGTCCAATCCCCAGTGCCGGGGGGCGGCCCCAAACGCGTCCGTTTTTGTACGGTTGTTGCGTTCATCAGTGGTTCGGTTGAGAATTCAACGAAGACGCATTCCGACGATCGATATTGCAGTGTGTGTTAAACGATGAGGCGCCGCTCCGGATTACCGGGCGGCGCCATTTTTTCAGGGTTGCCTGATCTGGTCAGAAATCGGATCAGCGACCGGATCAGCGACCGGATCAGCGACCGGCGGTCTTGGCGACCTCGGCGGCGAAATCCTCTTTTTCCACCACGATGCCCTCGCCGACTTCCAGCCGGACGAACCCGGTCAGCGCCACGCCCGCCTCTTTGGCAGCGGCGGCCACGGTCAGGTCGGGGTTGACCACAAAGGCTTGGCCCAGCAGTGTGTTTTCCGCCATGAACTTGCCCATGCGGCCGTCGATCATCTTGGCGATCACGGCTTCGGGCTTGCCCGACTCGCGGGCCTGTTCAGTCAGGATGTTGCGTTCACGTTCGATGAACGCCGGGTCCAGATCGGCTTCGGACAGCGCGGCCGGGCTGGCGGCGGCGATATGCATCGCAACCTGCTTGGCAAACGCGGCGTTGACGCCGGTGTAACCCACCAGCACGCCGATCTTGCCCATGCCGTCTGCGGCGGCGTTGTGGACGTAGGCTGCGACCTGTGCGGCCTCGACCACGGCCATGCGGCGCAGGTTCAGGTTTTCGCCGATGGTGGCGATCTTTTCGGTCACCACGGTTTCTACCGGCTTGCCGTCCAGATGTGCCGCCTTCAACGCGTTGATGTCGGACACGGTGACCGCGACGCCGGCAATTGCCCGCACCATGGCCTGGAAATCGGCGTTCTTGCCGACGAAATCGGTTTCCGAGTTCACCTCGACCGCGACGCCCTTGCCGCCCACAACGCTGACGGCCACCAGACCCTCGGCGGCGGTACGGCCGGATTTCTTGGCGGCCTTGGCCAGCCCCTTGGTACGCAGCCAGTCAACGGCGGCGTCCATGTCGCCGTTGGTTTCCTGCAGCGCCTTCTTGGCGTCCATCATGCCCGCGCCGGTCGAATCGCGCAGCTCTTTTACCATTGCAGCCGTGATCGTCATGGATCGGCTCTCCTTTGCATTCTCTGTCCGGAAACGGGACCGAGGCGCGGATTGCCACGCCCCGGTGAAGATTTGGTGACGCCCGGATCAGGCGTCGGTTGTTTCGGTCAAGACTTCTTCGACCGGTGCATCTTCCAGCGCACCCAGATCGACGCCGGCGGCGCCCATCTGTGCGGTCATGCCATCCAGTGCCGCGCGGCTTACCAGATCGCAGTACAGCGCAATCGCGCGTGCCGCGTCGTCATTGCCTGGGATCACAAAATCGACGCCGGCGGGCGAGCAGTTGGTGTCGACGATGCCGACGACCGGGATGCCCAGCTTGTTGGCCTCGAGGATCGCAAGCGCCTCTTTCTTGACGTCGATGACGAACAGCATGTCAGGACGGCCGCCCATTTCGCGGATGCCGCCAAGGCTGGCTTGCAGCTTGGACTGATCGCGTTCCATGTTCAGGCGTTCTTTTTTGGTCAGGCCGTCGGCGCCGTGCAGCATGACCTCGTCGATCATCTTCAGCCGCGCGATCGACTGCGACACGGTCTGCCAGTTGGTCAGCGTGCCGCCCAGCCAGCGGTGGTTCATGTAATACTGCGCGCATTTTTCGGCGGCTTCGGCCACGGCGACGGACGCCTGACGTTTGGTGCCGACGAACAGGATGCGACCGTTTTTCGCCACGGTATCGCGGATCGCCTTCAGTGCCTGTTCCAGCAGCGGAACGGTCTGCGTCAGGTCAACGATGTGGATGCCGTTGCGGGCGCCGTAGATATACGGCCCCATGCGCGGGTTCCAGCGTTGTGTCTGGTGGCCGAAGTGCACGCCAGCTTCCAAAAGCTGACGGATATTGAAGTCAGGCAGAGCCATGTCTGTTCCTTTCCGGTTTGATGCCTCGGCGGGGACTCGGGCGTTGCCCGAACCGGCGGACCATGGGGGCTGTCTGTCCCAGGGCCCAACCCCGCCAGCGAGATTGAAGTGCGCTGCGCTTACACGGGGGGGCGGTACGATGCAACCCCCCTGCCCCTTTGTGCATCACAGTGTGCATCACACAGGCCAGCAGCGTGCATCAGGCCAACAGGGTGCGTTCCACCACCCAGAATGCGCCCACCAGACCGATGGCGACCGAGGCCGGGATCGATATCCGGGCGCGATACCAGGATTTCTGTCCGAACCACAGCCCGACCGCCAGAAACGCCGCAGCGATCACTGCCAGTTGCCCGACCTCGACGCCGACGTTGAACCCGATCAGCGCCGGAATGAACTGGTCCGGCGGCAGCCCGAAATCCGCCAGCACGGAGGCAAACCCCAGCCCGTGCAATAGCCCGAAGCCAAAGATGACCATCGGCCGCCAGCGGCTAAGCCGGTCATTCAGGACGTTTTCGATGGCAACAAAGGCGATGGAGGCGGCAATCAGCGGCTCGACGATGTAGCCGGGCACCGACACCCACCCCAAAGCGCCTGCCGCCAGCGTGATGGTGTGCGCCAGCGTAAAGGCCGACACCTGCCACAGCAGCGTGATCCACCGGGTCGACAGGAAAAACAGCGCCAGCACGAACAGGATGTGATCCAGCCCTTTGGGCACGATATGGTCGAACCCGACGGGGATATAGTCCACAAAGGTCTGCCAGCCGGACTTGGCCACACCCTGCCCCGCCAGCGGGATCAGCGGCGATTGTGTTCCGGGGGCAATCAGGCCGGTGAACGGCAGATCCGGACCCTGCTGACGTAGCACCAGAGCCCCGTATCCCTGTGCCCAGCCCAGTTGCAGCGCGGTCGTTACGGCGGGCAGCGCGCCGTCCAGCGTCAGGATGGTCTGCCGAGGCAACGCCGGGTCGCCCGGATCCTGCATGGCGATCCCAGCCTCGGCCAGCGGCACCGCAGCGCCATCCGCGCGCAGGTCGATGCCCGGCAGGATCTGCGGCAGGGCGGCGCGCAGGCGGTCGGCAAAGACGTCCGGCGGCAAAGCGCGCAGCGCATCATAATCGATGTTGACGGGGCTTTCGTCGGTATCGGTCAACCCGTCCAGATCGATGCCGGCCACGAACGCCTCGGCGTTCATCCGCAAAACCAGCCGCGCGCGACCGTCCGCATGGCTGAGGTCGGCAATGGTCGGAGCCACCTCATGCGCCATGGCCGGAGCCGACAACCCCAGTGATGCGATGACAAACACCATTGACATCAGCGCGGCGCGCAGCAGTTTCTGGGGCATGAAACGCATGATGTTCTCCGTCTTGATCGCGCTGGTGCCCGCGCCGGGATTTGCCCATGAATTGTGGCTTGATGCACAGGAATGGCAAGTCGCCCCGGGCGATACCCTACAATTGAACCTCCGCAACGGCGAGGGTTTCAAGGGCATCGACCTCGGCTGGTTTTCGGCGCAGATCGACCGGCTGGACCATATCGCCGGGGGTTCCGTAACGGCGGTGCCGGGCCGGATGGGCGATATTCCGGCGGTGGTGGTGACGGCAGAGCCCGGCCTGAATGTCGTGATTTATCAATCTACATCGTCACAACTGACCTACACGACCTGGGAAAAGTTCGAAAACTTCTTGCGTCACAAGGATGCGATGTGGGTCCAGCAGGCCCATGCCGCGCGCGGTTTTTCGCCCGACGGCATCACCGAAAGCTATTCCCGGCATGCCAAGGCGCTTATCACCGCCGGTCCGGGCGGGATGGATGCGCCAGCCGGGCTGGACACCGAGTTCGTGGCGCTGGCCGACCCCGCAGCACCCGGTTTGTCGGCGATGCCGGTGCGGCTGTTGTATCAGGGCCAGCCACGCGGCGACGCGCAGGTCGAAATCTTTGACCGCGCGCCAGATGGCACCGTGACGGTCACGCTGACCCGCACGGATGGCGATGGCCTGGCGCTGATCCCGGTCGCGACCGGACATGCCTACCTGGTGGATGCGGTGCTGCTGCGCCCGGTCACGGACATTCCCGACGTGCAATGGCACAGCCTGTGGGCCGCGCTGACGTTTGCGGTGCCGGAATGAACCGCCGCTGACCCCTTGCCGCAGGCCTGCGCTGCGGGCATGAACGGCGCATGACATCCACACCCGACATCCTGTGCATTGGGTCCGTTCTATGGGACATCATCGGCCGCGCCCCGCAGCCGATGCGGCAGGGGTCCGATGTGCCCGGCCGCATCACCCGTCTGCCCGGTGGGGTGGCTTTGAACATCGCGATGGCGCTGGTGCGTTTCGGGCTGCATCCGATGGTGCTGACCGCCATCGGGCGCGATGCCGACGGGGATGCGTTGATCGCCGCCTGCACGCGGCTGGGGGTGAATACCTCGCTGGCGTATCGGTCTGACGATCTGCCCACCGACTGCTACATGGCGGTCGAGGGCACGAACGGCCTGATCGCGGCCGTGGCGGACGCGCATTCGCTGGAACAGGCGGGCGCGCGCATCCTGCGGCCCCTGCTGGACGGTCCGCTGGGGTTGCCGGGCGTGCCCTATGCCGGGATCATCGCGCTGGACGGCAATCTGGCGCCGGCCTTGCTGGCCGAAATCGCGACCGGGACGCTGGCCGCTCGCGCCGATCTGCGCGTGGCCCCCGCCAGCCCGGGCAAGGCCGAACGTCTGGCCCCGTTTCTGCGTCAGGGGCGCGGAACGCTGTACATGAACCGCGAAGAGGCGGGCATCCTGTGCCAACAGACGTTTGCCTCCGCGGTCGCTGCTGCGGTGGCGCTGCGGCGGGCGGGTGCCGCGCGCGTGCTGGTCACCGATGGTGGCGACGCCGCCGCCTTTGCCGACGCCGATGGCGTTCTGGACGCTGTGCCGCCACATGTGATGGTCACGCGCGTGACGGGGGCGGGTGACACATTGATGGCGGCGCATATCGCCGCCGAACATCGCGGGGCCGACCGCGTGACCGCTCTGACCCGCGCGCTGGCCGCCGCCGCGCGCTATGTAACCGGAGAACATCCCGCATGATCCCGCTGCACTATTCCGCCGAGGTCGCCGCCGCCCGCGCCGCAGGCCGTCCCCTCGTCGCGCTCGAATCGACCATCATCACCCATGGCATGCCGTGGCCCCAGAACGCCGAAACCGCCCGTCTGGTCGAACAGGACATCCGCGCCGCCGGTGCGGTTCCCGCCACGATCGCGGTGATCGCCGGGCGGCTGCACATCGGGCTGGAACCCGCCGAACTGGACGGTCTGGCGCAAGCCAGCGACGTTGCGAAACTGTCGCGCGCCGATCTGGCGGTGTGTCTGGCCACCGGCGGCACCGGGGCCACCACGGTTGCCGCCACCATGATCGCCGCGCGGCTGGCCGGGATCGAAGTGTTCGCGACGGGGGGCATCGGCGGCGTGCATCGCGGCGCAGAAACCTCGTTTGACATTTCGGCCGACCTGAAGGAACTGGCCCGGACACCGGTGAGCGTGGTGGCGGCCGGCCCCAAGGCGATCCTTGATCTGCCGAAAACGCTGGAGGTGCTGGAAACCCTCGGCGTGCCGGTGATCGCCTATGGTCAGGATGCCCTGCCGGCGTTCTGGTCGCGCGACAGCGGTTTGCGCGCCCCCCTGCGGCTGGACAGCGCCGCCGCCATCGCCGCCGCACACCGGATGCGCGCCGCGCTTGGCCTGCCGGGTGGACAGTTGATCGCCAACCCGGTGCCACGGGACGCGGAAATCCCCGCCGCCATCATTGAACCCATCATCGCCACCGCGCTGGCCGATGCCGCCCGTCTGGGCGTGCTGGCCAAGGCGGTGACGCCCTTTCTGCTGGACCGCATTCTGGACCTGACGGCAGGACGCAGCCTGACAACCAACATCGCCTTGGTGCGTGCAAATGCGCATCTGGCTGCCGCGATCGCCTGCGCATTGGCTGATGCGGACGGGCGGACGGCAGGTTGATGTGATCTCCCATTGTCGTGGTACGGCAAACCTCTTAGGTACAACCGAACATTCAGAGACTGCTGTCAGATGACAAAACCTTTCGAGCCAGCGCACACGCCCTATCGCCGCCCTGGCCTGCTGGCGCGGCTGCGGTCGAATTTCCTGACGGGGATCGTGGTGATCCTGCCGGTCGCCCTGACGATCTGGCTGATCTGGTCGCTGGTCGGTTGGGTGGACAGCGTGGTGCTGCCCCTCGTGCCCGCGCGTTTCCGGCCCGAAAACTACATCAACATCAACCTGCGCGGCGTCGGGCTGATCATCTTTCTGGTGTTCACCATTACGGTCGGCTGGATCGCCAAGGGGCTGATCGGGCGGTCGCTGATCGGGCTGGCCGAAGGGCTGGTGGAACGCATGCCAGTGGTGCGATCGGTCTATTCGGGCCTCAAGCAGATCGCCGAGACGGTGTTTGCGCAATCGGACCGCAGTTTCGAAAAAGCCTGCATGATCGAATATCCGCGGCGCGGGGTCTGGGGGATCGGGTTCATCTCGACCTCTGCCAAAGGCGAGATTCAGGAACGCAGCCCGACGGGCACGGACCTGGTCAGTGTGTTTCTGCCGACCACCCCAAACCCGACCTCCGGGTTCCTGCTGTACGTCCCGCGCGAAGACGTCGTCGAATTGGACATGTCCGTGGAAGACGCCGCCAAACTGATCATTTCGGCCGGTCTGGTCTATCCCAGCCCCAAGGATGCCATAGAGGCGCTGGAAGAATTGCCTGCGACCGCGCCCGTCAAGCGGCGCGGCTGGTTCCGCCGCCGTTGATTCAGCCGCAGATCTAGCGGTACAGCGCCGCCAGATCGACCGAGCTTTGATGCCCGATTTTGTCTCCGTGATCGCGCAGGAACCCGTCTGCGGCTGCGCGCCCGGCCGCGCGCAGTTGCGTCAGCAGCCCCCGCGTCGGGATCGATTTCGTGGCGACCGACAGGTCGTTCATCAGCGCATCGTCGGAAATCACGTGCACGCGCACGCGTTTCATCCGGCCGGGGGCCAGCGCGCCTTCGTCCATCAGCTGATGCACGAAATCGATGGCGCGCAGATCGCGCAGCAAGGCGGCGTTGAAGCTGATCTCGTTGATGCGGTTCTGGATGTCCTGCGGGTTGCGCGGGACCGCGTCGCGCCGCAACGGGTTCAGGCTGATGATCAGCAGATCATCCGGCAGATCGGGCCTCAGCAGCGGGAACAGCGGCGGGTTGCCGGAATAGCCACCGTCCCAATACGCCTCGCGCTGCCCGGTTTCGGGGTCGTCGATCTCGACCGCCTGAAACATCGTCGGCAGACAGGCCGAGGCAAGGATCGCATCCTTGGTGATTTCGGTACCGGTAAACACGCGCGGTTTGCCGGTGCGCACATTGGTGGCGCCGACGAACAGGGCCGGTCCGTTCTTGGCGCAGACCCGGTCGAACGCCAGATCGCGTACCACGGGTTCCAGCGGGTTGCGCCAGAACGGCCCCAGCGCATAGGGCGAGGTCAGGCGTGACGCTGCATCGGCGATCGCCCAGACGGGCGACGCCTCCAGCAGGTCCGACGTCAGGCCGGGGGACAGCCGCCAAGGCGCCATCCAGCCCCCCATGCGCAGGTCGCGCACCGCGCCCACCCTGCCCCACAGTTCACCCAATGCGTCGCGCGCACCCACCGCACCATTTGCCAGCCAGCCCGCTTTCCACGCCGCACCGTTCAACGCCCCGGCGGATGTGCCGGAAATGCCGGCCACGGTCAGCGCCGGTTCCTCGGACAGCCGTTCCAGCGCGCCCCAGGTAAACGCGCCATGCGCTCCGCCGCCCTGCAGGCCCAGACAGATGCCGGTCGGTTGCCCGGTCGGATTTCCGGTCGGATTTCCGGTCGGATTTTCTGTCGGATGCCTGGTCACATCGCCGTCCAGCCGCCATCGACGCTGAGCGCGATGCCGGTGATCTGTGCGGCGGCGTCCGAACACAGGAACACCGTCGTGTCGCCCAGTTGTTCAACGGTGGCGAATTCGTGCGACGGCTGGCGTTCCAGCATCACCTTCTTGATCACCTCGTCGCGGTCCATGTTGTATTTTGCCATGGTGTCGGGGATCTGCGCCTCGACCAGCGGGGTCAGCACATAGCCCGGGCAGATCGCGTTGCAGGTGATTGGCTCCTCTGCGGTTTCGAGGGCCACCACCTTGGTCATGCCGACCACGCCATGCTTGGCCGCGACATAGGCCGATTTGAAGGGTGACGCGGTCAGGCCATGCGCGGATGCGATGTTGACCACCCGGCCCCAGCCCGCCTTGCGCATCATCGGCAGCGCGGCGGCGGTGGTGTGAAACGCGGACGACAGGTTGATGGCGATGATCGCATCCCATCTGTCGACCGGAAAGGTGTCGATCGGCGCGACATGCTGGATGCCGGCGTTGTTCACCAGAATGTCGCAGCGGCCCGCCTGCGCGACCAATGCGCGGCAATCGTCGGCTTTGGACATGTCGGCGCGGATGTAGCGCGCGGTTACACCGAATTCGGCGGCGATCCCGGCGGCCAGCGCGTGATCTTCGGGCCGGTCGGTAAAGGAATTCAACACCACATCCGCGCCAGCGGCCGCCAGCGACCGTGCGATCCCCAATCCGATCCCGGAGTTCGACCCGGTGATGATGGCGGTTTTTCCAGCCAATGAAATGGTGAACGGCATGTTGATCTCCTGTGCAGTATGCGGGTGCAGCATAACAGGACCAATGACCGTCGATATGACAAAACGCCAAAAAAAACGCCGGCGCTAAGCCGGCGTTAAGTCGTTGAGGCAGGTTCCATACAGGCAAGAAACCTATCGAGCAGTGCCCTAGTTATAAACGCCTGACGCGAAGGTGCCAAGCTAAAAGTTTGATAAGACGTGAACCGCCGGATGCGGTAGACGACCTGAAAAACAAGGGCAGCGCGGGATTGTAGCCAAAATGCTGAGGCAGTTTTTCCATTTTCTTGTCATCGGATGCAGCCTTGCGGTGCTGCACTTTGCCGGGCCGGGGCGGGCCGACCCGATGCATGGGCTTGCCTTGTATGGCGCACCGGCGCTGCCCCCGGATATGGTGTCTCTGCCCTATGCCAACCCCGCTGCGCCCAAAGGCGGGCGGCTGGTCGAAGGGGCAACGGGCGGGTTTGATTCGCTCAATCCCTTCATTCTGAAGGGCACCGCGCCCTGGCAACTGTCCCGCCTGACACATGAAAGCCTTATGCTGCGGTCGGCCGATGAACCTTTTACGCTGTATTGCCTGCTGTGCGAATCGGTCGAAGTGGCGGCCGACCGGATGAGCGTCACCTTTACCCTGCGCGCCGAGGCGCGATTCGCGGATGGCAGCCCGGTCACGGTCGCGGATGTGATCTGGTCCTTTGACACGCTGGGCACTGCAGGCCACCCGCGTTACCGCGCTTTTCACGAACAGGTGGCCGGCATGGTGCAGACCGGACCGCGCAGCCTGACGATCCGCTTTACGCGGTCCGACCGCGAATTGCCGTTGCTGGCGGGTCTGCGCCCGATCCTGCAACAGGCCCAGTGGCAGGGCCACGATTTCGCCAATGCGGACCCGAACCTGATCCCCATCGGGTCCGGCCCCTATGTGGTGGCGGCCCATGAAACGGGGCGGCAGGTCACCTTGCGCCGCGATCCCGGCTATTGGGGGGCCGCCCTGCCGGTGCGGCGCGGCATGGCCAATCTGGATGAGATCCGCATCGATTTCTTTGGCGATGCCGGTGTGATGTTCGAGGCGTTCAAGGCCGGTCGGATCACCGTCTACCGCGAAAGCAACGCCGAAGATTGGGACCGGCGCTATGATTTTCCCGCGATGACGGACGGCCGCATGGCGCGGTCCGAAATCCCCCATCGCCGCCCGACCGGCATCACCGGCTATGTCATGAACACCCGCCGCCCGCCGTTCGATGATTGGCGCGTGCGCGAGGCGATGATCACGGCGTTCAACTTTCCCTACCTCAATGACACGATCACGGGGGGCAAACAGCCGCGCATCCGGTCCTATTTCGACAATTCCGGGCTGTCGGATGTCACCGGGCCGGCATCTGCGGCGGTGCGCGACCTGTTGGCCCCTTTTGCCGCCAACCTGTTGCCCGGCGCGCTGGAAGGTTATGTCTTGCCCGCAGGCGATGCATCGGAACGCAACCGGTCCGATATACGGACGGCGGGCGATCTGTTGACGCAGTCAGGCTATGGGGTGCAGGACGGGCGCAGGATCGGGCCCGATGGCACACCGTTGCGGATCACGGCGCTGGTGCGGCAGGGCGATACCGCCAATCAGGCGATTCTGGACCTGTACCGCGCCGCGTTGGACCGGCTGGGCATCACGCTGCAAATCCGCGCGGTAGACAACGCGCAATATGCCGAAAACGAGCGCAATCTGGATTTTGACCTGACGCCGTTCCGCCGTGATCTGTCGTTGTCGCCCGGCACCGAACAGCGGCTGTACTGGGGCGCGGCGCTGGCCGACACCCCCGGCACCCGCAACCTGATGGGGACCACCGACCCGGCGATTGACGCGATGATCGACGCGGTTCTGGCCGCGGCCACGCCCGACGATTTTCGGACCGCCATCGCGGCCTTGGACCGGGTGTTGACGGCAGGCCGCTATGTCATCCCGATCTGGGCGGCGGGACCGGACCGTATTGCCCATGATGCGCGGTTGAAATATCCTGCAACCACCCCGATCTACGGTGACCGGCACGGCTGGTTGCCCGATGTCTGGTGGATGGAAACCCCGTAACGCGTCCGGATCAACCGGGCCGACAACAGGCAAAGGCAGACCTATGATACGCAAGACACTGATCGTGTTGATTTCTCTTGTCACCCTGTCCGGCTGCGCCACCATCGAGGGCGTGGGCGAGGATGTATCCGCCGGCGCGCGCACAGTGCGCGGCTGGTTCTAGGCGGCGCGGATTATTGCTCTGACGTTACATCAGACACGTCACCCCAGTGACGTGACCCACAGGATGGTCGCGTCTTCTTCGCTGACCGACACTACGTTGTGGCCCATCGACGCGTCGTAATAGGCGCTGTCGCCGCGTTTCAGTTCCGCCGGTTCGTAGAATTCGGTGTACAGCCGCACGATGCCGGTCAGCACATACAGGAATTCCTCGCCATCGTGGCGCACCCAGCCGTCGAATTCTTCCATCCGGCGGGCGCGGATGCGGGCGCGGTACGGCAGCATGCGCTTTTTCATCAGCGCCTCGGCCAGCAGTTCGTGTTCATAGGTGGTGGTGGGATGCGCCGCCCCCGTGCCGGATTTCGTGACCGCCATGCGCCCCGTCACCTGATCGTCGCGCGGCGGGGTGAACAGCTGCGGCACCGACAGACCCAGCCCGGCCGCGAGTTTTTTCAGCGCGTCATAGGTGGGCGACATCTGGCCGTTTTCGATCTTTGACAGGGTGGACCGCGCCAGTCCGGCCTGAACCGCGGCCTGTTCCAGCGTCCATTTGCGGCCCTTGCGCAGTTCGCGCACCCGGTGGCCCAGATCCAGCGGTTCCAGCGGCACCTCGTCACCGCCGTCACGGGCGATGCGGATGATGGCCTTTGGATCTCTGGTCGTCATGGCGGGCTCCCTGCGTGGTGCATCTTTCTAGGACGCGGGTGCCAGCGTTGCAACGTCCCGCGCTAGCCATGTCCTGCGTTGGCGGAACCTCGGCACTTGCACGGCGGGCGCGCTGGCCCTACCACCCGTGCCATGCAAGCCCTGTTCGACCATGGCCCCTGGCCGCCCTGCCCCGCACATTTCAACCTGGCTGCCCATGTGCTGGCCCGGGCGGACGCGCTGCCTGACAAGGTGGCGCTGGCTGTGCTGTCGGCCTCGGGCGCCGATCTGTGGACCTATGCGCGGCTGCAATCGGCCGTGCTGGGCACCGCGACCGGGTTGCTGCGGGCCGGGTTCGTGCCGGGTGACATCCTGATGATGCGGCTGGGCAACACGGTGGATTTCCCGGTCGCCTATCTGGGTGCGATCGCGGCGGGGCTCGTGCCGGTGCCGACCTCGTCGCAACTGACCGCGCCCGAAGTGGCAAAGATGATCGCCGACCTGTCGCCCGCAGGGATCCTGCGCGCGCCCGATGTTGCCTGCCCCGACACCGCCCTGCGGGTGATCGACGCCGCAGCACTGGTCGCGATGCGCGACCTGCCTCCCGCCGGTTACGCGTTGGGCGACCCGGACCGGCTGGCATATATCATCTATACCTCGGGCACGTCGGGGGCGTCCCGCGCCGTGATGCACGCGCATCGCGCGATCTGGGCGCGCGGCATGATGCATGGCGGCTGGTACGGCCTGACGGAGGCCGACCGGTTGTGCCATGCCGGGGCGTTCAACTGGACCTTTACGCTGGGCACCGGGTTGATGGACCCGTGGTCGGTCGGGGCCACCGCGCTGATCCCGGCGCCGGGCACCGATCCGTCCGCGCTGCCCTTGCTGTTGCGCCACCATGACGCGACGATCTTTGCCGCTGCCCCCGGCGTCTATCGCAAATTGCTGACAGGCGGGCCGCTGGACCTGCCGCAGCTGCGCCACGGACTTGCCGCCGGAGAAAAACTGTCGGCCCGCATCCGCGCTGATTGGGAAACCGCAACGGGCCGCCCGATCTACGAAGCGTTCGGGATGTCGGAATGTTCCACGTTCATTTCGGGCAGTCCGGGTGCGCCGGCGCATCCCGGAACGCTTGGGCGGCCGCAGACCGGCCGCCGGGTGGCGATCCTCGCCGAAGATGGCCAGCCGGCCGCCATCGGCGGGGACGGCGTGATTGCGGTCCATCGCTGCGATCCGGGTCTGATGCTGGGCTATTTCGGCCAACCGGCCGAAACCGCCGCGCGCTATGCCGGCGACTGGTTCCTGACCGGCGATCGCGGCGTGATGGATGCGGATGGCCATGTCACCTACACCGGTCGCGCCGACGACATGATGAACGCAGGCGGTTTTCGCGTTTCGCCGCTGGAGGTCGAGGTGGCGCTGCATGATTTCCCCGGACTGCGCGAAATCGGTGTGACGGATGTCATGGTCAAGGAAGACGCCGCCATCATCGCCGCGTTCTACGTCGCCGATACAGATCTGGACCCTGCCGCGCTGACCGCCTGGGCGGATGCGCGGCTGGCGCGTTACAAACAACCGCGCGCATGGGTCCGGCTGCCCGCCCTGCCGCACAATGCCAATGGAAAACTGTCGCGGCGCGGGTTGAAACCGCTGTTCCCGCGTTGAAAGGTGCCCACATGCTGCCCGTCAAACTGGATATCCTGTCCGACCCGATCTGTCCTTGGTGCTATATCGGCAAGGCGCGGCTCGACCGCGCGCTGGAAGCCCGCCCCGATCATCCGTTCGTGATCGCGTGGCATCCGTTCCAGTTGAACCCCGACATGCCCGCCGGCGGCATGGACCGGCGCACCTATCTGGAAACCAAGTTCGGCGGTCAGGAGGCCGCCGTGCGGGCCTATCTGCCGGTCGCCGAACATGCCCGCGCCGCAGGCGTCAAGATCAATTTCGAAGCGATGACGCGCACCCCCAACACGCTGAACGCGCACCGGATGATCCAGTGGGCGGGCATCGAAGGGCGTCAGACGCCGATGGTGGCGGCCTTGTTCCGGGCTTATTTTGGCGAAGGCCGCGATATCGGCGATGCCGACACGCTGGCCGATCTGGCGGACGAGGCCGGGATGGATGCCGCGCTGGTGCACCGGCTGCTGGCGTCCGATGCCGACCACGCCGACATCATCGCCCGCGATGCGGCGGCGCGGCAGATGGGCGTAAACTCTGTGCCCACCTTCATCGTTGCGGGGCAACACGCCGTGCCGGGGGCGCAACCGACGGAAACATGGCTGGCCGTGATCGACGAGATTGCCGCCCGCGCACAACAGGGCTGACCCGATGGGAGGTGCACTGCGACTGATCGCGCTGTTGGTCACGGTGTTGACGCTGGTGACCGCGGGAACCGTGTTCTTTGCCCTGGTCGAAGGCTGGTCGTGGCTGGACGCCTATTTTTTCACCGTCGTCACGCTATCGACCGTAGGCTATGGCAATATCGTACCGGTCACCGTGGCCGGCAAGATTGGCACCACGGTGTTCATCTTTATCGGGCTCGGCATTTTTGCGGTGGTGATCCAGCAGTTTGGCATGTTCGCGATGCAGAAACGCGAAGAACATACCGAATGGCTGATCGCGCGGCTGGGCCACCGCCAATCGGGGTCACATGGCAGCCAGCACGGGCATGCGCATGGCCCTGCGCACACCCATAGTCCGACGCACGCCCAGGAACATGCCCAGGAACATGCCCAGGAACATGCCCAGGAACATTTACAGGCGCATGAGCAGGCACATGGGCACGGCGGCGACCCCGAGGCCGCCAACGACACCGAACGTCCCGATCTGCCGCACCGTTGACCAAAGGTTGTATCTGGCTGGCCTTGCGCGCGCATGCTACGACCATGCGACGCGCATCGGCATCAGGTGTTATGACCCAACGTGTTTCCCAGTTCGAATTTGTGGCACTGATGGCGATGCTGCATGCCACCGTGGCCTTGTCCATGGACGCCATGCTGCCTGCCCTGACCGAAATCGGTCAGGCGCTGTCACCCGATGCGCCGAACCGCGCGCAACTTGTTATCCTCGCTTTTGTGATCGGGATGGGCGTGGCCACGCTGGTGGCCGGACCCTTGGCCGATGCCTTGGGGCGGCGGCCGGTGTTGCTGGGCGGGATCGGGTTGTTCATTCTGGGGGCGGTGCTGGCCCATCAGGCACAGTCAATGGAGGCGATGCTGGCCGCACGCCTGCTGCAAGGCATCGGGGCCGCCGGTCCGCGGGTCGGTGCGTTTGCGATGATCCGCGACCTGTATTCCGGGCGCGACATGGCGCGGGTGAATTCCATCGTGATGATGGCGTTCATGGCAGTGCCGGCCGCGGCGCCGTTTGTCGGAATGCTGGTGATGTCGGTCGGCGGCTGGCGGTCGGTGTTCATTCTGTTCGTCGCCTTTGCGCTGATCGCCCTGATCTGGCTGGTGCTGCGCCAGCCTGAAACGCTGCCGCCCGTCGCCCGCCGCCCGTTGCGGATGCGGCTGATCGGGGCCGCGCTGGTCCAGATGGCGCGTCATCCGGTGGTGCGGTTGGCGGTTCTGGCGCAGGTGTTTTGCTATGTCGTGCTGTTCAACACCGTCACGCTGATCCAGCCGGTGTTTACGGTAGTGTTCGACCGCGAGGCCAGTTTTCCGGCCTGGTTTGCGGTGATGGCCTTGGCCACGGCGCTGGCGGCGTTCGTCAATGCCCGGCTTGTGACAAGGTTCGGGATGCGGAGGATGGCGATCGTGGCCTTTGGCACGCAGGTGTTCCTGTCGGCGGGCATGATGGGGGTCTGGTGGGCCGGCCTGTCAGGCACGCCGCTGTTCGTAGTCTATCTGATCTGGCAAGCCACCCTGTTCTTTCAGAATGGCCTGACGGTGGGCAACTTGAACGCGCTGGCGATGGAACCGATGGGCCATGTCGCAGGATTGGCCGCGGCGGTGATCGGGTCGGTGGCAGCGGTGTTCGGCGCGCTGCTGGCGATACCCTTCGGTCAGGCGTTTGACGGCACGCTGTTGCCGATGACGCTTGGGGCCCTGCTGGCATCACTGGCGGCCTGGGCCTGTTTGCGGGCGATGCCCGAGACCTGACGATTATTTGTATGCAATGGCATACAATTCTGGCAACGGGGCGTCGGACGGTCTAAGGGGGCATTACCCGGCGCATCCCGGATTTGCGCCATCAGACCGGAGCATCCCATGTCCAAGATCAAAGTCGTGAACCCCGTCGTCGAAATGGACGGTGACGAAATGACCCGCATCATCTGGGATTTTATCAAGAAAAAGCTGATCCTGCCCTATCTGGACATCGACCTGCTGTATTACGATCTGGGCATCGCGGAACGCGACCGCACCAATGACCAGATCACCATCGACGCCGCGCTGAAGACGCGCGAGGTCGGCGTGGCGGTGAAATGCGCCACGATCACGCCGGACGAGGCGCGGGTCGCGGAATTCGGCCTGAAACAGATGTGGAAATCGCCCAACGGCACGATCCGCAACATTCTGGGTGGGGTCATTTTCCGCGAACCGATCATCTGCCGGAACGTGCCGCGTCTGGTGCCCGGCTGGACCCGCCCCATTGTCATCGGCCGTCACGCCTATGGCGACCAGTATCGCGCGACCGATTTCCATTTCCCCGGCGCAGGTACGCTGACGCTGAAATTCGCCGGCGATGATGGCACCGTGATCGAACGCGAGGTGTTTCAGGCCCCCGGCGCGGGCGTGGTGATGGGGATGTACAATCTGGACGCATCCATCGTCGATTTTGCCCGGTCATCGATGAATTATGCGCTGCTGAAGGGCTGGCCGCTGTATCTTTCGACCAAAAACACGATCCTCAAAGCCTATGACGGCCGGTTCAAGGACCTGTTCCAGCAGGTGTTCGACGCGGAATTCGCCGATAAATTCACGGCCGCTGGCATCACTTATGAACACCGGCTGATCGACGACATGGTGGCATCGGCGCTGAAATGGTCGGGCGGCTATGTCTGGGCCTGCAAGAACTATGACGGTGACGTCCAATCCGACATCGTGGCGCAGGGCTTTGGCAGCTTGGGCCTGATGACCTCGGTGCTGATGACGCCCGACGGCAAGGTCGTCGAGGCCGAGGCCGCGCATGGCACCGTCACGCGGCATTTCCGCCAGCACCAGCAGGGCCGCGAAACCTCGACCAATTCCATCGCGTCGATCTATGCGTGGTCGGGCGGCCTGAAACATCGGGCGGCGCTGGATGGCAACGATGCGCTGATGCGATTTGCCACCACGCTGGAAAGGGTTTGCGTGCAGACCGTCGAAGACGGGTTCATGACCAAGGATCTGGCGATGCTGGTCGGACCGGATCAGCCGGCGCTGTCCACCATGGGCTATCTGGAAAAGGTCGATGAATACTTGAACACGGCGCTGGCGGGCTGACACCCGCGCCACAGTGCGCCACAGTGCGCCACAGTGCGTCGCCGTGCATCACCGGGGGCAGCCGCAAGGCTGCTATTTTTGCATGGCAGGATTGCAGTGGGATATGGGTCAGACTCGTTGACCTTTGTGGGGCCGTGGCCCATATCCGCGTGAGCCGGCGATGATAGCCCGGATTTGTCAGGACCCCGCCCATGACCATCGCCGACCGCCATTCCCCGATCGAAGACGCGCAGGGGCTGGTGTTCGGTGTCAGCATGGCCGCGCTGGGGATGCATATCCTGACCCATATGGGCTTTGTCACCGGACAGACGGCGGGGCTGGCGGTGTTGCTGGCGCATCTGACGGGGCTGCCGTTTGCGGTGGCGTATTTCGGCGTCACGCTGCCGTTTATGGGGCTGGCGTGGCGGCGCATGGGCTGGCGGTTCGCGATGAAAACGCTGATCACCACGGCGGCATTGTCATTGACGGTTGCGGCACTGCCCGGCTGGATCGAGCTTGGCCGCATGGACCCGGTGGTGGCCGCCGTGCTGTTCGGCATGCTGTTCGGGATCGCGGCGCTGGCCGTGGTGCGGCATGGCGGCAGTTTCGGCGGGTTGTCGGTGCTGTGGGTCGAATTGCAGGACCGCACCGGGTTTCCGGCGGGCCATGCGCAATTGCTGTCCGATCTGGTGATCTTTGGTGTGGCCGCGCTGATCGTGCCGTGGGATGTGCTGGGCTACAGTTTTCTGGGGGCTGCGGTATTTGCGCTGTTTCTGGCCGTGAACCACCGGCGCGACCGCTACATCGCGGCCTAGGTCACGCCGCCTCTGCCATCATTGGCTGGAACCTGTCGAACCGGATGCCGCTGGCGTCCACCGTCAGAAAGGTGCCAGAGGCAACCGGCACCCAGCCTGCCTGGGTTTCGTCCAGCGGTTCGGACACCACGGCCCACCCCGCGCGCGTGTCGCTCCACCGGTAATACAGCGACGGCGCGTGATCGTCGGACGCATAGCGCACCGCACACAGCCGCTCGCCATCCGAAAATGCCGCGGTCAGCCGCATCGCGGGGTCCGCGCCTGCCGCCCTCGCCCGGGTTTCAAACGCTGCGGTGGCGCGTTCCAGCGCGCCTTTCGGGTCGCGGTCCAGCCCCAGACCGAGAGCGACCAGAAACAGCGCCTCGCTGTCGGTCGCGCCCTTGCGGCAGGAATACAGCGTATCGGGGATCATCATGTCGGCGGATTTGCGGAACGTGTCGAACCCGCCCACCTGCCCGTTATGCATGAACGACCACCGCCCCGACACAAAGGGGTGACAGTTGTTGCGGCTGGTCGCGGTGCCGGTGGACGCGCGCACATGCGCCAGAAACAGCCGCGACTGCACCTGTTGCGCCAACGACCGCAGGTTGGGGTCCGACCAGGCCGGGTAGATGTCGCGGTACAGTCCCGGTTCCGGGTGGCGGTCGTACCAGGCAATGCCGAACCCGTCCGCATTGGTCGCGGTGTGGCATTGCGTGGCGCAATGGCTTTGCGCGATCAGCGAATGGGCCGGGTCGCTGACGACCTCGGACAAGAATATCGGTTCGCCGCAATAGGCCGCCCATCTGCACATGCTATTTCCTGACCCGCGCTGCCTCTTACGGTCCGATTCTGCGACGGACCCGTTACCAAACCGTCATACCGCACATTCCACAGGCGGCAAAGCATGCCGACACCCGGCTTGTCCGCGCATCGGCATGCCACCGCTGGCCGTTCGGGCCGCAACGCGCGATCACGCAGCAGAAACCGGAGGCTCAATCATGACCGACCTCGCGCCTCTGCCCCAAGCTGACAGGCGCCACAGCCTGCTGGATGATGCGCAAGGGCTGGCCTATGGCACCACCATGGCGGCCTTTGGCTTGGTGATCCTGACGCATCTGGGGCTGGTGACGGGGCAGACGGCGGGACTGGCGGTGTTGATCAGCTATGCGACGGGGTGGGGTTTCGGCCCGGTGTTCTTTGCCATCAACCTGCCGTTCTACTGGTTGGGCTATCGCCGGATGGGGCTGGCGTTCGTAATCAAGACCTTTATCGCGGTGGGCACCTTGTCGGTGCTGGTCACCGTGCTGCCCCGCGTCATCACGTTCGAGATGGTGAACCCGATCTTTGGCGCGGTGCTGTTCGGGCTGGAGGCGGGGTCGGCGCTGCTGGCGCTGCTGGTGCGCGACGCGCAGGTGGTGGCCATTTCGGCCATCGGATCGCTGGTGATCAATCTGATGATCGCGATGAACCACCGGCGCGACCGTTATGTCGCCACCTAGCCCTTGGTTCCGTCCGGGGCGCGCAGCCGCTGGATCAGGGACGACGTGTCCCAACGACCGCCGCCCATGCGCTGCACATCCTTGTAGAACTGATCGACCAGCGCGGTGACCGGCAGCGTCGCGCCGGTTTCATCCGCCGTGTCCAGACAGATGCCCAGATCCTTGCGCATCCAGTCCACCGCAAAGCCGAAATCGAACTTGTCCGCCAGCATGGTCGGCGACCGGTTGGCCATCTGCCAGCTGCCGGCGGCGCCTTGGCTGATGACCTCGACCACCTTGGTGCCGTCAAGCCCGGCCTTTTCGGCAAAATGCAGCGCCTCGGATAGGCCCTGCACCAGACCGGCGATGGCGATCTGGTTGCACATCTTTGCCAGCTGGCCCGCGCCGGTGTCGCCGATGCGACGGCAGATCCGGGCATAGGCCGCGATGACGGGTTCGGCGCGGGCAAAATGGTCCTCGGACCCGCCACACATCACCGACAGCACGCCGTTTTCCGCTCCGGCTTGCCCGCCCGACACCGGCGCATCGACAAATCCGATGCCTTGGGTCGCGGCCTCGGCGGCCATTTCACGGGTCACCTTGGCCGATACTGTGGTGTGATCGACAAACACCGTGCCCGCATCCATGTCCGCGAACGCGCCATCGACCCCGGTGCAGATCGCGCGCAGGTCGTCGTCATTGCCGACACAGGCCATGACGAAATCCGCGCCGGTGGCGGCCGCGCGCGGCGTGGCGGCCATTGCGCCACCGTGGCGGGCAACCCAGGCCTCGGCCTTGGCCGCGTTGCGGTTGTAGACTGTTACCTGATGGCCCTTGGCGGCCAGATGTCCCGCCATCGGAAACCCCATCACGCCCAACCCCAGAAACGCTACTTTTGCCATCGCCCGATCCCCTGACCATTTGTCTTGGCTATGATTTGTCGCTAGTCAGGTCGGCGAAGGCAAGGGCTAAGGAGACAGCGATGCTGACGGTGTTTCGCTGGCTGGTCCGTATCGCAACCGGGTTGATCGTGCTGGGCGTCGGGATTATGGCGCTGGTGTATTATTTCGCCAGCCGGTCGTTGCCCGACTATACCGCCACCGTGGACGCGCCCGGTCTGGGCGCCGCCGTTGAAATCGTGCGCGACAACGCCAACGTGCCGCACGTGTTCGGGCAATCGGACGCGGATGTGATGTACGGGCTTGGCTATGCCCATGCTCAGGACCGGTTCTGGCAGATGATGATGCTGCGCCGCACCATACAGGGCCGCCTGTCCGAGGTGTTCGGACCCCGCACCGTGCAGATCGATGCGCTGATCCGGCGGCTGGACCTGTATTCCGCGGCGCAGCGGTCGGTCACAGCCCAGGACGCCCGTACCCAGAGCCTGCTGCTGGCCTATGCCGCCGGTGTGAACGCGCGGATCAGCGAAATCGGCGATAACGCGCTGGGGCGCGGCGCGCCCGAGATGTTCCTGTTCAACCAGACCATCGCGCGCTGGACACCCGCCGACAGTATCGCGATCCTCAAGGTCATGGCGCTGCAACTGATGGGCGGGATCGAGGCCGAGGTGCTGCGTGCGCGTCTGTCGCTGATGCTGCCGGACGGATCGCGCCTGTCCGATATCATGCCCGACATGCCGGGTGCCGGGATCGCGGCGCTGCCGGATTATGCGGGTCTGATCGGTGCGCCGCTGCCCCGCTTTGCCAACACCGTTCCCGACGCGCGCGATCATCCGCTGTCGCCGGTGCGGTCCCGGCCCTTGGCGGGGGCGTCGAATGCCTGGGCGGCGGCGCCATCACGGTCGGCGTCAGGCGGCACCTTGCTGGCCAATGACCCGCATCTGGGCCTGTCGGCGCCCACGGTCTGGTATCTTGCGCGGCTGGAACTGGCGTCGGGCGGGGTGATCGGCGGCACCATTCCGGGCATCCCGGCGATCCTGTCGGGGCGGTCGGAACGGCTGGCCTGGGGGATCACGTCCAGTTATCTTGATGATCTGGATGTCTACGTCGAAGAATTGAACCCCGCCAACCCCGAGCAATATCGCACGCCGTTAGGCTGGAAGCCGTTCCGGTCCCGTCCGTCGATCATCGAGGTCGCGGGTGCGGACCCCGTCACGGTGATGTTGCGTTGGACCGACAATGGCCCGGTGCTGCCCGGCACGGATTACGATCTGGCGGCGATCACGCCGCCCGGTCACGTCACCTCGGTCGCGTGGACCGCGTTTGACGACCAGGACACCACCATGACGGCGGCGATGGCGCTGATGCAATCGGGCGACATCGCCACGGCGCTGCTGGCCGCCGAGGGCTATGTGGCGCCGTCGCAGAACCTGACGCTGGCGGATACCGACGGGATCGCGCTGAAACTGATCGGGCGGATGCCGCGCCGCGACGCCGCACACCAAAGCCAGGGCCGCCTGCCGTCGCTGGGCTGGCGCCCGGAAAACCGCTGGCAGGGCGTGCTGCCCTATGCGGCCAATCCCGGCTTTGTGGACCCACAGGGCGGCATCGTCGGCAATACCAACAACAAGGTGGTGGACCGGCCGTTTCCGCTGCACGTGTCCTATGACTGGGGAGACAGTCAGCGGGTGCAGCGCTGGCAGCGCCTGATGCAAAGCCGGCAGGTGCATACCCGCGACAGTTTCGTCGAGGCGCAGCTGGATACGGTGTCAGTCGCCGCGCAGACGCTGCTGGCGCTGACCGGGGCGGAGTTGTGGTTCACCGGCGAGGCCGCGCCCGAGGGCACGCCGGAACGCCAGCGCCAACGCGCGTTGGACCTGCTGGCCGAATGGAATGGCGACATGAACGAACATCTGCCTGAACCCCTGATCTACATGGCGTGGATGCGCGCCCTGCAGGAACGCCTCATCCGCGATGATCTGGGGCTGCTGGCGGATGAATTCACCCATGTCGAACCCTTGTTCATCGAACGGGTGTTCCGTGATGTCGATGGCGCCAGCGCATGGTGCGATGTGCTGCAATCAACCCCGGTGGAAACCTGCCCCGACATCGCGCGGCAGGCGCTGGACGATGCGCTTATCTGGATCGAAGAACGCCATGGCCGCCAGATCGAGGCGTTGCGCTGGGGCGACGTGCATCAGGCAACGCATGATCACCCCGTGCTGGGCGAGGTGCCGGTGCTGCGGTATTTCGTCAACATCCGCCAAAGCACCTCTGGCGGTGATCACACGCTGAACAGGGCCAAGACCAAGGGCACCGGACCGAACCCGTTCCTGAATGTCCATGCTGGCGGGTATCGCGGCGTTTATGACCTGAACGATCCGAACAGTTCGGTGTTCGTCACCGGCACCGGCCAATCCGGCCACCCGCTGTCACGACATTATGATGATCTGGGCGAATTGTGGCGGCGCGGCGAATACATCCCGATGTCGCTGGATATCGATCTGGCGCGCGCGGCGGCGGTTGGCGTGACGCGGCTGGAGCCGCGCTGACGCGCGTTACAGATCGCGCCAGCGTTTTTCCTGCCGGTCGGACCACACCACACGCAGGCGGAACCCGTGGTCGACCTGTTCTTCGTGTTCCACCACGCCTTCGGAATGCAGCCAGGCGCGGCGACGGCCTTCGGCAAAGGGGATCATCAGGTCGGACTGGTGCCGTGCCTCGCCCAGCCGGATCGCGATGGCGTCCAGCAGCGGCCCCATGCCTTCGCCCGTCAATGCGGACACCGGCAGCACATCCGGGTCGCGCCGCCCACGTTCCACGACCACATCGCGCATGTCTTCGGGCACGCGGTCGATCTTGTTCCAGACCTCCAGCATCGGGGTGTCCGCTGCCACGCCCAGCGACGCAAGGATGGTTTCGACCTCGCGCGCCTGACCCAGACTGTCGGGGTGACTAATGTCGCGCACATGCAGGATCAGGTCGGCGGCCAGCACTTCTTCCAGCGTGGCGCGGAATGCGGCGACCAGTTCGGTGGGCAGGTCGGAAATGAACCCCACCGTGTCCGACAGGATCACATCCGGGCCGCCATCCGGCAGTTTGACGCCGCGCATCGTGGGGTCCAGCGTGGCAAACAGCATGTCTTTTGCCAGCACATCGGCGCCGGTCAGCCGGTTGAACAGCGTCGATTTGCCGGCGTTGGTGTAGCCCACCAGCGCCACGATGGGATAAGGCACCTTGGCCCGCGCCGCGCGGTGCAATTCGCGGGTGCGCACCACCTTGTCCAACTGGCGTTTCAGGCGGATGATCTGGTCGTCGATGGCGCGGCGGTCAGACTCGATCTGGGTTTCGCCGGGGCCGCCGACAAAGCCGAAACCGCCGCGCTGCCGTTCAAGGTGGGTCCAAGCCCGCACGAGGCGGGTGCGCTGATAACTCAGCGCGGCCATTTCCACCTGCAGCACACCTTCGCGAGTCCGCGCGCGGTCGGAAAAGATTTCCAGGATCAGACCGGTGCGATCAAGGATCTTGACCCCCCATTCCTTTTCCAGATTGCGCTGTTGCACCGGGCCCAACTGCCCGTCCACCAACACCAGTTCAACCTCGGCCTCGGTCAGGCGGGTCTTGATCTCGGCGATCTTGCCCGATCCGAACAGCATGCCGGGATGGATGCGGTCCACCCGCGCGGTTTCCGAACCGATGATGTCCAGCCCCGGCAACGCGTCCGCCAGCGCCAGCGCCTCTTCCAGCGCGATGGCGGCATCGCGCCGCGTGCGGTCGGATTTCACATCAGGATGGATCACCCAGGCGCGCGTCACCTCGGGGTCTTGCGCGATCACTTCTCTTCGTCGCCATCATAAAGATTGATGGGTTGCGACGGCATGATGGTGGAAATCGCGTGTTTATATACCAGCTGAGATTGCCCGTCGCGGCGCAGCAGCACGCAGAAATTGTCGAACCAGGTAATCACACCCTGCAATTTCACGCCGTTGATCAAAAAGATCGTCACCGGGATTTTGGTCTTGCGGGTATGGTTCAGGAACGCGTCCTGCAGGTTCTGCTTGTCGGATGCCATGAAAAGTTTGCCTTGTTCTTTGTTTCTTCTTGTGGCGCGCCAGCGCGCGCAGTGGCCGTGCCGGGCGCCCTGTCACCCGCAAGCGCCAATATGAAGAAGCCCAGCGGCAGTTTCCAGCCCCAAAAAATCGACCCTCAGCGTCGGTTTGACCAGCTTTGCCACAGGTCCGACGTAACCAGCACAATGATGGCCAGCATTTCCAGCCGCCCCAGCACCATGGCCAGCGCCAGCAACAGCTTTGCCGAGGCCGGCAATCCCGCCAGCAGGATCGGCGCGTCGCCCGCCATCATCAGCAGCGGCCCGGTATTGGTCAGGCTGGCCACCGCGAGGATCGTCGCGGCTTCGAACCCCAAACCAGTCATGGCAAAGCCCGCCATCATCAGGATCAGGATCGACGCGAACAGCATGAAGAACACCCATGCGATGAACGCCCCCTGTTTGCGCAGGCGACGATTGAGGCCGGTGGTGTGCCCCACGGAATTGGGATGGATCAGCCGGTCCATTTCGCGGGTGGTGTTCAGGTACAACGCCCAGACCCGCAGCAGTTTCACCCCTCCGGCCGTGGTCGCCACCCCGCCACCGATCAGCGCCAGCCCCATCAGGATGGTGCCGGGGGTGGTCAGGCCGGACCAGAACCGCGCTTCGGCCCAGTCGGAGCTTTCAAATCCGGTGGTGGTCAGGAACGACAGGACGGTAAAGACGGTTCCCCACAGCGCACGGGCGGCGTCACCCAGACTGCGCGGATCGCCGACGGCATTGGCGCCCGACCAGTGGCGCAGAAACAATGCCAGACTGACGGCACCGACAATGGCCAGTCCCAACCGGAACTCTGCGTCCGTCAGGATGCCCCACCGGTCAGAGGTCCGCGTGTCCGATGAAAACGTCAGCCGCGACAGCGCGAACAGCAAAAACAGCGCAATGACGACCTCGCCCGCAATGCCGGCCTGCGCGTTCTGCAACCCGCCCACCGGCGAAATGCCTGATGTGGCCAGCGTGGACATCGCATGGCTGAACGCAGTCAGCGCGGTGTCGCCGAGGATCATCAGGAACACCGCCAGCGCCACGGTCAGTCCGGCATAGATCGGCGTCAAGGACCGCGCCACCTTCAGGATGCGCCGCTGCGGGTCCTGCCGGTCCTGCAACGGCAAGCGGCTCTGCCCCTGTCCCGGTTCGGCGCTTGCCGTCACTTCGAAACCACCAAGGCTCAACGGGGCCAGCACCCCCGCCGCCGCGATCACCATCAACAGCCCGCCCAGCCAGCCCACCAGCGCGCGCCAAAGGTGAAGCGTCGGTGTCAACCGGTCCGCCGGGAACAGGGCCGCGCCCGTCGTGGTCATCGCGGACGTCATTTCGACATAGGAATTCAGAAACGATGTCGTTTCCAGCGCCGTATGAAATGGAACCGCCAGCCAGACCGGCAACAGCGCGAACCCCGCCAGCAGCGCCAGCAGATTGTGCATCAGACTGCGGCGTCGCGGCTGGTTGGCCTGTGCCACCGCGACAAACCCCAGCAGCACCAGCCCCAGCAACCCGGAATAGAAAAAACTGCGCGCCTCGGCATGGCTGTCCAACGCCAGCGCCAGCAAGGCCGGCACGAACATCGCCGTCGACCCGACCCCTGCCATCAGCAGAAACAGCGGTTGATCTGACAGGTGCACCCGCATGGTTCAGAAATAATCGATCGAGACCTGCAACAGGCGCTCGACCTCTGGCACATCCTTGGCCATCGAAAACAACAGGATGCTGTCGCCATCATCCACCCGGGTTTCGCCGGTGGCCTTGATCACCGTCTTGCCCTTGCGCAGCGCACCGACCAGCACGCCTTCGGGAAAGTCGATGTCGCGGATCCGCTGGCCCGAGATGGGCGAGGTCGACAGCACTTCGGCCTCGATCACCTCGGCCTCGGCATCGCCGATGGAATAGACGCCCTTGACCCGGCCGTGGCGGATGTGACGCAGGATCGACGACACCGTGGTCGAGCGCGGATTGATCCAGGCGTCGATGCCCAGAGGCGCCATCAGGGGCACCATTGTCGGGTCGTTGACCAGCGCGATCGCCAGCGGACAGCCTTCGGCCTTGGCGCGCACAGCGACCAGCATGTTGACCTTATCGTCATCGGTCACGCACAGCACGGCGTCGGCGCGGTCCACGTTCGCTTCGGCCAGCAAGGCCGCATCCAGCCCGTCGCCGTTCAGCACAATGGTGCGTTCCAGCGCGTCGGCGGCGCGTTCGGCCACCTTGCGGTCCTTTTCGATGATCTTGGCGCGCAATCGCCCGCCGCGTTCTTCCAGCGCGCGCGCGACGGCCAGCCCGACGTTGCCGCCGCCGATAATCAGCAGGCGATCCTGTTTCTTGGATTTCTTGCCGAAAATTTCCATCGTGCGCGGGATATCTTCTGTCAGGGCAATAACATAGCAGTCATCGCCGACGTATAGTTGATCGCCTGCCTCTGGCGCGAACAACCTGCCCTCTCGGCGGATGCCCACCACCACTGCGCGCAGCGTCGAAAACAGGTCGGTCAATTGCCGCAACGGCGTGTTGACCACCGGGCAATCGGCATCCAGCGTCAGACCCAGCAGTTGCGCGCGCCCGTCCATGAAAAATTCGGTGTCGAAAGCTTCGGGGTTGGCGATGCGGCGCAGCGCGGCCTCGGCCACCTCGCGTTCGGGGCTGATGATGACATCGATCGGCAGGTGTTCGGTGCGGTACAGATCGGCATACATCGGGTCCAGATAGCTGCGGGCACGCAACCGGGCGATCTTGCGCGGGATGCCGAACACCGAATGGGCGACCTGACAGGTGACCATGTTCACCTCGTCGGAATAGGTCGCGGCGATGATCATGTCGGCGTCGCGCGCACCGGCGCGATCCAGCACATCGGGAAAGCTGGCAAAGCCGGCGATCCCCTGCACATCCAGAGCTTCTGTCGCGCGGCGGATCAGGTCGGGGTTCTGGTCAACCACGGTCACGCTGTTCTTTTCGCCCGCCAGATGGCGCGCGATTTGCCAACCAACCTGACCGGCGCCGCAAATGATCACTTTCATGCCTGCGCCCATCCCGGAAAAACGGTATGGATTTGCTTGGCAGATGCGCCATCGGGGGTCAATCCGATTGTCATTTGTCTGATTGTCATTTGGCCGCTGCGCCTTATTGTTCCGGGCATGAAACGATTGGCTGTCCTGACCCTGATCCTGCTGCCGGCCTGCGTGCCGTCGACGATCTATTATCGCGAAGGCGCTGCGGTGGCCTCGGTCGATCGGGCGCTGGCGCAATGCACCGCGCAGGCGGCGCGCGCTGTGCCGGTGGTGCTGGAAACCCGCTATAAGCCGCTCCGGGTACGGCGGGACACGTTTTGTGACGCCGACGGCAACTGTGACGTGGAAATCGAAACCGAGGGCGGAGAACCCTTTGACGTTGACGTGAACGCCGAACGGCGGGCCGCTGGCGTGTCGCAATGCATGGCTGCGGCGCGGTTTGCGCCCGTCACTCTGCCCGCTTGCCCACCGGATGTGGCGCGGGCCGCCCCGGCCGGTGTGACGACCACCCTGCCCCGTGTGACACCGCAATCTTGCGCCGTGACGCGTGATGGCGGCGTGCGGATCGTCACGCGCGGATAAGCTGCGCGGCCGATCGGGGGGGCGTTCAGTCCTCGTCCGCCTCGCCGCCCTTGGTGCCGCCCACCACGTTCAGGGATTTCAGCTTGCGGTGCAGCGCCGACCGTTCCATCCCGACAAAGGCCGCCGTGCGGCTGATATTGCCGCCGAAACGGTTGATCTGGGTCAGCAGGTATTCGCGTTCGAACGCCTCGCGCGCCTCGCGCAGCGGCAGTACCGCCAGCGCACCGGACAGTACGACGCGCCCGTCATCAGGGCTGGTGCGGGGTTCTTCGCCGGGCAGTTCCAGCGGCTGGATCGGCCCCGCGCCGTCACCGAGGATCAGCACCCTTTCGATCAGATTGCGCAACTGCCGCACATTGCCGGGCCAGCGCATGGTCTGCATCAGCGCCACCGCCTCGTCGGACAAGACGCGCAGCGGCAGGCCCTGACTGCGATGGAAGAGGTCGATGAAATGCCGCGCCAGCACCGGGATATCCTCGCGCCGTTCTTCCAGCGACGGAACCGTGATCGGCACCACGTTCAGCCGGTGGTACAGTTCCTGCCGGAACCGCCCGGCGATGATTTCCGCATCCAGATTGCGCGCGGTCGACGAGATGACCCGCAGATCGACCCGCACCTTGTCCGTGCCGCCGACGCGGGAAAACTGTTGATCCACCAGAACGCGCAGAATTTTCGACTGTGTTCCCAGTGGCATATCCGCGACTTCGTCGAAATAGATCACGCCGTTATGGGCCTGTTCAAGCAGGCCGGGCTCGACTCCCCGCGCAGAACTTTCACGACCGAACAGCACTTCTTCCATCCGTTCGGGTTCGATGGTGGCGCAGCCCACGGTGACAAACGGCCCGGTTGCCCGGTTTGATTTGCCGTGAATGGTGCGGGCGGCGGTTTCCTTGCCGACGCCTGCGGGCCCGGTCAGCATCACCCTGCCGTTCGATTTCGTCACCTTGTCCAATTGCCCCAGCATCGCGCGGAACACGCCCGACGCCCCGACCATGTCGGCCTGCGCCACGTCGCGCCGCCGCAGATCGTGGTTTTCCCGCCGCAGGCGGCTGGTTTCCATCGCGCGACGGATCACCACCAGCAACTGGTCAATGTTGAACGGTTTCTCGATGAAATCATAAGCGCCCTGCTTGATCGCCGCCACCGCGATTTCGATATTGCCATGGCCCGAAATGATGATGATCGGCACCCCGGGATTGTCGCGCTTGACCGCTTTCAGGATGTCGATGCCGTCCATCCGGCTGTCTTTCAGCCAGATATCAAGGATCATCAGGGCTGGCGGTTCGTCGTTGACCGCGCGCATCGCATCGTCGGAATTGCCCGCCAGCCGGGTAGCATAGCCCTCGTCCTGCAGGATATCCGAGATCAGGTGCCGGATATCGCGTTCATCATCGACGATCAGGATATCGCCTACCGCTTTGTTCATTATGATTTACCTCACATCTTTGGGTTGTGGCGTCACTTGCATGGGCAGGGTAATGACCGCCATGGCGCCGCGATGGGGATCGCGGCCAAAGGACGGCGCATCTTCCAGAACCAGCGAGCCGCCGTGTTCTTCGATGATCTTCTTGACGATGGGCAGACCCAGCCCGGTGCCTTCGGCGCGGGTCGTCACATAGGGTTCGAACAGGCGCGCGCGATCTTCTGGCAGGCCGATGCCGTTGTCGGCGATGGTCAGCCGGGCGTGACCGGCCAAAGCGGCCAGAGCCACGCGAATTTCGGGTGCAAACCCATCTGGAACGCCATTTTTGACCCTTGTTTCAATCGCTTCACCAGCGTTCTTGATAAGGTTTGTCAGCGCCTGCATGATCATGGTGGCGTCCAGATCGGCCAATACCGGGCCGTCGGCCAGGTCGGTCGCGAACCGCACGTCGGGTTGGCCCGCGCCTTGCAACGTTACGGCCTCGCGCACCAACTGTGCCAGATCTTCGCTGCGGGTCTGAGGTTCAGGCATGCGGGCGAACTTGGAAAATTCATCTACGATGCGGCGCAAGTCATTGGTCTGGCGCACGATCACGCTGGTCAGGTTGTTGAGGTCTTCGGCCTGACTTGGGTCCAGATGCCGGGCGAATTTGCGGGTGATCCGTTCGGCAGACAGCTGGATCGGCGTCAGCGGGTTCTTGATTTCATGCGCGATGCGCCGCGCCACGTCACCCCAGGCCGCCATGCGCTGCGCGCTGACCAGATCGGTCACGTCATCGAACGCCACCACATAGCCTTCCAGCGCGCCTTCGGTATTGCGGCGCCGCGCCATCCGCACCAACAGGTTTTCCAGTCGGCCATTGCGGCTGACCTTGACCTCGTCCTGCACCGCCTCGGCCACGCCGGTGATCAGCCGGTCGAACAGCGCGCCGAATTCCGGAACCGCAGCCGCCAGCGCAAGGCTCGCACGTTCCTCGTGCCAGTCCAGCAGGCGTTCAGCCGACCGGTTCACAAAGGTCACGCGCCCTTCGGGGTCCAGCCCCGCCACGCCCGACGTGACCGAGGACAGCACCGAGTCAAACTGCCGCCGCCGCCGTTCGATCTGGGCAGTGTTTTCCAGCAGCGTTTCGCGCTGGCCTTTCAATTGCCGCGTCATCTGGTTGAAGGTGCGCCCCAGCAACGCGATTTCGTCTTCACCGGCGGCTTCGGGCACCTGCACGTCCAGATCGCCCGCGCCCACCCGCTGCGCGGCGCCCGCCAGACGCCCCACCGGTTGCGACAGCCGTTCGGCAAACCACAGCCCCAGCCAGACAGCCGCCAGGATCAGGATCAGCGCAAAACCCAGATATACCAGCCCGAATTCGAACAGCACCCGGCCACGTTCGCTTTCCAGCTGCTGGTAGAACCGCGCGGTCTCCTGGGTTTCATCTAGTAATCCCAACAGGTTGCCGTCGACCGCTCGGGTCACGTACAGCAACCGGTCAGCAAAACCGTCCAGCGGGACCAAGGCGCGAAACTCGTCATTGGCCCAGTCTTCGATGACCGTTTCGCCCAGCGTCTGTGCCTCTGCGATCTGATCTGTCGAGGGTTGTTCGTAGTCAAACAGGTAAGATCGTTCGCCGCGCGCCCGGATGAGGCCCGCGCCGTCGATCACATAGGCTTCGCGCAGGCCACGCTGGATCTGGGCCTGCCCCTGGGCCAGCACCGCCCTGATATCGGCATCGGTCATCGGCCCGGCGGCGCGGCGCGTCGCCTCGATCAGGCTGGCCAGCGCGCGGGCATCGGCGGTCAGATCGCGGTGGTGTTCTTCGGAATAGGCCTCTGCCGCCGCCAGCGACGACCCGACGACGGACCGCACGCGGTCGGAAAACCAGCCCTCCAGCCCGATGTTGACGGTCAGCCCGGCAAAAATCGCCACGGTCACCGTCGGGATCAGCGCCAATGCGGCAAACACCCCCGAAAGCCGCAGGTGCAATTGCGACCCCGCCGACCGCGCGCGGCGCGCCGCGATCAGGGCCGCAACCCGCTGGATCACCAGCGTCGCAACCACCAGTACATAAACCAGATCCAGCAGCAGGACCAACCGCAGCGACAACGCCGATTCGCCCTTGTCGAGCGGGCCCAAGACCAGAAACGTCGCCAACGCCAGCGCCGGGCCCAAAAGAACCAGACCCAGCGTTGCAGCGTTCTGCAATCTGTTCAACCGTCGCAGCCGTTGCAACCTTTGCCAGGTGCTGCTGCGGCGTGTCCCTAGCGCCACATCGCCCATCCGTTCCCTAGGGGGCACTGCCGCCCGATCCGCCACATGTCGTGGTCTGTTCGCAGGGCCTGAACTAAACTTGGCCCGCGCGCCACGGTCTGTTGCGAATTTACATCAACTTTCGCCGACGTGTCACGCGAATATCCAGATCGGTGATCTTCTTGCGCAGGGTATTTCGGTTGATCCCCAGCAGATCGGCACATTTCGCCTGATTGCCGGCCGTCGCCTCCAGTGCGATCTCGATCATCGGGGCCTCGACTTCGCGCAGGATGCGGGCGTGCAGGCCGGGTGGGGGCAACAACGCGCCATGCAGATCGAAATACCGCCGCAGATGCCGTTCGACCGAAGCCGACAGTTTCTCGGCCTCATTGCCGCCGCGCAGCACCGGTTCCAAATGCGGCTGGTGGCCCAGAACGCCGGCCAGTTCGGACTTGGCGATTTCCTCGGTGCGGCTGGTCAGCACCAGACGGCGCACCGCGTTTTCCAATTGCCGGACGTTGCCGGGCCAGGAATAGACGCGCATCATTTCCATCGCGTCCTTGGACAGGCGTCGCCGCACGCCGCCTTCGCGTTCGACCCGGGTCAGGAAATGGTCGGCCAGCAGCGGGATATCCTCGACCCGTTCGCGCAAGGACGGCACCGCCAGAATCGCCCCGGTCAGCCGGTAATACAGATCGGGCCGGATGCGACCCGCCTCGACCGCGCCCCCCAGATCGGTCAGCGACGTGGC
>JBBRCF010000013.1:0-43955 GCA_038205135.1 Rhodobacterales bacterium
CACGATTCGGGCCGGCGCGCCTGATGCAACACGGGCTGCCACCTGCGCGCGCCAGGCAATCACCAGTCCCGCCGTGACGATCAACGCGATACCCGCGCCCTGCACCCCCGATATGACATCACCGAACAGCCACAGCGCAAACAGCGGCCCGAACACCATCACCGAATATTCGATGACCGACACCAGACTTGGTTCCGCCAGTTGATAGGCCCGCACGATGCCGTAAACCGCCGCCAGCGACCCCAGACCCTGCACCACAATCACGCCCCAGGATGCGGATGACACCGGCCAGACCCAGCCGCGCGTCAGGTATTCCGTCCCTGCCGTGCCGGTCGCGGCCATGCCCAGCAAGACCAGAGCCGACAGCACGCCCTGCAAGCCCATCACCGCCAGCAATAGCGCCACCGGGCTTTCGCCCGCGCAATGCGACCGGGTGACCATCGCACCCAGCGCATAGATCGCCCCGCCCAGCACCGGCAGCAACAGGATCAGCGACACCGCCCCGCCCCCCAGTTGCAGAACCAGCAGAACACCAGCAAACCCCAGTCCGACCGCCAACGCGCGCCAAGGCCCGAACCCCTGCCCCGATATCAGCCCGAACAGCAGGATGAAGATCGGCGCAGTATAAAGCCCCGCCAACGCTTCGGCGATCGACATCAACCCCAGCGCGCCGAAATAGCACAGCATCGCCGTGGCTGACAAAAGGCTGCGCAGCGCCACCCAGCGCCAGCGGATCACCCGCAACCCGCCCAGCCCCAGAAATGGCAACACAAGGATCACTGGCACCGCCACCGCCGTGCGCAGCACGAAAAACTGCCACAGCCCGACCTCTGCCGCCATGCCGCCAATCAGGTTGTCGATGAACCCGATGATCAGCATTGCGCCCAGCATCCAGATCGTCGCAGCGAACGGATTTGTCTGCATCGCGGGGTCCTCCTTGGGCTTTCTTCGCCCGGCAGTGCGGGATAGTCTTTCCCGAAAGCGGCATCATGCGACGCAGGGGGAAACCGATGGGGTGGATGGCAGACGAAACCGGGCTTGGCAAGACGGCGGCGAATTACGCGGCGCTGACGCCTTTGTCGTTCCTGGCCCGCGCGGCGAAGATCTATCCCGGTGAACTGGCCGTAGTCTATGGCCCGCATCGCGTGACCTACGCGCAATATCATGTCCGGGTGACGCGGTTGGCATCGGCGCTGGTGAAACTGGGCGTGCGGCCGGGCGATGTGGTGGCGACGCTGCTACCGAACCTGCCCGCGCAGGCCGAGGCGCATTTTGGCGTTCCCGCCTGTGGCGCGGTGCTGAACGCCATCAACACCCGGCTGGAACCAGATACGGTGGCGTATATTCTGGATCATGGCGGTGCAAAGGTGCTGCTGGTCGATCCGCAATTCCTGCCGATGGCGGCGGTAGCAATGGACCGCATGGAAGGCCCGCGCCCGATCGTGATCGAGGTCGCGGATGACCATGCCGGCGTCCATGCGCATGGCCATTACATGGGCTATGAGGCGCTGTTGCAGACCGGAGACCCGGATTTCCCGTGGATCATGCCGCAGGACGAATGGGAATCCATCGCGCTGAATTACACCTCTGGCACCACCGGGCGGCCCAAGGGCGTGGTGTTTCATCATCGCGGTGCCTATCTGAATGCGATGGGCCAGGTGGTGTCGTGGCGGATGCAGCTGCGGCCGCGGTATCTGACCATCGTACCGCTGTTTCATTGCAACGGCTGGTGCCACACGTGGATGATGCCGCTGCTGGGCGGCACCGTGGTGTGCTGCCGCGATATCACCGCGCGGGCGATTTTCGATGCCATCGCGGACGAAGGTGCGACGCATTTCGGCGGAGCGCCCATCGTGCTGAACATGCTGATCAACGCGCCCGCCGATCAGCGCCGCGAATTTTCGCATGTGGTCGAGGTGTTCACCGCCGGTGCGCCACCGGCCCCGGCCACGCTGGCGAAAATCGAACCGATGGGGTTCAATGTCACGCAAGTGTACGGCCTGACCGAAACCTACGGGCCCGCCACTGAATGCACCTGGGGTGCGCAGTGGGACCACCTGACCGGCGACGACCGCGCCGCGATCAAGGCCCGCCAAGGTGTCGCGATGCCGTTCATGGAAGGGGTCGCAGTGATGGACCCCGATGCGATGGCCCCCATCGTCATGGATGGCCGCGCTCAGGGCGAGGTGATGTTTCGCGGCAATGGCGTGATGAAGGGTTATCTGAAAAACCCCGAAGCCACGGCAGAGGCGTTCCGTGGCGGCTGGTTCCATTCCGGCGACATCGCGGTCCAATTTCCCGACACATTCCTGCAGATCTCAGACCGGGCCAAAGACATCATCATCTCGGGCGGCGAAAACATCAGCTCGGTCGAGGTTGAGGGCGTGTTGATGGCGCATCCCGATGTGTTGCTATGTGCCGTGGTGGCGAAACCCGATGACATCTGGGGCGAGGTGCCTTGCGCCTTTGTCGAACTGAAAGATGGGCACAGCGCAACGGCGGCCGACCTGATCGCTTTTGCCCGCACGCGGCTGGCGGGGTTCAAATGCCCCAAGGCGGTGGTGTTTCAGGAATTGCCGAAAACCTCGACCGGCAAGATCCAGAAATTCGAACTGCGCCAGATCGCCAAGTCCGAGATCGCCAAGTCCGAGATCGCCAAATCCCAGATCGCCAAGTCCCAGATCGCCAAGTCATTGTGAGGCGCGGCGCATCGGTGCGGCGATTGCCCGTGCGGGCCGGGGCTGTTAGATTGCCCGCGACAAGAGGCAGAACAGCCCCGATGATTGCAGCCACATGACCGCACTGGACCAGTATTCCCGGCTGGAGGCGCCCGGCCTGTGGCGCGCCGCACCCGACGCGCAGCGGCGCGAAGTGGTGGTGTCGTTGGGGGCCGCGACGTTGGTGATCACCGATCTGTCCGACCGGGCGTTGGCGCATTGGTCGCTGGCGGCGGTGTCACGGGCCAATCCGGGCGACACACCCGCGCTGTTTCACCCGGATGGCGACCCTGACGAGGTGCTGGAAATCGGCCCCGACGGATCCGAAATGGTGGCCGCGATCGAAAAGCTGCGCGCCGCGATCCGCCGTCGCCGTCCGCGCAAGGGGCGGGTGCGCATGGCCAGCGGGATCGCCACGGCGGTGGCCGTCGCGGCCTTGGGCGTGTTCTGGGTGCCAGAGGCGTTGGTGGACCATGCGTTGTCCGTGGTGCCGCCCGCGCAGCGCGCCACGATCGGCGAGGCGTTGGTGCTGCGGATGCAACGTCTGACCGGGTCGCCCTGCGCGGAAACCACCGGCATTCCCGCGCTGGCCCGGTTGGCGGACCGGTTGCCCGGGCCGGAAGGCCGGTCGCCGCGCCTGATCGTACTGGCCGAAGGTCTTGGCGGGGTGCGGTTGTTGCCCGGGCGGATCATCGTGCTGGACCGCCGGCTGATCGAAGAAGAAGAAAGCCCGGATGTGCTGGCCGGCCATATCCTGTCGGTAGCGGTGCCGCCTGCGCCGGACCCGCTGGAACCCCTGCTGCGCGCGGCCGGAACGCTGGGCACCCTGCGGCTGCTGACCACCGGGGCTTTGCCCGACCCGGTGCTGGCGCGGCAGGCCGAACGGCTGTTGACCGAGGCCCCGCCCCTGCCGCATGCGGCGGGCTTGATCGCCGCGTTCACCCGTGCCGAAGTGCGCGCGACACCCTATGCCCGCGCCGTATCGGACCAGACCCCGACGGACCGCGACCCGTCCGACCTTGCGGCGACAGACGCCGACCGCACGGCCCTGACGGATGCGCTGTTACGGCAGGAACCTTGGCCGGATCTGGCCCCGCGCCCGGTGCTGACAGATGCAGATTGGGTCCGGTTGCAGGGGATCTGCGGCGGCTGACCGGGGTCAGCGCCGCACGAACGCGTCGGAAAATCCAGCCGCCCGCGCGCGGCCCAAGGCGCTGTTCACCGCAATTGAGGTCGAAAATGGCCCGGTCAGTACCACAGTCAACAGGCGTCCGCCGCGCGTCAGCCGGCCTTCTGCCACCGGCAGCCCCAGTGCCTGCAACCGGGCTGTGGTCGCTGCGGCATTGGCCGGGTTGGCAAAGCTGCCGACCTGCACATAAGCCGCAGCCCCTGCTGCACTGTCTGCCAACCCGGCCGACTGCCGCTGCGGGGCCGAGGTGCTGACCCTGGGTTGGCCCGCAGTTGCGACCATCGGCAGGTCCGCCGGCGCAATCAGGGGTTGGCGGGATTGCGACGACACCACGATCACGCGGCGCCCCTGCGCGGCGGCAGCAGCGGCGGCGTTCTGGGCGTCGCGGCTGACAAACGGAAAGACCAGATCAGGGTTGAACGCGGTCACATCGGCGCCGGTGCGGATATCCACCAGACGTTGCGGGACGTCGCGGGTCCACCGCAGATACATCTGATCGCGCCCATCCAGCGTCTGATGCGCGCGACGGGGGTTCAGGCGGTCATCCTCCCAGACCAGGCGATAGCCCGGCGGTGGCGCGGCCAGATCGGCGGATTGGGCCTGCATTGCAGCCACATGGCGCGGCACGACCCGGGTCTGGCCCGTGATGACCAGACCGCCCGTATCGGCGGACAATACGCTGACGCTCGCCAAACGGCCGCCGATGGAACGGCCCACCGGCGATGCCTTTTGCGGGCCACAGCGCACGCCGGCGCCCGGCCGCACATAAGCTTGCCCGATCGGGGACCGGTTGGTGCACGCCGCGGCAGGCAGGCGCGGGGCGGGCACGCGCGGGGCGGCGATCTTGGCTGGCGCTGCGACAATCACCGGGCTGGCGGTGCGGACCGGCGCGACGATCACCACGTCGTTCCGGCGCGTGGCTGCAGACTCGATGCGGGGGGCGGCGGCGCGGGCGGGTTGGGGCCGCGGCGCGGGAACCGAGGCGGGCTGCGCCGCGACGCGAGCGGCGGGTTGTGCCGCGCTGCGCACCGCCGCGCCAGCCGGGGCGGGGGCTGCCACAGCGGCAACCGCGGCTTCTGTATCGGCGGGGTTCAGATCACCGGCCGGTGGCAGCACCACCAACGCGGCGGATCTGCGCGTCGGTGCAGCGGGGCCTGCGCCTGCCACCTGCGTCGGGACCGCGCCGCAGATCTGCTGGCGCGACCGTGATACGCGCGGCACCCACGTCACCGCACCATCCACCCCGGCCCGCACGAACACACAGCCCTTGCTGTCGACGTATTGCCGCCCGGTATAGGACGCCGGCGGAAATTCCGCCGGTCCGCTGGTAAAATTCCCGGATTGCGCTGTCACGGGCGCACCCTGCCACGCAAAACCGCAGGTCAATATCAGCACGCCCAGAGACAGCAGGCGGATCGGTTTGATCGTCAACAACATCATCTGTGCCCCCACACAAATTTCAGTTGCACCGTTGCAGAAACCCGGTTCCTGCGCAAGCCGCCCCGC
The DNA here is from genome assembly GCA_038205135.1 of Rhodobacterales bacterium. GTDB lineage: Bacteria > Pseudomonadota > Alphaproteobacteria > Rhodobacterales > Rhodobacteraceae > UBA9554. The sequence goes on from JBBRCF010000013.1 coordinate 5,413, forward strand.
CGGCCGCAATCGGGCCGATGCCCGGAAAATCCGGCTATTTTGTGCCGAACATCCGGTCGCCCGCATCCCCTAGTCCGGGCAGGATATATCCTTTGTCGTTCAGCCGGTCGTCCAATGCCGCGGTCACTACCGGCACATCGGGGTGAGCGGCGGCCATGCGCGCCACGCCTTCGGGCGCGGCCAGCAGACACAGAAACCTGATCTGTCGCGCCCCAGCCGCCTTCAAAAGGTCCACCGCCGCGACAGATGAGTTTCCGGTGGCCAGCATCGGGTCCAGCACGATCACCAGCCGTTCATCCAGACTGTCGGGCAGTTTGCAGTAATACTGGATCGGTTTCAGGGTTTCCTCGTCGCGGTACAGCCCGACGTAGCCGACCCGCGCCGACGGCACCAGTTCCAGCACCCCGTCCAGCAACCCGTTGCCCGCCCGCAGGATCGACACCAGCGCCAGTTTCTTGCCCTTCAGCACCGGCGCGTCCATCGCCATCATCGGAGTTTCGATGGTCCGCGTGGTCAGTTCCAGATCGCGGGTGATCTCGTATGCCAGCAACTGGCTGATTTCGCGCAACAGTTTGCGGAAATCGGACGTGGACGCGGTCTTGTCGCGCATCAGGGTCAGTTTGTGCTGGATCAGCGGATGTGTGACGACGGTCAGGGTGGGGTGATCGTGCATGGCGGCCTCCGGGTTTCGGTCATGTGGCGCGGAAACGGGGGGGCGCGCAAGATGGCGCAGGCGGCGGGCTGACGCCGTCAGTCCAGACGTTTCGCCAGCCGGTCGCGGGTGGAGGCATCGCAGAACGCGGCATCCAGACTGTCGCGGGTGATCGCGGCGAACGTGTCACGACCCCAGCCAAACGCCTGTTCCAGCGCGGCGAATTCCTGCGTCATCGTGGTGCGCCAATAGGGCGGATCATCGGTGTTGATCGACACGCGCACGCCACGCTCGCGCAGTTTGGCGATGGGATGCGCGGCCATGTCGGGGAAAATACCCAGCGTGACGTTGGAAATCGGGCACACCTCCAGCATCACGCGGGTTTCCGCCAGCCGGTCCAGCAGGGCCAGATCGGTATGGCCGCGCACGCCGTGACCGATGCGGTCGACGCGCAGCGCATCCAGCGTGGCGTTTACCTCGTCCGGGCCCTGCCATTCGGCAGCATGAGATGTAAGGCGCAGCCCGGCCTCGCGCGCGCAATCGAACGACCAGACGAAATCGCCCGGTGTCAGCACCGATTCGTCACCGGCCATGCCGAAACCGGTGATGAAATCGCCCGCAGTTTCCGCGGCACAGCGCGCGGTCTGCCGCGCCGCAGCCGGGCCGAAATGCCGGATGCAGGTGACGATGCCGCGCGACACGATGCCGAAATCGCGTTCGGCGGTGGCCGCAGCTTCGGTGATCGCGGCCAGATGGTCGGCCCATGCGATGATGTCACGACCGCCGCAGAAATCCGGCGACAGAAAAACCTCGGTGTAGATCACGCCGTTTTCGGCGCTGGATTGCAGCACGGCGCGGGTCAGGCGGGCATAATCGTCAGGCGTTTTCAGCACGCTGGTCGCGGCCTCGTAGACCTGCAGGAAATGCGCGAAATCGGTCCAGGCATAGCTGCCGTCCGGGGCGAAGATGCGCGCGATGTCGATCCGCCGCGCGCGCGCCATGTCACGGATCAGGCCGGGGGGCGCGGCGCCTTCCAGATGCAGATGCAATTCGATCTTGGGCGTCGCGCGCCAATAGACGGTATCGGCAGGATCGCGGTTCGGATCAGGATTTTCATCGCGCGCAATGCTGCTGTCGGTCACAGAAAGCTCCGCCCGGGGCCCAGCGGCCCCAATCCCAGATGCGCCGCGATGCTGGCGCCGACATCGGCGAACCCAACGTGGCCGATGGCACGCGGGCCAACGCCGGCCCCGATCACCGGCACGCATTCGCGGGTGTGGTCGGTGCCGGTCCAGGTCGGGTCATTGCCGTGATCCGCCGTCAGGATCAGAAGATCACCGGGGCGCAATGCCGCCAGGATGGGCGCCAACGCCGCGTCGAACCATTCCAGCGCGCGGGCATAGCCCATCGCGTCGCGGCGGTGGCCATAAAGACTGTCGAATTCGACGAAATTCGCGAATGTCAGGCTGCCGTCGCGGGCATTGGCGACGGCGTGGCCAAGATGGGTCATCAACGCGGCATCGTCGCCTTTGACCACATCAGTGATGCCGCGCATCGAAAAGATATCGCCGATCTTGCCGATGGCATGCACGTCGCGGCCCAGACCATGCGCCCGGTCCAGCAGCGTTTCACCGGGCGGCGCGATGGCGTAATCATGCCGGTTGGCGGTACGGACAAAGGCACCCGGCGTGCCGATAAAGGGGCGCGCGATCACCCGGCCCACCTTCATCGCGTGCAGGGTGGGCGCGATGGCGGCGCACAGCGCCAGCAGCCGGTCCAGCCCGAACACCTGTTCATGCGCAGCGATCTGGAACACGCTGTCGGCCGAGGTGTAGCAGATCGGCCAGAGGCTGCGCAGATGGTCGGCCCCCAACCGGTCAAGGATGGCGGTGCCGCTAGCATGCGCGTTGCCCAGCGTGCCGTCGGTTCCGGCAAGACGCGCCACCTGCGTCAACAGGTCGGGCGGAAAGGCGGGGTCGGTATCGGGGAAATAATGCCAGTCCCACGGCACCGGCACGCCCGCCAGTTCCCAATGCCCGGACGGCGTGTCCTTGCCCCGGCTTTTTTCCACGGCAACACCCCATAGTCCCTGTGGCGCCGCATCAAACGTTGGCGCCTGCAGTCCGGTCGCCAGTTTCAGCGCCGCCCCTAGCCCAAGCCGCACCAGATTGGGCAGGTGCAGCGGCCCTTGGGCGCGATCCGCACAAGCCAGCGCGATGTGGCCCAGCGTGTTCGCGCCCGTGTCAGGCCGGTCGCCGTTGCAGAACGTCGCGGCATCCGGCGCACCGCCGATCCCGACGCTGTCCATCACCATCAGAAAGGCGCGTGGCATTACCCGACCCGTTCGCGGATCAGGGGCGGCACCGTCGGCGCGCTGTCCGTCAGTGTCACCGCGCGGCGCAAGGCCGCCATCGCCTCGGCGGCAGCCGGTTCGCGCAGCGCGTGCACGCGGGCCAAGGGCTGGCCGCGTTCGACCCATGTGCCTAACGGCGCCATGTCCGACAGGCCGACGGACGGGTTGACCCGGTCACCTTCGACCTGCCGCCCGCCACCCAAACGCACCACGATCAGGCCCAGCGCGTGGGTGTCCATCGCGCCGACATAGCCCGACCGGTCGGCGGCAACCTCGCGGATCACGCTGGCCTCGGGCAGAAACCGCGCCCAGTCCTCGACGAATTTCAGGGGCCCGCCCTGCGCTGCCACCATGCGGGCAAAGGTTTCGGCGGCACGGCCATCCGCGATGCAGGCGGCAATCGCCGCAGCGCCGGTTTCGATATCCGCCGCCAGCCCGGCCTCGGCCAACGCCAGCCCGCCCAGCACTGCCGTCAGATCATGCAGCGGACCACGCGCGGCCCCCGTCAGCACCTGCATGGACGCCGCCACCTCCAGCGCATTGCCCGCATTCGGGGCCAACGGCTGGTTCATGTCGGTGATCAGGGCGGATGTCCGGCACCCCGCCGCGCGCGCGGTTTCCACCAGCGCCACCGCCAGCGCGCGGGCATCCGCATCATCGGTCATGAACGCGCCCGACCCGGTTTTCACGTCCAGAACCAGCCCGTCCAGCCCCGCCGCCAGTTTCTTGGACAGGATGGATGCCGTGATCAGGTCGATGCTTTCAACCGTTCCGGTCACGTCGCGGATCGCGTACAGCCGTTTGTCCGCCGGCGCGATGTCGGACGAGGCAGACACGATGGCGCAGCCGACGCTCGCCACGATGTCATGAAACCGCGCGGGGTCCAGCCCGGTCTGAAAGCCGGGGATCGCCTCCAACTTGTCCAGCGTGCCGCCGGTATGGCCCAGACCGCGCCCGGAAATCATCGGCACCGCCGCCCCGCAGGCCGCCAGCGCGGGCGCAAGGATCAGCGACACGCAATCACCGACGCCGCCCGTCGAATGTTTGTCCAGCACTGGGCGGTCAAGATCCCATTTCAGCACCCGCCCCGAATCACGCATCGCCAGCGTCAGCGCCACGCGGCCGGCATCCCCCAGCCCCTTCAGCACCACAGCCATGGCAAAGGCACCCGCCTGCGCCGCACTGACCCCGCCATCAGCCAGACCCTGCGCAAACCAGCGCAGTTCCTCGGGCGAAGGCAGTTGGCCGTCGCGCAACCTGGTCAGGATGCTGCGCGCGTCCATCAGGCGCGTTCCATCTGCGCCGGATCAAAGGCGCCGGGCAGCATCTGACCCACCGTGGTCATGCGCTGCGCCCCGTCCATGGTGGCCAGCATCACCGGCACATCGGCCGTGGCGAATTCAGCCAGTTTCTGGCGGCAGCCGCCGCAAGGGGTCACCGGCACCGGGCTGTCGGCGATCACGCAGACCTCGGCAATCACGATTTCGCCCGCCGCAACCATTGCGGCAATCGCGCCCGCCTCGGCGCAGGTGCCTTCGGGGTAGGCGACGTTTTCGACGTTGCAGCCCACGTGAATGGCCCCCGACGCGCCGCGGATCGCCGCGCCGACTTTGAAACGGGAATAGGGCACATAGGCATTTTCGCGCACGGCACGGGCGGCGTTCAGCAAATCCATCATGTCTCCTCTTGGGTATCGACACGCCCCGGCAGGGCGACCTCCAGCAGTTCCAGATCGGGCGACGGATCGCCGTAGCGCAGGCGCAGACCCGGCGGGATGACAAAGGCGTCGCCCTGTTCCACCGCCAGATCCGGGTATCCGTCCGCCTGCAACCGCATGCCTCCCGCCATCACATAGGTGAACAGGATATCGCCCGCGTGGCTGTGCCAGCGCGGGGTGACCCCATCGGGTCGCACGACCAGAACCCCCGCCACGCCCAGCGTATGCGCGGCAATCGTAGTGTCGCGGGCGGCAAACCCAGTCAGGCGATGCGGGTGCCAAGTGGCATCATCCGGCGTGTTCCAGACGAACCGCTGGCCGTCCCAGACCCGGTCCGGGCGCAGATGCGGGGTGGGCAGGGTCATCGCGTGGTCAATTTCGGTGACGTGGTCGGCGGGCACGCCGATTTCAATCACCTCGATGCCGTCGGACGCATGCAGCACGCGGTGGCGGATCTGCGGCGGCTGGATGAAACAGGACCCCGGCGTCAGGCGGATCGGCGGTCCCTGATCTTCGTAAACCACATCGACCCAACCTGCGATGCAGAAGATCAACTGAAACCCGATGCGGTGGAAATGCACCATGTCGGGGACCGGCCCGCCATCCGGGATGCGGATATGCGACGCGATCATCGCGCCGCCCAACCGGTCCGGCACCAGATCGCGGTACATCATGCCCGCACGGCCAACGACCCAGGGCGCGCCATCCTTCAACCGCCGCACCGCAAAGCTGTGCAGCGTCGGTGGCACCACAAGGGGCGGCGTGATGTGGTCAATCATGATGCGCGTGCCGTTCGGCGCGGTCAGCAGTCGCGCGCCCCCTGCGAACCCATCCGGTTCATCGGTCAGAAGGCGCAGCGTCGCGGGTGCCACCGCCGCGTCACGGTCCAGCCGCAGATGCAGCCCATGGCCGGATACCAGCGCCACCGCCGGGTCATCGGCGGGCCAGATCGCGTCCATCCGAAACCCCAGCACATCGGTGAAAAACGCGATGTCAGCGCGCAGGTCCTGCGTGGCAAGGCAGATTTCGGCGCGTGTTTCGGTGCACGTTTCGGTGCGTGTTTCGGTGCGTGTTTCGGTGCGCGTTTCGGTGCGCGTTTCGGTGCGTGTGTCTGGCATGGCATTCCCCGATCAGGCATCAAGCGTGGCGCGGACGCAGCGGAAATGCAAGCGGGGGAGGTCGGGTCATCAAACACCGCATCAGAAAACCTGTCTTTCGCCCGTCAACGGGATGGTTTAGCCTTAAACCATATTTGCAGGAGTGCCGTCATGACCGATCATCCCAGCGACAGCCAGAAGGACGGATTGCGGCAGGCGGCCCTGTATTACCACGAATTTCCGCGCCCCGGTAAACTGGAAATCCGCGCCACCAAACCGCTGGCCAACGGCCGCGATCTGGCACGCGCTTACAGCCCCGGCGTCGCCGAGGCCTGTCTGGAAATCAAGGCCGATCCTTCTGCCGCCGCCCGCTATACAATACGCGGCAATCTGGTCGCGGTAGTCACGAACGGCACCGCCGTTCTGGGGCTGGGCAATATCGGCGCGCTGGCGTCGAAACCGGTGATGGAAGGCAAGGCCGTCCTGTTCAAGAAATTCGCCGGCATCGACTGTTTCGACATCGAATTGAACGAACCCGACCCGGTGAAACTGGCCGAGATCGTCTGCGCGCTAGAACCCACATTCGGGGCGATCAACCTCGAAGATATCAAGGCGCCGGATTGCTTTACCGTCGAACGCATCTGCCGCGAACGGATGAACATCCCGGTGTTCCATGACGACCAGCACGGCACGGCAATTGTCGTCGGGGCGGCGGCGATGAACGCGCTGCATGTCGCGGGCAAACGGTTCGACCAGATCAAGATCGTGTCCACCGGCGGCGGCGCGGCAGGCATTGCATGTCTGAACATGCTGCTGAAACTGGGGGTGCGGCGGGAAAACGTCTGGTTGTGCGACATTCACGGGCTGGTGCATCTGGGCCGCGAGCAGGACATGAACCCGGAAAAGGCCGCCTATGCACAAGACAGCGATCTGCGCAGCCTCGATCAGGTGATCGACGGCGCCGACCTGTTTCTGGGCCTGTCGGGACCGCGCGTGCTGACACCGGACATGGTGGCCCGGATGGCCCCGCGCCCGATCATCTTTGCGCTGGCGAACCCCACGCCGGAAATCCTGCCCGAAGACGCGCGCGCCGCAGCGCCCGACGCGATCATCGCCACCGGGCGCAGCGATTATCCCACTCAGGTCAACAACGTGCTGTGTTTCCCGTTCATCTTTCGCGGTGCGCTGGATGTCGGGGCCACCGAAATCAACGACGCGATGCAACTGGCCTGCATCGACGGCATCGCGGCGCTGGCCCGCGCCACCACCAGCGCCGAGGCCGCCGCAGCCTATCGCGGCGAAAGCCTGACCTTTGGCGCGGAATACCTGATCCCGAAACCGTTCGACCCGCGCCTGATTGGCATCGTGGCCTCTGCGGTCGCGCAGGCGGCGATGGATACCGGCGTGGCCACCCGGCCGATCACCGACATGGACGCCTACCGGCAGAAACTGGCGGGGTCGGTGTTCAAATCCGCGCTGTTGATGCGCCCGGTGTTTCAGGCCGCCGCCACCGCCAGCCGCAAGATCGTCTTTACCGAAGGCGAGGATGAACGCGTGCTGCGCGCCGCGCAGGCGATCCTGGAAGAAACCACCGAACAGCCCATCCTGATCGGACGCCCCGAGGTGATCGAGGCCCGCTGTGATCGGCATGGCCTAACGATCCGTCCGGGCCGTGATTTCCAGATCGTGAACCCGGAAAACGACCCGCGCTACCGCGACTACTGGGGCACCTATCATCAGATCATGGCGCGGCGCGGCGTGACGCCCGATCTGGCGCGCGCGATCATGCGCACCAATTCCACCGCCATCGGCGCGGTCATGGTGCATCGCGGCGAGGCGGACAGCCTGATCTGCGGCACGTTTGGCGAATACCGCTGGCACCTGAATTACGTCACGCAGGTGCTGGGCACCGACACCATGCAACCGCATGGTGCGCTGTCGCTGATGATCCTCGAAGACGGTCCGCTGTTTATCGCCGACACGCAGGTGCGGGTCACGCCGACGCCGGCCGAAATCGCGGAAACCGCCGTCGGCGCGGCACGTCATGTGCGCCGGTTCGGGTTGGTGCCGCAGGTGGCGCTGTGCGCGCAATCCCAGTTCGGCAACATGGCGGGCGGCACCGGCGAAACGCTGCGGGCGGCGCTGGACATTCTGGACGCCGCGCCGCGCGATTTTGCCTATGAGGGCGAAATGAACATCGACACGGCACTGGACCCCGATCTGCGCGCGCGGCTGTTGCCCGACAACCGCCTGACCGGCCCGGCGAATGTGCTGATCTTTGCCCATGCCGATGCGGCATCCGGCGTCCGCAACATCCTGAAGATGAAGGCGGGCGGGCTGGAGGTCGGCCCGATCCTGATGGGCATGGGCAACCGGGCCCATATTGTCAGCCCGTCGATCACCGCACGGGGGTTGCTGAACATGGCCGCCATCGCGGGCACGCCGGTGTCGCATTACGGCTGAGTCGGCGTGATGCAAACTGCTGGTATACGATTTGCAAATCGGGCTGGCACGCGCGCTGATACGGGACTGTCGTGACCGTTTTGCAAAGACTTTCGGGGCTAAAGTCACACGGACTGCAAATTCCTGTCGTTACCGCAGCCTTGGTGTTGGGAACAGACTTGCCCCAAAGGCAGGCGCAGGACTATCCCGACCAGAATACGGAGGAGATAGTCATGACCACCTACGCCGAGGTTTACGCCCGCTGGAAATCCGACCCGGAGGAATTCTGGACGGATGCCGCTGCAAAAGTCCACTGGCATCGACCGCCCTCGCGGGCGTTGTTCGACCGGGGCGACGACCTGTACGAATGGTATGCCGATGGCCTGACGAACACCTGCTACAACGCCGTTGACCGGCATGTGGCGGCCGGCCGCGGCGATCAGGTTGCGATCATCCATGACAGCCCGATCACCGGCACGGTCCGCAAGATCACCTATGCCGACCTGCAAACCCGCGTTGCCATGTTGGCAGGCGCGTTGCGGGCGCAGGGCATCACCAAGGGCGACCGCGTCATCATCTACATGCCGATGATCCCCGAAGCGCTGGAAGCGATGCTGGCCTGCGCCCGCATCGGCGCAATCCATTCGGTGGTGTTTGGTGGATTTGCCGCGCATGAGCTGGCCGTGCGGATCGACGATGCGCAGCCAAAGGCGATCATCGCCGCGTCCTGCGGGCTGGAACCCGGCCGCGTGGTGCATTACAAGCCGCTGCTGGACAACGCGATCGATCAGGCCACGCACAAACCGGCGTTTACCGTGATCTTTCAGCGCGAACAGGAACCTTGCCACCTGATCCCGGGGCGCGATCTGGGCTGGTACGATTTTCAGGCCAATGTGGAACCCGCCGATTGCGTCTGGGTCGAGGGCAATCACCCCGCCTATATCCTGTATACCTCGGGCACCACCGGGCAGCCCAAGGGCGTTGTGCGCGCCACCGGCGGGCATCTGGTGGCGCTGAACTGGTCGATGAAAAACATCTACAACGTCGATCCTGGCGACGTGTTCTGGGCCGCGTCCGATGTCGGCTGGGTCGTGGGCCACAGCTATATCTGCTATGGCCCGCTGATCCATGGCAACACGACCGTGGTGTTCGAAGGCAAGCCGATCGGCACGCCGGATGCAGGCACCTTCTGGCGCGTCATCAGCGATCACAACGTGCGGTCGTTCTTTACCGCCCCCACCGCGTTCCGCGCGATCAAACGCGAAGACCCAAAGGGCGAATACCGGGCGAAATATGATCTGTCCTGCCTGCGCGCGCTGTATCTGGCCGGCGAGAGGGCCGATTCGGACACCATCGTCTGGGCGCAGAACATCCTTGGCGTGCCGGTCTATGACCATTGGTGGCAGACCGAAACCGGCTGGACCATTGCCGGCAACCCGGCCGGGATCGAGGCGCTGCCGGTGAAACTGGGGTCGCCCACCGTGCCGATGCCCGGCTATGACGTTCGGGTGCTGGACGAGGCCGGGCATCCCCTGCCGCCGAACACGCTGGGCGCGATCGCCGTGAAACTGCCACTGCCGCCCGGCACGTTGCCCACGCTGTGGAACGCGACGGACCGGTTCAAGAAAAGCTATCTGGAGCATTTCCCGGGATTCTACGAGACGGGCGATGCCGGAATGATCGACGAAGACGGTTATCTGTATATCATGGCGCGCACGGATGACGTGATCAACGTCGCCGGCCACCGCCTGTCGACCGGGGCGATGGAAGAGGTGCTGGCCTCGCACCCCGATGTCGCGGAATGCGCGGTGATCGGCGCGGGCGATGCACTGAAGGGGCAGGTGCCGGTGGGGTTCCTGTGCCTGACCAAAGGCGTGAACCGGCCGCATGATTTGATCGTCAAGGAATGCGTCACCCTGATGCGCGACCAGATCGGCCCGGTCGCCGATTTCAAACGCGCCGTGGTGGTGGACCGCTTGCCGAAAACGCGGTCCGGCAAGATCCTGCGCGCAACGATGGTCAAGATCGCGGATAACGCGCCGTTCAAGATGCCTGCGACCATCGATGATCCGGCGGTTCTGGACGAGATCCGGGTGGCGCTGCAAACCATCGGTTTTGCCAAAGGCTGACATGCCGGCGGGGGGTCTTCTCCCCGCCGTTCTTGAATGCGACGACACTGCAGGCTTGCCCTTTAAATGCAGGTTTGCCCCATAGACGCGGGCTTGCCCTTTAAACCTGTTCCGCGGCGGCTATCTGTGAGGCATGAAAAAATTCATTGCCCTGCTGTGTCTGCTACCGACCCTGACCCTTGCGGAGGGACTTATGATTGACGATTTCCGCGATCCAGCACGCTGGGAATTCTTTACCGATCAGGTGATGGGCGGCGTATCCACCGGCAATGTCCAGATCGCCAATGGCGTCATGCGGTTGACCGGTGATGTCAGCACGGCCAATCGCGGCGGTTTCATTCAGGCGCGGATCGATTTGCCCGACGGGTTGGCGGCGGATGCGACCGGGTTCGTCCTGAACGTGCGGGGCAATGGCGCGGGATATTTCCTGCATGTCCGTACCAAAGGGTCGATGTTGCCGTGGCAGTATTATCAGGCACCGTTCGCAACCGCCACGGACTGGACCGAAGTACGCGTGCCGCTCGCCGATTTCCGCGCCTCGGGTGCGTTGCTGCGCGACATGCCGCGGCCGCAGGATATCCGGTCGGTCGCTGTGGTGGCCTATGGGCGCGACTACCGCGCCGATGTCGAGGTCCGCAGCCTGACGGTTGAATGATGGCAGAATGATGCGGGGTTTTGCGTCGGGCCTCTTGGCGTGGTGGCATGGTCGGGGCTAGGCTGCGGCCAAACACAGGAGCTCCACAGCATGACCGAACGCCCACTATGGCAACTGACTGCCAACCAGATTTCCGAACGGACCCGTATGGGGTCGCTGTCCGCCGTTGCTGCCGTTAGTGCGGCTGTGGACCGGATGCGCGCGGTGAACCCTGACCTGAACGCGGTGGTGGCCGATCTGGGCGATCAGGCGATTGCACAGGCCCGTGCGGCCGATGCCGCTGTTGCCGCCGGTGCGACCCCCGGCCCGCTGCATGGCGTGGCTGTGACGATCAAGGTGAACGTCGATCAGGCCGGACAAGCCTCCACCAATGGCGTTGTGGCGTTTCGCGATGTGATCGCACCCGCCGACGCCCCTTTGGTTGGCCATCTGCAACGCGCGGGCGCGATCGTCATCGGGCGCAGCAACACGCCCGAATTTTCGTTCCGCGCCGATACCGACAACCCGCTGCATGGCCGCACACACAATCCCTGGGGGCGGCATGTGTCGGCGGGCGGGTCGTCGGGCGGCGCCGGCGCGGCGGTGATGGCGGGGATGGGCCAGTTGGCGCATGGCAATGACATCGGAGGCAGCCTGCGGTTTCCGGCAGCGGCAAACGGGGCGGTGACGATCAAGCCGGGACAGGGCCGTGTGGCGGTGTTCAACCCCAGCGCCGTGGCGGAACGCGGCATGTTGGCGCAAGCCATGTCGGTGCAGGGATTGCTGGTGCGCAGCGCGGGCGATCTGGCGCTGGCGATGCCCGCGCTGATCGCGCCCGACCCGCGCGACCCATTCCATGTGCCGATGCCCTGGCACGGCAACCCGCTGCCCGGCCCGATTCGTGTGGCGGTGACGCGCGCTGTGCCCGGATTTGACGTGCATCCAGAAGTGAACGCCGCCATCACCCGCGCTGCCGATGCGTTGACTGACGCAGGCTATGCGGTGGCCGAGGTCGCTGTTCCCGATATCGAACCCTGCGCGACGACCGGCTATCGCGCGCTGATGGGCGAGGTGTCACACCTAATGGGCCCCGATATCGCGAAATACGGTTCGGCGACGGTGCAGGCCGTCTTTGCCGAATATTACCGGCAGTTTCCGCCGTTCGACGGCGTGGAATTGCTGCGCGCCATGGCGGATCGCACCAGATACGCCCGCGAATGGTCGCTGTTCCTGCAGGATTATCCTCTGGTGCTGACGCCGTTTCTGCCGCAGCCGTTCTTTGCCCCTGACCGGGACACACAGGGCGCAGCCGGCGTCATCGAGGCGTTGGGCTCGGCGCTGTGGTCCTATTCGATGAACTTCATGGGCCTGCCTGCGGGGAATTTCCCGTCCCATGTCGCGGACCTGCCAAGGGGCGCGCAGCCAATCAACGTGCAACTGGTCGGGCGGCGCTGGCGCGAGGATCTGATCGTGGACGCGATGATCGCCGCAGAAGCGCGGTTGGGATCGGTCTGCGACACATTGTGGGCGAAAATGGCATGACTTCACGCATTCCTGGGCTGCATGCCCTTTCACGCGCCGAACGGTTGGCAATGGTGGCCGCAACGGCGGGGTTGTCGGCAGATGACGTCGCGCACCTGACCCGCGAGGCCGAAGCGGCGGGTGATCTGTGCGATCACCTGTCGGAAAACGTGATCTCCGTGATGGCGATCCCGCTGGCGGTGGCGACAAATGTGACAGTCGATGGCGAGGACGTGCTGGTGCCAATGGCCACCGAAGAGGCCAGCGTCGTGGCCGCCGTGAACAACGGCGCGCGCGCCTGCCGTGACGCGGGCGGCATCCATACATCGGCGGATGCGCCCTGCATGATCGCGCAGGTGCAGATCACCGGCCTGCCCGACCCGCATCTGGCGCGCGCTCGCGTGCTGGAACAGGAACCGGCGCTGAAGGCGTTGTGCGACGCGGTGGACCCGATGCTGGTCAGTCTGGGCGGCGGTTTCCGCAGCGTCGAGGCGAAGGTGGCGGGCGGGTTCCTGATCGTGCATCTGATCGTCGATGTGCGCGATGCAATGGGGGCAAATGCGGTCAACACAATGGCCGAAACCTGCGCCCCGCATCTGGAAGGCTGGACGGGCGGCACCGCGCGGCTGCGCATCCTGTCCAATCTGGCGGATCGCAGGCGTGTGCGGGCGCGGGCGACATGGCCCGTGACGGATCTGGGCGCAGAGACGGTGCAGGGCATTCTGGAAGCGTATCAGTTCGCCGCCTGCGACCCCTACCGCGCGGCCACGCATAACAAGGGCATCATGAACGGCATTTCCGCCGTCGGGCTGGCGACCGGGCAGGATACCCGCGCGTTAGAGGCGGGCGCGCATGCCTATGCCGCGACGCGCCCCGGCGGCTATGGCCCGCTGACCACCTATGAACGCGACCGGGATGGCAATCTGGTGGGCATGATCGAGGTGCCGATGCCGGTGGGCATTGTCGGCGGCGCCACGCGGGCGCATCCGACCGCGCGCGCCTGCCTGAAGATCATGGGCGTGACCGGGGCCGACCGGCTGGCCCGCGTGATGGCGGCTGTAGGTCTGGTGCAGAATTTCTCGGCGCTGCGCGCGCTGGCGACCGAAGGGATCCAACGTGGCCACATGACCCTGCACGCCCGCAATCTGGCTGTATCTGCCGGGGCTGTGGGCGATCAGATCGGTCAGGTCGCCGCCGAAATGGTCGCGCGGAAATCGGTGCGCGAGGATACAGCACGGGAGATTCTGGCGGCACTTGGAACCTAAGCAGTGCCAAGTTATGCAAACTGTTCCCGGATCAGCCGTTCGTCCAGACCATGACCGGGATCGAACAGCAGCCGGTGGGCAATCGACGGTTCCGAATGGATATCCACCGTCACCACATCGCGTACCGACCGGGCGTCGGCATCGGCCATGACCGGCCTCTTGTCGGGTTCCGTCACTTCGAATCGCACTGTCGCGTTGCGCGGCAACAACGCGCCGCGCCAGCGGCGGGGGCGAAAGGGGGCGATGGTAGTCAGGGCCAGCACGTCGGATTTGATCGGCAGGATCGGGCCATGCGCCGAATAATTGTAGGCCGTTGACCCGGCGGGCGTAGCCACAAGTGCGCCGTCGCAGACCAGTTCTTCCAGCCGCAGGGTGCCATCGACCCAGATCTTGAGTTTGGCGGCCTGCGGACCTTGACGCAGCAATGACACTTCGTTGATCGCCAGCGCGTGATGTTCTGCGCCGTCCATGGTTACGGCGCGCATCGACAGCGGGTGAATAATCGCTTCCTCGGCCGCCTGCAGACGCGCGACCAGATCGCTTTCGGAATAGCCGTTCATCAAGAAGCCGACTGTGCCGCGGTTCATGCCATAGACCGGCACATCCAGCGTCTGGGTGCGGTGCAGCGTTTGCAACATGAACCCGTCGCCGCCCAGCGCCACGATCACCTCGGCCAATGACTCGGGCACATCACCATAGCGCGCCGCCAGCACCGCACGGGCGGTCTGGGCAACGGGTGCATCGCTGGCGGTAAAGGCGATCTGCATCATGGGCTCCGCAGGTTTCCGAACGGCTAAAGCCGCAGCGGATAGGACCACACCCGCCCGCCCAAGGAAACCCCCGGCACCGCCCGCTGCCGCCAAACCCCGCCACCGCGTCGCATTGGACCCTTTCCCGACACCGGGTGATGGACTAAACCAGTCTGCAACCGATATCCCATGGGAGCCGCCCGCGATGAAAGACCAAGTCCCCAACCAGATGACCGATGCCGGGTTCTTTACCGAAGACCTGTCAACCCGCGACCCCGCGATCTGGGCCGCGATGACATCCGAACTGGGCCGCCAGCGCCACGAGATCGAGTTGATCGCGTCGGAAAACATCGTCTCGGCCGCCGTGATGGCGGCGCAGGGATCGGTGATGACAAACAAGTACGCCGAAGGCTATCCCGGCAAACGCTATTACGGCGGCTGCGAATACGTCGATGTGGCGGAAAATCTGGCGATCGCGCGGGCCTGCGAACTGTTCGGCTGCGGTTACGCCAATGTGCAGCCCAATTCCGGATCACAGGCCAATCAGGGCGTGTTCACCGCGCTGTTGCAGCCCGGCGATACCATTCTTGGCATGAGCCTAGATGCCGGCGGGCACCTGACCCATGGCGCAAAGCCGAACCAGTCCGGCAACTGGTTCAACGCCATCCAGTATGGCGTGCGCCCGCAGGACCTTCGGATCGACTATGACGAGGTGGCCGCCTTGGCCATTGAACATCAGCCCAAGATGCTTATCGCCGGCGGTTCGGCCATTCCGCGCGTCATCGACTTTGCCCGCATGCGCGAGATTGCCGACAGCGTCGGCGCGATCCTCTTGGCCGATGTGGCGCATTTCGCCGGGCTGATCGCGGCGGGGGTGTATCCGTCGCCCTTTCCACACGCCCATGTCGCCACCACGACCACGCACAAAACCCTGCGCGGCCCGCGCGGCGGCATGATCCTGACCAATGACGCAGCGCTGGCCAAGAAAATCAACTCGGCGATTTTCCCAGGCATTCAGGGCGGCCCGCTGATGCATGTGATCGCGGCCAAGGCGGTCGCGTTCGGCGAGGCGCTGCGGCCCGAATTCAAGACCTATCAGGCGCAGGTCATCCGCAACGCACAGGCGCTGGCGGACGAGTTGATGAAGGGGGGCCTCGATATCGTTACCGGCGGCACCGATTGCCACCTGATGCTGGTCGATCTGCGGCCCAAGGGCGTCAAGGGCAACGATACCGAAAAGGCGTTGGGGCGCGCGCATATCACCTGCAACAAGAACGGTATCCCGTTCGACACCGAAAAGCCCACGGTCACGTCGGGTGTGCGGCTGGGTACACCTGCGGGCACCACGCGCGGTTTCGGCGAGGATGAATTCCGCCACATCGGACGGATGATCGTCGCGGTGGTCGATGGGCTGGCCGCAAACGGCCCTGCCAATAATGGCGAGGTCGAGAAGTCGGTCCAGGCCGAGGTCGAGGCGCTTTGCGCGCGATTCCCGATCTATCCGGGGCTGTAAATTCCGCGTTCACGATCAAGAGGGCATCGCATTGCGGTACCCTTTTCCTTTGGGGCGGGTTGCGGCATGGTCCGGACGATGAAATTGACCGGTCTTGACCGACGGCTGCTGGCCCATCTGCCGCGCGGGTTGGCCCGCGTGTCGGTCTTTTTGGCCTGGCAGGTGGCTGCCTGCCTGTTTGCGCTGTCGTTTCTGGCCGCGCTGATCGTGACCCGCGCGATCTGGCAACCGGACTGGCCGATCTATCGTTATGATGCGCTGGTGCTGATTGCGGTAGGGTTGCAGGCGCTGTTCATCTGGACCCGGCTGGAGACATGGGAAGAAGCCCGCGTGATCGCGCTGTTTCACCTGACCGGCACCGCGATGGAATGGTTCAAGGTCAGCGCCGGATCATGGACCTATCCGGAACCCGGCCTGTTGAAACTGTTCGATGTGCCGCTGTTCACCGGGTTCATGTATGCGTCCGTGGGCAGCTATATCGCGCGGGCGATCCGGTTGTTCGATATCCGGCTGGCCCCTGCCCCGCCCTATTGGGCTATCGCGGTGCTGGCCGCCGCGATTTACGTGAATTTCTGGTCGCATCATTTCCTGCCCGATGCGCGGATGGTGCTGTTTGCAGCCACCGTCCTGTTGTTCGCCCGCACCCGGCTGTGGTTTCGCACGCTGGATCTGTGGCTGTGGGTGCCGGTGCCGCTGGTGGCACTGGGCGCGGCCCTGCTGCTGTGGGGGGCGGAAAACATCGGCACGCTGACCGGCACGTGGCGCTATGCCGGGCAATCGGCGTGGCAGATGGTCAGCCTGTCAAAGCTGGGATCTTGGTATCTGTTGTTGTTCGTCGCCTTTGCCACCGTGACGCTGGTGGCGCGCCACGCGTTGCACCCGCGCCCGTGGCACCCGTCACACGAACCCGCGCAACCGCAGGACCCACAGGACAAGCCCGGCAAAGATCAGCAGGTTGAACACCATGCCGCCGATCAGCCCTAGCCAGAAATTGCGCCGCCGATCCGCCGGATCCATCGCCGCCAGCGTCACCATCGCCAACCGGTAATCGCGTTCAAAGGCGTTCAGGTCCAGACGCGCCGCCAGTTTCGGATGCCGCGCCATTTCCTGCGCCGCGGCGATGCGCGTCAGCCCAGCCCGCACCGTGACCGGCAGATGCCGCCCCGCGCGCTGGGTCCGTCGCGCCAGATCGCCCGAGGTCAACCCAAGCCTGTCGCCCAGCATTTCCTGCAGGCGGACCACCTTGGCATCGATATCGTGCAGTTCCATGGTTGCGCAGCACCTCCTTGCCGCCCTTCCTACGCCGTGCGGGCGGCGCACTCAACTCTTGCTAAATCCGGGTGAGCGGGGCTATCGCTATGGCATGCTGAATGTCATCGACCATCCCGGCCCGTCCGATGCGCCGCCGCTGCTGATCGCGCATGGCCTGTATGGGTCCGGGCGCAACTGGGGGGCGGTGGCCCGCGCGCTGTCCGATCAGCGCCGGGTGGTGGCCGTGGACATGCGCAATCACGGTGACAGCCTTTGGACCGATACGCACCGCTATCCCGATCTGGCAGCCGACCTGATCGAGGTGGCGGAAACGCTGGGCGGCCCCGTCTATCTGCTGGGGCATTCGATGGGCGGCAAGGCGGCCATGGTGGCGGCGCTGCTGCGGCCCGACCTGTTTCGGCGTCTGATCGTGGTGGACATTGCGCCGGTCAGCTATGACCACGACCAGATGATGTATATTGATGCGATGCGCAGTCTGGACCTGACCGCGATCGACCGGCGGTCACAGGCCGAAGAGGCGCTGCGCCGCGTGATCGACGACCCGGTGCTGCCGGCATTTTTTGTGCAATCGCTGGATGTGGCCGCGCGGGCGTGGAAACTGAACCTTGCGACACTGGCGCGCGAAATGCCCGCCTTGGTCGGCTTTCCCGATGTCGCCGGCGCCTTTGACGGCCCGGCCCTGTTTCTGACCGGGGCACTGTCACCCTATGTGCGGCCCGAACATCGCGCCCGCATCAAGGAACTGTTTCCGCGCGCGGTCACGACGAAAATACCTGACGCGGGCCATTGGCTGCATGCCGAAAAACCCGCCGCGTTCATCGCCGCGGTCAGGCTTTTTCTGGCGGACTAGGCGCGACTATTCGTTTTCAAGGATCGCCTTGGTCACGAACCAAGAGATGGGCAACGCCAGGATGGCCCCGGCAGCGGCCGCCAGCAGGATCGGTTGCAGCGTGTCATTACCGGTTGCCAAAGCGGCCACCACAAATGATCCGGCCAAGGTGGTCGAGATCAGGGAATACATAATCAAAGCGAGTCGCAGCATGGCGCGTGTCCTTGTCAGAGCGCGTTTCCCTCTGCGAATAATTTCGCAGATATCGGTTTGCCGCGCCTTGATCCGGATCAGTCCGGATCACGGGATCGTGTGATTGCCCGGATCGCAGGGCGCGACGTTACCCGCGCAGCGACATCCGCCGCATCAGACCGTCTTTCATCGCGAACTGGTGCCACAGCGATCCCGCGACATGCAGTGCCACCAGCACCAGCAACAGCACCTTCATCACCTCATGAGCTTGGCTAGCGGCTTCGACGCCTTGAAACCACGCGACTGCCCCGGATACGGGCATTGCGATCATCACGGCATAAAGCCCCAGATGCACCGCCCTGGCGGCCAGTTTCTGGGCCGCGGAGGCTGCGGCCTCGGCGGGGACGCCGTGGTTGTGACGCATGGTAATCCGCGTCAGCGCAAAGACGAACACCAGAAACCCGCCGAACACATGGGCGGCAACCGCCGGTGAAGGTGCAATGTCCTGCCCGAGCAGGACCGCGCGAAAGGCTTCCGAAATGGCGTCGTGCAACACGAATTGCTGCAGGATCAACAGCAGCGTGACCCAGTGCAGGATCACATGCGCGCGGGAATAAGTTTTCGGCATGGGTCAGGTCCTGAGATTGGGTACATCCGCGTTGAACGCCCGGCTGCGCCGTTTCCGTCGCACTGCGTCAAGATTGCAGTTTGCCCGGACCCTGATCACAGGTCAGCGCGGCGCGATCAATCCGGCCGGCGCCGCCGCATCGCGGACGAAATCCGCCGGCGCCTGATCCAGCGCCCGCGTCGCACGTTTGAAATCGAACCGCTGTTCGTCACCATCCGTGTCGGATGCCACCACCAGCGCATGCATCAGATGCCGCCCGCCATCGAAAATATCGACCAGTCCGCGCAGAGGTGGCGCCGTCGATGACCGCAGGGCAAATCCGCCATCCCACAACCGCAGGATCGGCCAGGTTTGCCCATCCGCCGCCACCCGCAACCGCGTGGACCCGCGCGCAGCCAGACGCCGCGCGGCTGCCAGTCCTTCCTGCATTTCCGGGGTCAGAAACGTGGTCATTGCATTCTCCCTTGCGCACCACGTTGGCTGGTGATTGCAACAAATCAAGCGCGCAATCGCCTAAAAACGGAAATAATTCGTTGCCAATACGCGACTTATGGCCCGCGCAGCATTCCGCCTTCTGTGCGGCGCTGCACAAGGGATGCGCCCCCGATCTGCTGGGCCAGCATGCCGAAACGCGCTAGTTCATGATCAGCATCAACGGAGCGCATGACGCCATGGGACTTTTGATCAACGGCCAGTGGCAGGACCAATGGTACGACACCGCCAGCACAGGCGGCGAATTCCGGCGCAGCGCCAACACGTTCCGCAACTGGATCACGTCCGATGGCGCGCCGGGTCCGACCGGAACCGGCGGTTTTGCCGCATCTGCCGGGCGGTATCACCTGTATGTTGCGCTTGCCTGCCCGTGGGCGCATCGCACGCTGATATTTCGCGCGCTGAACGGGTTGGCGGACCTGATCCCGGTATCGGTGGTGCATCCGGATATGGCCGGCGATGGCTGGACCTTTGGCACCGACTATCGGGGCACGACAGGCGACAGGCAATTCGGTCTGCCGTTCCTGCGCGACCTGTACCTGCGTGCGGACCCCGGCATGTCCGGCCGCGTCACCGTGCCGGTGCTGTGGGACACCCAGACCGGCACCATAGTGTCGAACGAAAGCGCGGATATCATCCGCATGTTCAATTCCGCGTTCGACGGGCTGACCGGCAACCGCCATGATTTCTGGCCTGCCGATCTGCGGTCCGCGCTGGACCCGGTGAACGCGCGCATCTACGACACGGTCAACAATGGTGTTTACAAGGCCGGTTTCGCCACGACGCAAACCGCCTATGACGCGGCGGTCGTGCCGCTGTTCGACACGCTGGACTGGCTGGAATCGCGCCTGAACGCGCAGCCCTGGCTGATGGACGACCGTGTGACCGAAGCCGACTGGCGGCTGTTCACCACGCTGATCCGGTTCGACACGGTCTATCACGGGCATTTCAAATGCGACCGGCGGCGCATCGTCGATTATCCGGCACTGTGGTCGTATACCCGGGCGCTGTACAACTGGCCGGGCGTGGCGGCGACCGTGGATCTGGACCATATCCGCCGCCACTACTACTGGTCGCACGAGACGATAAATCCGCACCGCATCATGCCCATCGGGCCGGTTCTGGACCTGACAGCGCCGTCAGACCGGCCTTTGCCGATCTAGATCTGCAATTCACAGATCGGGCGCGGTTCAGTTCCGGGCGTAATGTTCGACCATCGCCGCCAGATCGGCGGGCGCGGTGCCAGATGGCAAAAAGGCCCGCGCATTCGGCACATGGGCAAAAATCGACCCATCGGAAAAAAAGCTGCTGGACGTGACGAAAACGATGCGCGCGCCGGGCTGGCGGTAACCCGCAAGGTCCGCCACCGCCAGCGCGGAACCGTCAAGCAACACCAGATCCAGCACGATCACGTCAACCCGCACTGATTCAAGCGTGAGCACCGCGTCGGATTGCCCGTGCGCGCACAGCACCTCGATGCCCAGTCGTTCCAGATGGTTCTGCCATACAACGCATAACGCCGCTGACGGCTCAACAATCAAAACCTTCATACCAACCCCAGTAGGGCCCGACGATGCCGTGACCCGAATCCACCCGTCTTTACTATTCTGCCATGATTATTAGGCGCGGGTTAACGTCTGCCAAAATGGTTTCGTCCAGCATGGCTTGCGGCAGGCGTGAAAAACCGTTTGATGACGGCGGGGCGGCAGCGCCCGGGGACTGGCATGGCTGAAAAGCGCACAATGGAGCCCGCCGTTTGCTGTCTGTCCCGTCGGGTTCCGCGTCCGACAGCCATGCCGGCAAAAGTGTTTGTTAACGGAGATGTCATGCGTTTGCCTATTCTGATCACCAGCCTGATTGCGGGCGGTCTTTTGTTTTCCAATCCTGCCGGGGCGCAATGCGGCGGGGCGTTTCCCGATTTTCTGGGCGGGATCAAGGCCGAAGCCATCCGCAAGGGCCACGCGGCTGCGACCGTCGATCAATTCCTGCTGCGGGCGCGCCAAGACCCGGCGGTGATTGCGGCGGATCGCAAACAGGGCGTCTATCAGCTGGATTTCACCAGCTTTTCCAAACGGCTGGTCACGTTGAAGCGGTTGCAACAGGGGCAATCCAATTCCCGCCGTCAGGATGCGGTATTCCGGGCCGCCGAACAGACCTATGGCGTGCCGCGCGGCGTGCTGTTGGCGTTCTGGGCGTTTGAAACGGATTACGGCAATTTCCAGGGCGATTTCAACACGTTAAACGCGCTATTGACGCTGGCGCACGATTGCCGGCGGCCCGACCTGTTCCGCCCGCAGATATTTGCCGCGCTGACCTTGTATCAACAGGGCGATTTCGACCCAGTGCGCACCACCGGCGCTTGGGCGGGCGAGGTCGGCATGGTCCAGATGCTGCCGGCCGACATTTTGGAAAACGGCGTCGACGGCGACGGCGACGGGCGTGTGACGTTGAAAACCTCGCCGGCGGATGCGTTGCTGTCCGGAGCAAAAATGCTGCAGTCACTGGGCTGGACGGCAGACCAGCCGTGGTTGCAGGAGGTGACGGTGCCCGCGACGCTTGATTGGTCGCTGTCAGGTGTCGGCAAACCGCGCGCCACGGCGGACTGGGCGCGGATGGGCGTGCGGCCCCGATCAGGCCAACTGGCGTTATTGCCCGCAAACCTGATCCTGCCGCAGGGCCACAAGGGACCTGCGTTTCTGGCCTATCCGAACTTCGACGTATTTTTCGACTGGAACCAGAGCTTTACCTATGTGCTGACCGCGGCTGAATTTGCCAACCGGCTGTCCGGCGCGCCCGAGTTTCGGGTGAATGCCCCGGAACCGGGCCTGTCGGGCGACCGGATGAAGGCGCTGCAACAGGCGCTGGCGCGGCGCGGGCATGACGTCGGGCTGATCGACGGCATTCTGGGCGCAGGCACGCGCGCGGCCGTGCAAAAGGAACAGCGGCGGCTGGGCCTGCCCGCCGATAGCTGGCCGACGGCGGCGCTGCTGGCGAAACTGTGACCGCTACGCTACCAGCGCGGCCGCCTTTTTCAGATCGACCGACACCAGCTGGCTGACGCCCTGTTCCTGCATCGTCACCCCAAACAGCCGGTCCATCCGCGCCATCGTTACGGCATGGTGGGTGATGATCAGAAACCGCGTGGCGGTGCGGCGGGCCATTTCATCCAGCAGATCGCAGAACCGGGTGACGTTCGCATCGTCCAAAGGCGCATCAACCTCGTCCAGCACGCAGATCGGCGCCGGGTTGGCCAGAAACACCGCAAAGATCAGCGCCAGCGCCGTCAACGTCTGTTCGCCACCTGACAGCAGCGACAGCGTGGACAGTTTCTTGCCCGGCGGCTGGCACATGATTTCCAGCCCCGCCTCCAGCGGATCTTCGGATTCGACCAGCACAAGGCTTGCCTCGCCACCGCCAAACAGATGGGTGAACAGCAGGCTGAAATTCACGTTCACGCCTTCAAAGGCGGTCAGCAGGCGTTCGCGCCCTTCGCGGTTCAACCCGGCGATCCCGCTGCGCAGGGCGCGGATCGCGTCCTCCAGATCGGCCTTTTCCCCGGCCAGCGCGTCACGTTCGGCAACGACCTCGCGGGCATCCTCTTCGGCGCGCAGGTTGACGGCGCCCAGCGCCTCGCGCTGGCGTTTCAGGCGGGTGATGTCGGCCTCGGCCACGTCCAGCACGGGAAACGCGTCCGGATCGCCACCGATCTGGGTCAGCAGGGCACCAGGCGTCAGGTCAAGGTCTTCGGCGATGCGCAGGATGGCCAGCTTGGCTGCGCCGGTGGCGGCTTCGGCGCGGGCCTCGGAACGGGCGCGCGCCTCGCGGGCGTCTGCGGCCAGACGTTCGGCGTCACGTTCGGCACCCTGCGCCAGACGCAGGGCGGTCTCGGCCGCCGACAGGGTCTGGGCGGCGGCGGCCTTGCGCCCGTCGGCGCGGGTGATCTCGTTCGACAGCGTCGCGCGACGTGCGGCGATGTCACCGGGCAGCGCCAGAGCCGCCAGCAATGCGGCATCGGTTTCGGCCTGTTGCGCGGTCAGCGCCGCATCGCGGCTGCGCGCGGTGTCCAGCCGCTGTTGCCAGCCTGTCAGGTCCTTTTCCACGTCCTGCAGGCGCCGCGTCCGGGCTTCGCCGGCCCGGCGCAATTCGTCCTGCGCCGACCTGGCCGCCAACATGTCGCTGCGGGCGGTCGCGACAGTCTGGCGCGCTGCCTCGACGCTGGCGCGTGCCGCGCCCACATCATCCAGACCCGCCAGCTGCGTTTCGCCGTCGATGACCCCGCGGCGGGCCGCGTCGGCCTCGTCGCTGTGGCGCACAACGGCAAGGCCCGCGCTTTCCAACCGGGCCTGGGCCAGACTGCTGTCGGCCTCGGCGCGGCTGACGGCGCGGGCGGCCTCGGCCACCAGACGGTCAGCCTCGCGGCGGGCATTGCGCGCGGCCTGATCGGCCTGTGCCAGCCGCGCCAGCCGCGCCGTCAGCGTTTCGTGGGCCGCACGTGCGCCTTCGGCACGGGCAGTTGCGCGGGCCAGTTGCTGTTTCAGCACCTCCAGCCGGTTCAGCTGTTCCAGCCGCAGCGCGGCGGCGGTTGGCGCATCTTCGGCGGCGGCACGAAACCCGTCCCAGCGCCACAGATCGCCTTCGGTCGTGACCAGCCGCTGTCCGGGGCGCAGCAATGGTTGCAGGCGGGCCGCATCCGCGCGCCCGATCAGGCCGATCTGCCCCATCCGGCGTTCCAGAACGCCGGGCACGGAGACATGCCGCGACAAGGGCGTCACCCCGTCCGGCAGCGGTTGCACCGCCGCATAGCCCGGCAATTCTGCCCAGCCGGACCGGCCATCGGCACCGACTTCGGGCGCGCGCAGATCATCGGCCAACGCGGCGCCAAGCGCCTTTTCGAACCCCTGTTCAACCTGCAAGCGGTCGATGATCTGCCCGCCTTCGGCGGTATCGCGTTGCAACAGGCGGCCAAGCGCGCTGGCCTCGGCGCGCAGGGCGTTCAACTCGCCCTCGGCCTCGGATCGCTCGGCGCGGGCTTCGGCCTCGCGAGCCTGCGTGTCGCCGCGCGCGGCGTCCGCCTCGGACAGTGTAGTTTCGGCGTTGCGCGCGGTGGTTTGGGCGGTGGCCTCGGCCGACTGTGCGCTAACCTCGGCGGCCTTGGCGGCCGCGACGGCGGCCTGCGCCAGATTGACGGTGGCACGGGCCCGCTCCGCCTCGGTTTCCGACCGCGCCAGCGTCTTTCGCGTGTCGTCCAGCAGGCGCTGCGCGGAGTGATGGCGCGCGGACAGGCGCGCCATGTCTTCGGTCTGCTGCGCCAGAACGGCTTCGCGGTCCTGCAGCGCCGCAGCGGCGTTGCGGGCGGTGTCCGACGCGGCTGCCAGCCGGTCTGCATGGCCATCGCCGGCGCGGGTCAGTTCCTGTTTTTCCCACGCCAGCCGGGCCATCATATCGCCGGCATCCCGGTTCAGCGCGGTTTCGCGGTCACGGTCCTGGGTGATCTGCGCAGCGCGCGCGGTCATCCGCGCGATGTCGGCCTGTACCTGTTCGGCGTCGCGGGTCAGCGCGTCACGCTGCAACATCAACCGTTGCAGCACCGCGGCGGCAATGGCGTCTTCGTCGCGGTGAGGGGGCAGCGCGTCATCTGCACGGGCGCGGGTTTCGCTGGCTGCGCGGGCCACCTGTTCCGCCTGCGCGGCGTCGCTGATCCGGCGACGCAGGTCTGCCGTCGCATCAGCCTGTGCCGCATCCGCGGCGCGCCAGCGCAGAAACAGCGCAATCCCTTCGGCGCGGCGCAGTTCGGTGGCGATGACACGGTAGCGGTCGGCCTGCCGCACCTGCCGGTCCAGACTGGCCAGTTGGGTTGTCAGCCCGTCCAGCACATCATCGACGCGGGACAGGTTCTGTTCCGTGCCGGTCAGTTTCAGTTCGGCCTCGTGGCGGCGTTGATACAGGCCGGAAATGCCGGCCGCTTCTTCCAGAATGCGGCGGCGGTTTTTGGGCCTTGCGTTGATCAGTTCGGCAATCTGTCCCTGTCGCACCAGCGCGGGCGATTGCGCGCCCGTGGACGCATCGGCAAACAACATCTGCACGTCGCGGGCGCGGACGTCGCGACCGTTCACCTTGTAGGCGGACCCGACATTGCGGGTGACGCGGCGGGTAATTTCCAGCGCGTCCTGATCGTTGAACCCCGCCGGCGCCAGCCGTTCGCCGTTGTCGATCACCAGCGCGACCTCGGCGAAATTCCGGGCACCCCGGGTCGCGGCACCGGCAAAGATCACATCCTCCATCCCGTCGCCGCGCATGGCGGTGGGGCGATTTTCGCCCATGATCCAGCGCAGCGCCTCCAGCAGATTTGATTTGCCGCAGCCGTTGGGGCCGACGACGCCGGTCAGCCCATCCTGAATGACCAGTTCGGTGGGATCGACAAAGCTTTTGAAGCCCGAAAGCCTGAGGCGGGTGAATTGCACGAACCGGACCCCTCCTTTGGCGGGTCTGGCGCATAACCTGCCAAGGCTGGGGGGGCAAAGTCAACAATTGGACACGCCATCTTGGGGGCAAGTGGCCTATTATCCCCAATATATTGCGAATCTAACAGTCCAATCGGGCCACGATCACCGCCTGATCACCGCGCAGATCGCGCACCCCGCACCCGGTGGCCCGCACGATCGCGCGTTCGGCCCGCCCGGCGATCGGCCCCATGCGGGGGGCATACTGGGTGTTGGTGCGGATCGCCTCTGCCAGATCAGCGCGACGCCGGACGTCGAAAGTGGACCCGTCAACCGTGACCGTGACGGGGGCGATGCCAGCAAAATGCGGCGTCGGACCGTCGCAGGCAGCCAACAGAAACAGAATGATCAGCATGGCCTGTCGCATGACCAAAGGCTTGCCCGAAACCGGTTAACAAAAGATGAACCCCCATATGAGCCCCTGGATGAACCCCTGGATGAACCCCTGCATCGCCCGGTCAGCATGTTCCACTTCACATTCAAAATTTAGCATATTTATATTATTCCAAAATCAGAATGTAAAGGAGTCCGTCATGGCCCATCCCACCGCCCAAACTGTCGGCCGCCCCGCTGACACCTATTCACCATTATATTTTCTGGCCTCGTCAGGGGCCGGGGGGCTGTCGGTGACGTTCTTCATGTATCTGATGTTCTGGGTGCCGCACCCCGGCCGCCCGGTACCGATCTTTGAAGATATCGCCGCCGTGTTCGCGGGTGGCAATCCGATGTTGCAGATCGCAACCGCAATAGCGGTCGCGGCGATTGCGGTACTGGCGTTCCTGAACGTGCAGTATCTGGTCTGGAACCTTGGCGCGCTGGCGCGTTTTGCCAGAACGGACGCTTATGCGAAACTGCGGTCCACCAATGGCGAAACCGCCCTGCTGGCCGCGCCGCTGGCTGCGGCCATGACTGTGAATGCGCTGTTCGTTGTCGGACTGGTGTTCCTGCCAAAGCTGTGGACCATCGTGGAATACCTGTTCCCGGCTGCACTGGCGGCGTTTGTGGTCATCGGTCTTTGGGCGCTGAAACTGATGGGCGAATTCCTTGGCCGCGTTCTGGGCAAGGGCGGTTTCGACAGCGACGCGAACAATTCCTTTGCGCAATTGATGCCGACCTTTGCCCTCGCGATGGTGGCGGTCGGTCTGTCGGCGCCTGCGGCGATGAGCGGCAATGCCACCACCGTGGGTCTGGGGTTGATCCTGTCGACGTTTTTCGCTGTGATTGCGATCATCTATGGCATTGCCATGCTGATGGTGGCCCTGCCCGCGATCCTGCGCAATGGCGTGGCCCGCGAAGCGGCGCCGACGTTGATGGTGATCGTACCGATCCTGACGGTGCTGGGCATCATGGGCCTGCGGCAGGCGCATGGGTTGCACACCACATTCGACGCGCATGTGACGCCCGGTTAAACCATGCTGTTTCTAGCCAAACTGCTGACGGCGCAGGTTGCCATCGTGCTGGTCGGTGTACTGGTGCTGCGTCGGCAGGGCTATTTCGCCGATTACGTGCTGGGGCCGAAAACTTCGGCCGGGTCCTATGCGCTGGTCTGTCCCGGCGTTGCGGTGTCGGTGATGATCCAGTTCTTTGTCAACAAGGAGCTGGTCGAGGCCGGCGTGATCGCACAGTTCGACGCGGTCTACTGGGGGCTGACCGCATTAGCCGTGCTGGCACAGATCGCCATGCTGATGCTGGTGTTGCGGCTGAACCGGCAGCATTTCCGCGGTTCTTCTGCCCCGGCGCTGCTACCGGCCGAGTGAAAACCCTCCCCGCTTGGCCAAGGCGGGCGGTCCGGGAAACCGGGCCGCCCGTTTCATATTGCCCGCCTGCGCGCGGCGTGGTCAGATGACCTGACCAATAGGCCCGAGTCCGCCATGCCGTTTCGCCCCGTCCAGCCGGAAAAGATCAGCACTGCCGTCATCCGGCAGATCGAACAATTGATCCTGCGCGGCATTCTGCGCGCCAGTGAACGGTTGCCGTCCGAACGCGAATTGTCAGACCGGTTTGGCGTGTCGCGCCCGTCGCTGCGCGAAGCGTTGGCGGAACTGCATGACCGCGGGTTGCTGGTCAGCCGTGCGGGATCGGGCGTGTTTGTTGCCGATGTGCTGGGATCGGCGTTTTCACCCGCCCTGATCCGTCTGTTTGCGGCACATGACGAGACGGTGTTCGACGCCATCGCCTTTCGCCGCGACATGGAAGGTTTGGCCGCCGCACGCGCGGCACGGCTGGGGTCTGACACCGATCTGGGCGTCATACAGGCGATTTTCGCCAAGATGGAGGCCGCACATCAGAAACGCGACCCCGCAGACGAGGCCCGCCATGATGCCGAATTCCATCTGGCGATCATCGAAGCCAGCCACAACGTCATCATGCTGCACATGATGCGGTCGATGTATGATCTGCTGCGCGAAGGCGTGTTCTATAACCGTCAGATCATGTTCAAGCAGCGCACGACGCGGGTGATGTTGCTGGACCAGCACCGCGCCATCAATGACGGGTTGCAGGCGCGTGACCCCGAAGCGGCCCGCAGCGCTGTGGTAGCCCATATGGACTTTGTCGAAACAGCTTTGCGTGACCAGTTGCGCGCAGAGCGGCACGAAGACATCGCGCAACTGCGGCTGGACCATGAAAAGGCGCGCCACTCGTAAAAGAAAACCCGCGCCGGGGCGCGGGTTTGCGGAATGTCACCGCCGTGAGGTTGCCAGGGTGACCCGGGAAAATCGGATCAGTGCAGCTTTGCGCCGACCTCGGTGATGGCGGCGTCGATCATCGCGGCGCCGTCCTTGGCGTTCATCCCCTTGGCCAGCACGTCGCGCGCCGCAGCAGTGGCGACGCCTATAGCTGCGTCACGCACCCGACGGATTGCGGCGGCTTCGGCCGATGTGATCTTTTCCTCGGCGGCGGTCAGGCGACGAGCGATCGACAGTTTGAGGTCGGCCTTGGCTTTTTCGGCGGCCTTGGTCGCATCTGCGCGGGCTTCGGTCACGATGCGGTCGGCCTGTTCCTGCACGTCGCGCTTGCGGCGTTCATAGGTGGCCAGCAGGCTCTGAGCGGCGTCGCGCAGGGCGCGCGCCTCGGCCAGATCGGCCCTGATGCCTTCGGCGCGCTTGTCCAAAAGCCCGGCGATCAGCGACGGCACCTTGAAGTAGAACAGGATGCCGATGAACAGCAGGAACCCCAGCAACACCACAAAATCAGTGTTGCGCAGCGAGATGAACGGGCCAGAGGCCGCAAAGGCGGGCGAAGCGGCCAGCAGGGCAGTCAGCGTGGCAATACGGCGCATCGCCATCATCCCTTCATGTTGGCCGCGACAGCGGCAGCGACGGTGGCGGCATCGGCCTTGCCACCCAGCGCGGCCACCAGGGCTTCGGTGGTGTCACGGGCGACTTCGGTGATGCTGTCGGTGGCCGACCGGCGGATGGCGGCGATGGCCGCTTCGCCTTCGGCGGTACGTTCGCCGATTTCCACGTCGGCGCGGGCGATGGCCGCATCCAGATCGGCCTGAATGGCGGCACGGGCCTGCGCCGCGATGCGGCCTGCTTCGGTCCGGGCCTGCGCCAGTGCGGCGTCATAGGCTTTTTCGGCATCCTCGGCACGGCGTTTCAGGTTCTCGGCGGTGGTAAGGTCCTTGAGGATGGTGTTCTGACGGTCTTCCAACACCGACGCGATACGCGGCAGTGCGATCTGCGACAGCACGTAGTAGATCACGACCAGCGTGACCATCAGCCAGAATATCTGGTTGCCCCAGGTCGAGAAATCAAGCTGCGGCATGCCAGGTGCAGCAGCAACGCTGCCTTGCGCGGCATCGGCAGCGGTTGTCGTGGTCGCCATGCTGTTCGTCCTCCGGGGACCGCTATCGTGTCATCGGGCGGGCTGTGATGCCCACCCGCGTGTTTGCGTCGTTTCGGACCGTATCAGACCGCGAACATCAGCAGCAGCGCAACCAGGAACGAGAAGATGCCCAGTGCTTCGGCGAAGGCGATGCCGATGAACAGGGTCGCGGTCTGCGACGCAGCGGCCGACGGGTTGCGCAGCGCGCCGGCGAGGAAATTCGCCGCAACGTTGCCGACGCCCAGCGCCGCGATGCCCGTGCCCATGCCAGCCAGGCCAGCGCCGATATGTGCGAGATTGCCTTCCATGGTGAAGTCTCCTTGAGATGGGAAGTTTGCAATTTAAGGTGAAGTCGCGGCGGGCAGTGACCCGTCGCGGTCGTTAGTGACCGGGATGCAATGCGTCTTTCAGATACACGCAGGTCAGGATGGTAAAAACATAGGCCTGGATAAACGCCACCAGCACTTCGATGCCGTACATGGCGGTGATACCGAGGATCGATACCGGGCTGACCACGGCCAGCGCGGCAAATCCGGCGAACACCTTGATCACTGCGTGACCGGCCATCACGTTGCCGGCCAGACGAATGGAGTGGCTGACAGGGCGAACGAAATAGGACACCAGTTCGATGATCGCCAGCACCGGCCGCAAGGCCAGTGGCGCTGATTTGACCCAGAACAGTTCCAGAAAATGCAAGCCGTGCTTGAGAAATCCGATTATGGTCACGGTCAGGAACACCAGCATTGCCAGAACGATCGTCACCGCGAAATGCGACGTCGTGGTGAACGACATCGGAATCAGGCCCAGAAAGTTCGAGAATACGATGAACATGAACAGCGTCATCACATACGGAAAGAACTTGATGGCATCCTTGCCGGCCACATCCTCGACCATCTTGTAGATGAACCCATAGGCCAGTTCGGCGACCGACTGGATCCGCGACGGGATCGTAGCGCGTCCCGTGGTGCCCAATACCATCAGCGCGACCACGCACAGAACGGCCAAGCCCATCCACAATGTGACGTTGGTGGGTGTGTACCAGTAAATCGCGTCGCCGAACAATGGCTTTACGATGAACTGGTCCATCGGATAAAACACCAGCCCCGTGCCGCTGTCTGCCTCAGTCGCCATTCTGATCCCTCGTCCCGTCCTTGCCCCGTGGGGCGCTGCCCCCGGCCGGGGGCGTTCCGTCTGCCGGCCCAACCGGTGGCCCATCTGCTGGCCCATCTGCTGGCCCATCTACTGGCCCATCTACTGGCCGGGCGGCTGCCTCAATCTCGCGGGCTGTGCGCAGCATCGTCTGCACTCCTGCCGCCAGACCGATCAGCGTGAACAACACCATCAGCCAAGGCAAGGTGCCGAACAGCCAATCCAGCCCGTACCCGATACCAAACCCGATCCCCAGACCGGCCACCAATTCCGTCACCATACGCCATGCCACATTGGCCGGCGAATAGTGTTCAACCTGCCGGGGCGCCTCTTGCTCGTGGGCCTTTTTCGCAGCGGCAATGCGCGCTTCGAGCGCTGCGATCTGCCGCCGGTCGTTGGCGTCTTGCATTGGGGGCGTCCCCTTATCGTTGCCGTGGTGCTAAAGACTGCCCGCCACAGAGTCAAGCGCGCGAAACGGGTGGTATTCCGGCCGCAATCTACTGAAATTGCTGATATATTTCTGCGGATGCCGGATCGGTTCGCCGCATGACGTCATTTCGCTGCCCCGCAGCAAATTCAACCATCCGGTTGACGGTTTTCGCCCGATTGCGCAGACTGCGCGGATGGACACTGTTGTTGCCACCCCTCTGGATGCCGTTTTTTCCGCGCTGGCGGACCCGACACGACGGGCGATCCTGACCATGTTGTTGGAAGACGACATGGCGGTCACAGATGTAGCGCACCCCTTTGCGATGAGCCTTGCGGCAATTTCCAAGCATCTGGGTGTGTTGGCGGATGCGGGCCTGATCAGTCAGGAAAAACGCGGCCGGGTGAAATGGTGCAAACTGGAACCCGACGCGCTGCGCGATGCATCGGTCTGGATGCAAGGGTTCGGCCTGATGGGGGCACTGGATCTGGATGCCTTTGAACGGTTCCTGGGTCGCGAACTGACCGAAACCGACCCTGAAATACCAGACTGAAACGGCGATCACGACAACGCGAGCCGCCGCAACTTTGCGCCGCCGCCCCCCGTTCCTTTGGCACCGGACGCGATCACGCGGCCCCAATCCGCCAACCCAAGGAGCGACCCATGACAAAGATTGTCCAGATGAACGGCCAGATTGCCATCACCCCGCATAAAACCATTGCCCGCAACATTCTGCTGGCGGCAGCCATCATCGGTGCCGGCCTGCCTGCCCATGCCGAAAACCCGATGGTCGGCGGTGCGGCGATGCTTGAATCGAAAAACATCGTCGAGAATGCGGCAAATTCTGCCGACCACACCACGCTGGTCGCCGCCGTGCAGGCCGCCGGTCTGGTCGATGCG
The DNA here is from genome assembly GCA_038205135.1 of Rhodobacterales bacterium. GTDB lineage: Bacteria > Pseudomonadota > Alphaproteobacteria > Rhodobacterales > Rhodobacteraceae > UBA9554. The sequence goes on from JBBRCF010000013.1 coordinate 37,702, forward strand.
TTGCAATCGCCCGGCCCTTTCACCGTGTTTGCGCCGGTCAACGCCGCCTTTGCCGCCCTGCCCGCCGGGACGGTTGACACCCTGCTTTTGCCGGAAAACAAACCGACCCTGACCAAGGTGCTGACCGCGCATGTCGTGGCAGGAAAATTGTCGGGGGCCGATATCATGCGCCGCGCCAAAGCGTCGAAAGATGGCTATTTCCACATGGAAACGCTGTCGGGCGATGCGCTGTCGGCCACCGTGCGCGGCCGCAACCTTTATGTCGTCGACGAATCCGGCAAGGCGTCCCTTGTCACCATCGGCGACGTGAACCAGTCGAACGGCGTGATCCACGTCGTCAACGCAGTGCTGCTGCCGAAATGATCCGCTGAAACGCGCACCCGCGACCGCATGTCTGCGACCGCAAACGCGGCCCCGACCTGTCGGGGCCGCTGGTTTTGCGGGCGGCGGCAAGCGGTTCTGCACATCCCGGTCCGGGGCGCTTGCGTGGCGCTGGCTGGCAGTTCACCGGGCACACGGGGTTTGGCGGGTCGATCCTGTTTCCGATGCAGATCGCCGCCGCCGGCGACCGGCTGGAAGGTGCCATGCCGGGTCAGGTGGCCACCGCGATCACCTTTCCGGTGGCGTGCCATTCAGGGCCACAGCTGGTTTCAGGTCCAGCTTGCGGCGGCGTCTTTCAGCGTCTTGAGGAACGCTTGCACCTTGGCGGTGCGGTGCAGGTCGACATGCGTCACCAGCCACAACGGCGCGTCCCATTCGGGCAACGGCGGGCTGATCTCGACAAGGTCGGGATGATCAGCCACGACCCAGACCGGCAGAAACCCGACCCCCAGCCCCGCCAGCACGGCAACCTGCGCGGCGTGACTTTCCGAGGTGCGCACCACGATCGCCGCAGGCGGCACATTATCCCACATCCAGCGATAAAACGGCGCGCGCGTCGTCCGGTCATCCTCGCCGACAAACCGGTGCCCGGCCAGATCGTCCAATCCGGCCGGCTGCCCGTAGCGGTCAGCGTAGCCCTGTGTGCAATACAGTCCCGTGCGCAGTCGAAAGAACGGCTGCACCACATTGTCTGGCTGGTCCGGGGCGGTGCCGGCACGGATCGCGATATGCGCTTCGCCATATTCCAGTCGAAACAGACGGTCGCCGGTCAGAAACCGCAGGATGACCTGCGGATGATCGGCACGGAACCGGTCAAGGACCGGCATCATCAACCCGGTCAGCGATGACAGCGCGGTAATGACCAGTTCGCCCGCCACCTGATCGCCCTGCCCCCGCAGCCGGCTGACCAGATACGAAAACTGCTCGTCGGTGGTGGCCGCGACGCGCAACAGGTCCTGCCCCGCCTCGGTCGGTGTGTAGCCGCGCGCGTGGCGTTGAAACAGCCGCACGCCCAGCCGGTTTTCCAGCGCATCGATGTGGCGGATGACCGTGGCGTGATGAACGCCCAGCACTTCGGCCGCACCGGACACCGTGCCAAGCCGGGCAACCTGATAGGCGGTGCGAACCTCGTCCCAGTTATCCATCGCGTCCTCCGCTCAGGCTGAATGGGCGCCGTCGGCAAGACCTTTGACAAAGGCCAGCACCTGATCGACCGGCTTGCCGCTGGCGATTTCGGCCACGATGGCAGACCCCACGACGCAGCCATCGGCGATGCCAGCGATGTCGCGGGCGTTATCCGGCGTGCGGATGCCGAAACCGACGATCACGGGCAGGTCGGTGGCAGCCTTGATCCGGGCCACTTCGGGCGCGACCTCGGCCGCCTCGGCGGCAGCCGCGCCGGTGATGCCGGTGATCGACACGTAATAGACGAAACCGCTGGTGTTCTGCAGCACGGTGGGCAGGCGTTTGGCATCCGTTGTGGGGGTGGCCAGCCGGATGAAATTCAGCCCCGCCGCCTGCGCCGGGATGCACAGTTCGTCATCCTCTTCGGGGGGCAGGTCGACCACGATCAGCCCGTCGATGCCCGCCGCCGTGGCATCCGCCAGAAAACGGTCCACGCCGCGCGAAAAGATCGGGTTGTAATAGCCCATCAGCACGATGGGGGTTGTGACATCGGACAAACGGAACGCCGTCACCATATCCAGCGTCAATTGCAACGTCTGCCCGCCTTCCAACGCGCGCTGGCCGGCCAGCTGGATCGTCGGGCCATCCGCCATCGGATCGGTAAACGGCATGCCCAGTTCGATCACATCGACGCCCGCGCCCGGCAGGCCCTGCATGATCGCCAGCGATGTTGCCAGATCCGGATCGCCCGCCATCATGTAGGCCACGAAGCCCTTCTTGCCTTCGGCCCGCAGCGCGGCGAATTTTGCGTCGATCCGTGTCATATGCGTCCCTTTTCGCGTGGTTCCGCCTGATCTGCCTGAACCCGGCACCAAAGGCAACGGCAGAGGGCGGCGAAGCGGAGCGTGGAAAGGCCGGTGGGGGCGCTGCCTCCGCCCGTGCCGGGCCCCCCGGGGTATTTGAGAACCAGAGAAGGCCAAGGATCGCGCGGCGGCTTGCGGCACGGCGGCTTGCGGCACGGCGGCTTGCGCGAGGGGGCGGGCGCGGCTATTGCCGGGGCAAATGGACAGGAGGCCCGCATGGGGTTCAAGATGGGTATCGTCGGACTGCCGAATGTCGGCAAATCGACGCTTTTCAACGCGCTGACCCGTACCGCCGCCGCGCAGGCGTCGAATTTTCCGTTCTGCACGATCGAGCCGAACGTCGGCGAGGTGTCGGTGCCAGATGCGCGGCTGGACAAACTGGCCGCGATTGCCGGATCGAAACAGATTATCCCGACGCGGATGACCTTTGTCGATATTGCGGGTCTGGTCAAAGGTGCCAGCAAGGGCGAGGGGCTGGGCAACCAGTTTCTGGCCAATATCCGCGAGACGGACGCGATTGCCCATGTGTTGCGCTGTTTCGAGGATGCCGACATCACCCATGTCGAGGGCCGCGTCGATCCGATCGCGGATGCCGAGACCATCGACACGGAACTGATGATCGCCGACATCGACAGTTGCGAAAAGCGGCTGGCCAATCTGGCGCGCAAGGTCAAGGGCGGCGACAAGGATGCTCTGGATCAGGAACGTCTGCTGAAGGCCGCGCTGGCTGCGCTGTCCGCGGGCAATCCCGCGCGCACCGTCAAGGTGGCCGCCGATGACCTGAAGCAATGGCGGATGCTGCAACTGCTGACCACGAAACCGGTGCTGTATGTGTGCAACGTGGCGGAAGCCGACGCGGCATCGGGCAATACGCTGTCGGCACGGGTGGCGGAAATGGCCGCAGCCCAAGGCAACAGCCATGTGGTGATATCGGCCCGGATCGAAGAAGAACTGGCGCAGATGGACCGCGATGACGCGGGCGTGTTCCTGGAGGAAATGGGCCTGGCCGAAGCGGGGTTGGACCGGCTGATCAAGGCGGGCTATGCGCTGCTGGGGTTGCAGACCTATTTCACCGTGGGCCCCAAGGAGGCGCGCGCCTGGACCATCCGCGGCGGCACGTTGGCACCGCAGGCTGCCGGTGTCATCCATGGCGATTTCGAGCGTGGGTTCATCCGGGCGGAAACCGTGGCCTATGCCGATTACGTGGCGCTCGGCGGCGAAACCAAGGCCCGCGCCGAAGGCAAGCTGCGCGCCGAGGGCAAGACCTATCTGGTGCAGGACGGCGATGTGCTGCATTTCCTGTTCAACACCTGAACGGACGCTGTGGACTGCGACGGCGTTGGGCGCATGCCTTTCCGCTTGAACAAACGCCCCGGCACCGATAAACGCGCCAACGGAGATGTGGCCGAGTGGTCGAAGGCACACCCCTGCTAAGGGTGCAGGCGGGTAACCGCCTCGAGGGTTCGAATCCCTTCGTCTCCGCCACACCCCTTTGATAACATTGCGTAAATTTGGATTTCTTAAGTCTGCCCGCCAATGAACCCGCCTTAACGGCAAGTGGTTAGTTCTTCGATGGTTAAGACCGCGTAGATCAATTAATGTGTTTCGGCGCCGATAAAAGCTGGCGTCGACCTTGCTCGCGGTTCAGCGAAAAAGGGGTTCTGTTGCACGAACTGCTTGAGGGGATTCATGTCGTGACTCCAGCATGATAGCTGGGGCACATGAGCAGACCGACCCCCTCCGCCTACAAGACCCGCAACTGGCCAGCTTACAACGAGGCGCTCAAGCGTCGCGGCTCGCTGACGATCTGGTTCGATCCCGCGATGACCTGGGAAGCCGCGCCGACCGGCAAGCGCGGGCGGCAGCCCGACTACAGCGATGCCGCTATCCAGACCTGTCTGACGTTGAAGGTGCTGTTCGGGATGGCGCTCCGCCAGACCACAGGGTTCGTCGAGAGCCTGCTGCGGCTGATCGGCCTGGACTGGGATGTGCCGGACTTCAGCACGCTGTCGCGGCGTCAGAAGACCTTGAAGGTCAACATCCCTTACCGCGGTTCGGGCAGCCCGTTGCACCTGCTGATCGACAGCACTGGCATCAAGGTCGAGGGCGAAGGCGAGTGGAGCGCCCGCAAGCATGGCGGCTCGAAACGCCGGGTCTGGCGCTAGCTCCACATCGGGATCGACGAGAAAACACCGGAAATCCGCGCCGCTGAGTTCACCACCAGCGACATCGGTGACGCCCCCATGCTGCCCGAGTTGCTCGACCAGATCCCGGCCGAGCAGGAGATCGCCAGCGTCACCGCCGACGGCGCCTTCGACACCCGCAATTGCCATGACGCCATTGCGGCCCGAGGTGCCGCAGCGGTCATACCACCCCGCAAGAACGCCAAACCGTGGAAACCCGACACCGCCGGGGCCAGTGCACGCACCGAGATCATGCGCACATCGAAGCGTGTCGGTCGAACCATATGGCGACGATGGAGCGGGTATCACCGCCGAAGCCGCGCCGAGACCAAGATGCATTGCGTCAAGCTCTTGGGCCAGCGCCTCTCCGCGCGCGAGTTCGACCGTCAGGTCGCCGAGTTCTAGGTCCGTGTCGCCGTCCTCAACGGCTTCACCGCGCTCGGCATCCCCGTCACAGAAGCCGTGGGATAAGTCTGTCCGGGGAAGGGGGAGCCCTGTCCGTCACCCGATTTGTGCAACAGAGCCACGTGAAGATGTCGGCGTTGCGACGGCCTTTAACCGATTTCCAAGCCTAGTGTGCCGGCGGGATGCATCGGCCCTTGGCAGTGACGGGGTGACCTGCAATGAATATTTTCGGGAAATATATCGTTTGTACCGGGTCGGTCCGCCGGGGGGAGCTAGACATGCCAGGGACGTTGCCAAGCGCGCAAGCGGAGCCGAAGTCGGTTGTTGGAATCATCGGACTGGGCATCATGGGAAGCGCGTTTGCGCGTAACCTGTTGTCGAACGGGTTCACGGTGCTCTGCTATGATCCGGTCCCGCAGGCGGGCGAGGCGCTGCGTGCCGCGGGCGGGCAGCCGATGACGAGTCCCCGTGCGGTGGCCGAGGCAGCGGATCATGTGCTGATCGTGCTGGCGTCTATCCCCGCCTTGCATTCGGTGATCGCCGGTGAGGGGGGCATGGCACCTGCACTGCGCGCGGGGCAGGTTCTGGCCGAGATGGGGACTTTGCCGCTCGACGCAAAGGAAGCCGCCCGTAATCTGGTTGCAGCGACCGGGGCAACCCTTCTGGATTGTCCGGTGTCGGGCACGGGCGCGCAGGCTGCGCTCGGAGATCTGGTGGTGTTTGCCAGCGGGCCTGCTGAGGCGGTCGAGACGATGCGCCCGATTTTTGGCGGGTTCGCGCGCGATGTGCGCCATGTGGGCGATTTCGGCGCGGGAATGAAACTGAAACTGGTGGCTAACCTGTTGGTCAGCAATCATAATCTTGCGACCGCGGAGGCGCTGTTGCTGGCCGAAAGGTCGGGTCTGGACCTTCAGATGACCTATGACGCCATCGCCGCCGGGGCGGGTACGTCGCGGATGTTCGAAGTGCGCGGGCCGATGATGGTGGCGGGCCGCTATGAACCCGCGACGATGAAGATGGATGTGTATCAGAAGGATCTGGCGCTCATCATGGATCACGCTGCCCATGTAGGTTGCCCGTCCCATTGATGGCCGCCACCCTTCCGTTCTATTCTGCCGCCATTGCCCAAGGTCGCGCGAAACAGGACACCGGCGCGCGAGCTATGCTTGAATTTGGGTGACGCGCATCATCAGGCGGCGCGTATTTTGGCGTCGTCTGTCACTTCGACGCCGTCGTTGAATTTGGTTCCTTCGATGACTTTTGGCAACTGGTTTCTACCTTTCAGGCGGAGCCATTT
>JBBRCF010000014.1:0-40416 GCA_038205135.1 Rhodobacterales bacterium
GTCTGCGGATACCCATGCCGACATCATGCCGCATGCCTACAAGGCCGGACCGCAAACCAAATTGCTGAAGGCGCAGATCGCCGCCATGCCGCAGGGCGGCACATTCGCGATGATCGCGCCGCCGAACCCCTATCGCTGCCCGCCCGGCCCCTATGAACGGATCAGCATGGTGGCGCATATGCTGAAAACGTCGAACCCCACCGCCAAGATCCTGGTGCTGGACCCCAAGGACAAGTATTCCAAGCAGGCACTGTTCGAGGAAGGCTGGGGCAAGCATTATCCCGGCATGGTAGAATGGATCGGCCCGGATATGGGTGGCAACGAGGCCGAAGTGCGGCCCGAAACGATGGAAATCGTGATCGGCGGCGAAGTGCAAAAGGTCGATGTCTGCAATGTGATCCCGGGCCAGATGGCGGGCAAGATCGCGGCGCTGGCCGGTGTGACGGACGACAAGGGCTGGGCCCCTGTGCACCCTGACAGCATGAAGTCCACGATGGACGAGAACGTGTTCGTGCTGGGCGATGCCTCGGCACAGGGCGACATGCCGAAATCGGGCTATTCGGCCAACAGCCAAGCCAAGGTGGCGGTGATGACGATCCGCGGCGAATTGACCGGGTCCAGGGTGTTCCCGGCCAAATACTCCAATACCTGCTGGTCGCTGATTGCGCCGGACGACGGGGTCAAGGTCGGCGCGTCCTATGAGCCAACGCCGGAAAAGATCGCCTCCACAACCAGCTTCATCAGCCAGACCGGCGAAGACGCGGACTTGCGCAAGCAGACCTACGAAGAAAGCATTGGCTGGTACGCGGGCATCACGTCCGACATGTTCGGCTGATCGCAGGGCAGCGCGAGAGGGGGGCATGCCCCCCTCTGATCCCGTTCACAGCGCATCCAGCAGGCGCGGGATCGCCTCGCGGAACCGGAAGAATCCGTGCGTGCCATGCGGCCAGGCGCGGGCATCATAGGGCCGGACCACCGGCGCTAAAACCTGTCCGGCGGTCTGCAACCGTTTTCCGGCGAGCGACAACAGATCGGCCGTCGGCCCGACCGGTGCATGGGCCACCCGAACGGCGGCCAGGCCCTGGGCCGCGGCCCAATCCGCAATCGCATCAACCGTCGCGTCGCCATGGCTGACCGATCCCAGCCGCCCCTGCCATCGCGCCACGGTGTCTGCTGCGGCACCCTGCGCAAATGCATGCCCCCGCGCACCCATCGCCAGCGGGCTGAGGCCGGTGCGGCCTGATATGACAAGCGTGGCCTCGACCGGGGTATCGGTCAGGAACCAAGGGCTCAGGTCCTCGTCATGCAAGATCAGACCCACTTTGCCCTTTGGCAGCAGCCCGGCGGGTGGCAGGTCCAGCGCCATTGAGGGCGGGTTCGGCCTGCCTGCTACCGGATGCGCGTCGCGCGCCAGCCCCGTAGGCGCAAACTGCCCGGCGGTATAACGGCGGATGTTGTCGGTGGTCGCCAGGTAGGTCTTGCCCGGCGTGTGCAGCCCCGCAACCCAACGCCACGACAGGGTATTCACGGCCGCATCCGCGTCCATCAGATGCCGCAGAAAGAAATCCGCGCCCAGTTCCCAAGGCAGCCGCAGGGTGAAAATCCAGATCGACGCGAACCACATCCGGGCGTGGTTGTGCATCCAGCCGGTCGTGACCAGTTCATGTGCCCAGTCATCGAACCCGGCGATGCCGGTTTCGCCGCGGCAGGCCGCGTCCCAGTCGCGGCGCATCCCGGCTTCGGTCGCCACGCGGTCCAGCCCGCGCGCCACGCCGGCGCGATAGCCCGCCCAGACCGACGGGCGCATTTCCAGCCAGCCTTTCCAGTAGGCGCGCCAGAACACCTCGTCGATGAATTTGGCGGCGGCGCTGGCAGAATGGCGGCCCAGCGTGGTCTGCAACACCTCCTGCTCGGTCACCAGACGGTGGCGTATCCATGGCGACAACTGCGATACGGCCCCGGATCGTCCCGGGCCCGGATCGGCATTGCGCCCGGCGGCGTAGGCCGTGCCGGCACAGGGCGCAAACGCGGCCAATCGCGCCAGCCCGGCGGTACGTGTCGGGGTGAATGCGTCAGGACGTTCGGGGGGGCGTTCGGGGCGGGCTTCGGTGGGGTAGGGGTGTTGCGTCATCAACCATAGCTAACCCGCCGGCGTCGGCGATCAACCCGGTTGCAGGCCTGATGTCCGCAGCCGCGCTGCGGTGACGCACGGCCTGGCAAAGGGGGGGCCCTTGCAGGGGGCGGGGCGGCAAACTAAGACTCCGTTCACGGATACAGTTTAGATCCTGTCACAGGCAAAAGGCGCGCGCAGATGCATGATCCCGTCGACTACTACATGAACACCCTGGTCCCGATGGTCGTCGAACAGACCAGCCGTGGCGAACGGGCCTATGACATCTATTCGCGCCTGTTGAAGGAGCGGATCATTTTCATCGCCGGCCCCGTGCATGACATGATGGCGACACTGATCGTGGCACAGCTGCTGCACCTTGAGGCGGAAAACCCGTCCAAGGAAATTTCGATGTACATCAACAGCCCCGGCGGCGTGGTGACGTCCGGCATGTCGATCTATGACACCATGCAATACATCCGCCCGCGCGTGTCCACGCTGGTCATCGGGCAGGCGGCGTCGATGGGGTCGCTGCTGCTGACGGCGGGTGAAAAGGGCATGCGGTTTTCGCTGCCCAACTCGCGCATCATGGTGCACCAGCCCTCGGGCGGTTATCAGGGGCAGGCGACCGACATCCTGATCCACGCCCGTGAAACCGAACGGCTGAAGAAACGCCTGAACGAGATTTACGTGAATCACACCGGACAGGACTATGATACCGTCGTTAGCGCGCTGGAACGCGACAATTTCATGTCCGCCGACGAGGCCAAGACCTGGGGCCTGATCGACGAAATCGTCGAGAGCCGCGGAAAGGCAGAACCGAAAACGTGACCGCGCCCCGTGCCTGGGGCGTGCTTTTTGACATTGTGGCGGGGCCGGGCCTGTCTTAATCTTGACGGGATGATGACAGGACGGACCGGCCCCCGGACACAACAGACCGGGACGGCACGAAAGGGACCACATGGCGACGAATTCGAGCGACAGCAAGAACACGCTCTATTGCTCTTTCTGCGGCAAAAGCCAGCATGAGGTCCGCAAGCTTATTGCGGGGCCGACCGTGTTCATTTGCGACGAATGCGTCGAATTGTGCATGGACATCATCCGCGAGGAAACGAAATCCGCCGGCATGAAATCCAAGGACGGCGTGCCAACGCCGATGGATATCTGCAAGGTGCTGGATGATTACGTGATCGGGCAGATGCGGGCGAAACGCGTGCTGTCGGTCGCCGTGCACAACCATTACAAACGCCTGAACCATTCGGCGAAATCGAACGACATCGAATTGTCGAAATCCAACATCCTGCTGATCGGCCCCACGGGTTGCGGCAAGACGCTGCTGGCCCAGACGCTGGCGCGGATTCTGGATGTGCCGTTCACCATGGCCGATGCGACCACCCTGACCGAAGCCGGCTATGTCGGCGAGGATGTGGAAAACATCATCCTGAAACTGCTGCAATCGGCCGAATACAACGTCGAAAAGGCGCAGCGCGGCATCGTCTATATCGATGAGGTCGACAAGATCACCCGTAAATCGGAAAACCCGTCGATCACCCGCGACGTGTCAGGCGAAGGCGTGCAACAGGCGCTGCTGAAGCTGATGGAGGGAACGGTGGCATCCGTGCCGCCGCAGGGCGGGCGCAAACATCCGCAGCAGGAATTCCTGCAGGTCGATACGACCAACATCCTGTTCATCTGTGGCGGGGCATTCTCGGGCCTCGACAAGATCATCGCGCAGCGCAACAAGGGCTCTGCAATGGGCTTTGGCGCCGAGGTCAAGGACCCTGACGCCCGACGCGTCGGCGAATTGTTCAAGGAACTGGAACCCGAGGATCTGCTGAAGTTCGGCCTGATCCCGGAATTCGTCGGCCGCCTGCCCGTGATCGCCACGCTGGAGGATCTGGACGAAGACGCGCTGATCCAGATCCTGACGCAGCCAAAAAACGCGCTGGTCAAACAGTATCAGCGCCTGTTCGAGATCGAGGACGTCAAGCTGACCTTCACCGAGGACGCACTGAAAGGCATTGCCAAGCGCGCCATCGAACGCAAGACCGGCGCGCGCGGACTGCGGTCGATCATGGAGGACATCCTGCTGGACACCATGTTCGACATGCCCGGCCGGACCGAAATTTCCGAGGTCGTCGTGAACGAAGAAGCCGCCGGTGGCAAGGCGGCCCCTCTGATGATCTATTCGGACCCGAAAAAAGAATCGGCGGCGGCCAGCCGCTGACGGAAATGCAAGTTCGGGCGGGGGAAACCCCGCCCTTTTCATGTATAGGGGGCCACGTGCAGCGCATATTTTCCGGCGGACCGTACGAGGCGCGGATTGGTTATGCGCGCGCCGTGGTGGCGGGTGGGTTCGTGCATGTCGCGGGCACTGTGGGGCAGGGCGACACGGTCACAGACCAATGCACCCATGCGCTGGCGATCATCGAACAGGCGTTGCGCGAGGCTGGCGTGACGTTTGCCGATGCGGTTCGCGTCACCTATTACCTGCCCGACAGGCGCGATTTCGAACCCTGCTGGCCGATCCTTGCCGCAACCTTTGGCGCGAACCCGCCAGCGGCCACGATGATCGAATGCGGCCTTATCGACCCGAAATACCGCATCGAGATCGAATTGACCGCGCTGGCACGCTAGGCGAGCCGCTGCCACCCCGACTGGACGGGCAGTCCGAATTGGTCCATATCGACAGTAACCGAAAGGGAATCCGACATGGGCCTGATGAACACGCTATTGCGTTCCGTGACCTGGTGGAACGGCCAGACGCTCAATACCCAGCTGTACACCTGGCGGCGCGGCCAGAAGGTAGGCGAGGATGCTGAGGGCAACGGCTATTTCCAGACCCGTGACGGCAAACGCCGCTGGGTGATCTACAACGGCGAGGCCGAGGCCAGCCGCGTGCCGCCCGACTGGCATGGCTGGCTGCACCACACCTATGATGGTCCGCCGACGGAAACGCCGCTGAAACACAAGCTATGGGAAAAGCCGCATCAGGAAAACCTGACTGGTACGCCGCTGGCCTATGCGCCGCCGGGGTCGATCCGGCGTGGCGATCCGGCGGAACGCCGCGATTACGACGCCTGGACCCCTGAATAATGGCGGAAAACCGTGCAGAAATGATTGCGGGGGCGGCCGTGCTGGCAACGGCCATCGGGTTTGTCATCTATGCCGGGCAACTGACCGGCGTCGGCGCCGCGCCGCGCGGCTATGACCTGACCGCGTCATTCCGGTCATTGGAAGGCGTGACGGTCGGCACCGATGTGCGGCTGGCGGGCGTCAAGGTCGGGTCGGTGTCCGACATCCGGCTGGATCCCGCCACCTATCGCGCCGAAACCGTGCTGACGGTGAATACGGCGGTCAAGGTCCCCGATGACAGCGCCGTGGTGATTTCATCAGAAGGGTTGCTGGGCGGCAATTTCGTCGAACTTGTGCCGGGCGGGTCGCCGTTCTTTTTCGAACCCGGCGCTGAAATCGAAGATACCCAGGGCGCTGTCAGCCTTGTGTCGCTGTTGATGAAATTCGTTACCGGAGACACCGGGCAATGATCCGCGCCGCGGTGCTGGTCGCGACGTTGCTGGCGCTGCCGGCCACGGCGCAGGACGAGGTTGAACATGGCAGCGGCGCCATGTTGCGGGGGCTGGACAAGGTCAACGGTCAGACCACCGACTTTGCGATCGGGCGTGACGGTGCGGCCGCATTCGGCCGGCTGCTGGTAGAATTGCGCGATTGCCGTTACCCGGCCGGCAACCCGGCGGGTGATGCGTTTGCCTATGTGGTGATCCGCGCCGCAGAACAGGCGGCGCCGCTGTTCGAGGGGTGGATGATCGCGTCATCGCCGGCGTTGAACGCGCTGGACCATCCCCGCTATGATGTCTGGGTCATCCGCTGCCAGACCTGACGCGGGTCGGGGTCGGGTGGCATGGCGTCGATACGGGCCACGCCTTCCAGCGCGGTGGCCAGTTGTGCGCGATAGCGGGCCCGCGGAATTTCGACCGCACCCAGACTTTGCAGATGCGGGGTCAGGAATTGCGTGTCGAACAGGGTGAACCCGCTGCGGCGCAGATGATCGATCAGATGCGCCAGCGCCAGTTTTGATCCGTCGGTGACGGCGCTGACCATGCTTTCGCCAAAGAACGCCCGCCCCAGCGTAAGGCCGAACACCGCGCCCCACAGCGCCCCATCGGGGCCGCGAATTTCCAAGCTATGGGCGGCGCCCTGACTGGCCAGCCCCAGATAGACCGCGCGCAGCACCGGGTTGATCCAGGTTTCCGGACGGTCGGCGCAGGCGTCCAGGGTTTCGCGGAAATCATGGTTCAGGCAGGCATGATAGCCGCCCCGCCGCATCCGCCGCCCAAGGCTGGCAGAGATATGGAACCGGTCCAGCGGAAACACCCCCCGCATCGGCGGATCGACCCAAAACAGATCGGCGGAGGCGCGATTTTGCGCCATCGGGAAAATCCCCGCCGCATAGGCCGCCATCATCAGGCGTGGGGTCAGAACCTGCCGTTCTGCCAGATCATCCGGGTCGTCGCCTGCCATTGACCATCCCCCGGCGGCGCAAAACCGTCAGACGCCGTAAGTCCGCGCCAGCCATTTTTCCAGCCAATGAATCGAATAATCGCCGGAATGGATGTCGGGGTCGTGGAGCAAATCGCGAAACAGCGGAATGGTGGTGTCCACCCCGTCGACGATCAGTTCCCCCAATGCGCGGTTCAACCGGGCCAGCGCCTCGGGCCGGTCGCGGCCATGCACGATCAGCTTGCCGATCAGGCTGTCGTAATAGGGCGGGATGCGGTAGCCGTCGTACAGCGCAGAATCCATCCGCACACCCAGACCGCCCGGCGCGTGGTATTGCGTGATCCGGCCCGGCGAGGGCGCGAATTTCGGCAGTTTTTCCGCATTGATCCGCACCTCGATGGCGTGCCCATTGATTACCAGATCGTCTTGCGTGAACGACATCGGCAAGCCCGCGGCGACACGGATCTGTTCGCGCACCAGATCCACGCCGAAAATCGCCTCGGTTACCGGGTGTTCGACCTGCAGGCGGGTGTTCATCTCGATAAAATAGAATTCGCCATCCTCGTACAGGAATTCGATCGTGCCCGCGCCGATGTAATTGATCGCAGCCACGGCATCAGCGCAGACCTTGCCGATGCGGGCGCGTTCTTCGGCGGTGATGCCGGGGCCGGGGGCTTCTTCCAGCACTTTTTGGTGGCGGCGTTGCAGCGAACAGTCGCGTTCGCCCAGATGCACCGCGCCGCCCTTGCCGTCGCCGAACACCTGAATTTCGATATGGCGCGGGCGCTGCAGGTATTTCTCGATATAGACTTCGTCATTGCCGAACGCGGCTTTGGATTCGCTGCGCGCGGTGCCGAATGCGGTGTCGATTTCGGACGCATCGCGCGCCACCTTCATGCCGCGTCCGCCACCGCCGGCGGTGGCCTTGATGATGACCGGATAGCCGACCTCGGCTGCCACGCGGCGCGCAGTTTCCAGATCGGGCACGCCGCCCGCGGACCCCGGCACCACCGGAATACCCAGCCGTGCGGCGGTTTCCTTGGCGGTGATCTTGTCGCCCATCATGCGGATATGTGCGGCCGATGGCCCGATAAAGGTCAGGCCGTGGTCTTCGACGATCTGCACGAAACTGGCGTTTTCGGACAGGAAACCATAGCCGGGGTGGATCGCCTGTGCCCCGGTGATTTCACAGGCGGAAATGATCGCGGGCACGCTGAGGTAGCTGTCGGTGGACGACGGCGGCCCGATGCACACCGCCTCGTCGGCCATCCGCACGTGCATTGCGTCGCTGTCGGCGGTGGAATGCACCGCGACGCAGGGAATGCCCATCTCGCGGCAGGCGCGCACAACCCGCAGCGCAATTTCGCCCCGGTTTGCGATCAGGATCTTGTCGAACATGGGCCCTGCCTCACTCGATGATCATCAGGGGTGCGCCGTATTCGACCGGGCGGCCATCCTCGACAAGGATGCGTTTCACGGTACCCGCGCGCGGGGCGGGGATCTGGTTCATCGTTTTCATCGCTTCGATGATCAGGATCGTCTGGCCTTCGGCCACCTGCGCACCAACGGTGGCAAAGGCGGGGGTGCCGGGTTCGGCCTGCAGATAAACCGTGCCAACCATCGGGGACGCGACCACGCCCGGCAGGCTGGACGGATCGTTGGACACCGGGGCCGCCGGCGCGGCCAGGACCTGCGGCGCGGCGGCCACCATATGCTGCATCGGCTGCATCGGGGCGGCGGTGATCTGCCGGCAGACGCGCACATTCAGCATGTTGTCGTCACCGGAACTGCGCGTGACCTCGATCTCGGTCAGGTCATTGCCCTTCAGCAGCGCGGCCAGCGCTTCGATGAAGGCTACATCGCTGTCTTGGGTGTTTTTGGTCATGGTGGTCCGAAACCCCGTGATTGGTGGGCGACCGGCGCCCCGTTTCGTGGATTGGCTCGTTCCTATCCCATCCGGTGGCATGGTGAAAGCGCGATTGCGGCATGGCGGGATCACGCCACCGGTTGCCCCACGCCGCCGTTGGTGGAATCCTGCGCATGACCAGGGGGAGATCACGATGACCATCGCAAACTGGCTGGCTCGCGCCGCTACGGGTGACGGCGGCGCGCGTCCGGCGCTGTTTCTGGGTACCGATTGCGTGGCGGATTATGCGGGGTTTGCGCGCGGCGCGGCGGGGTTTGCCGCATGGCTGGCCGGTCAAGGCGTGGGCGCGGGGGACCGGGTCGCGCTGTTTGCAGCAAACTCGCCCGATTATCTGGTGGCGCTGTGGGGCATCTGGTGGGCGGGGGCGGTTGCGGTCCCGGTCAATGCCAAACTGCACGGGCGCGAGGCGGCGTGGATCGTGGACAATGCCGGTGCGGCGCTGGCGGTTGTCACGCTGGATACCGGTGCGGATCTGGCCGTGGCCAGCGCGGTGCCGCAGATCACGCTGGGCAGCGCGGACTGGCGGGCTGCGGTGGCGGTGTCGCCGGTGCCGCCGACCCACCGCGCGCCAGAGGATCTGGCCTGGCTGTTCTATACCTCGGGTACCACGGGGCGGCCCAAGGGCGTGTTGATCACGCACCGGATGCTGACGGTGATGGCGCTGTCGTATTTTGCCGATGTCGATCAGGTGACGGCCGCCGATGCCGCGTTGTATGCCGCGCCGCTCAGCCACGGGGCCGGACTGTATTGCCTGATGCATGTTCTGCAGGGCGCGCGCCATGTCTGTCCTGTATCCGGCGGCTTCGATGCGGGCGAAATTCTGATGCTCGCGCAGGCCCATGACCGGGTCCACATGTTTGCCGCGCCGACGATGGTCAAACGGTTGACCACGCACGCGCGGTCCGTGGGTGATCGCGGCACCGGGCTGCGCACTGTCGTCTATGCCGGCGGGCCGATGTATCTGGCCGACATCATCGAGGCGGTGGACTGGTTCGGGCCGGTTTTCGTGCAGATCTACGGGCAGGGCGAATGCCCGATGGGCATTACCGCGCTGTCGCGGCACGATGTGACGAACCGCGCGCATCCGCGTTGGCGTGACCGGCTGGGGTCGGTCGGGCGCGCGCAATCGGCGGTTCAGGTGATGATCGCAGCGGCGGATGGCAGCGCGGTTCGCCATGGGCAGACCGGTGAAATTCTGGTGCGCGGCGATGTCGTCATGCCGGGGTACTGGAAGAACCCGCAGGCCAGCGCCGACACGTTGCGCGGCGGCTGGCTGTGGACCGGCGACATGGGGTTCATGGATGCCGACGGCTATGTAACCATGCAGGACCGGTCCAAGGACCTGATCATTTCGGGCGGCACCAACATTTACCCGCGCGAAGTGGAAGAGGCACTGCTGGATCACCCCGCGGTGCACGAGGCCGCCGTGATTGGCACCCCCGACCCGGACTGGGGCGAGGTGGTTGTGGCCTTTGTGGTGGCCGCCCCCGGCGCGGCGCTGGACCCGGCGACGCTGGACGCGCATTGCCTGACCCGCATTGCCCGGTTCAAGCGCCCGAAACACTATGTGATCGTCGCGACGCTGCCGAAAAACGCCTATGGCAAGGTGCTTAAAACCGAATTGCGCACCCGGGTGCCGCCCAGTGACGCCGGCGCGTAGCCTAGGCATTGCAGGGGCAGATCCGCGGCCACGCCAGATCCGCTGTCAGACCGGCAGCATCTGCCGTATGGCCGCATAGCGTTCCGGTGCATCCCCGGTCGGGACCGTCTGATCCGTTGCGCTGTCCTGCGACCCGGCCAGCAGTTCGGCTTCGACCGCGCGGCGCACCTCCAGCATGGTGCGGGATGGGGTGACGTTTTCTGGCTGGTTGACGATATCCGACCCGGCAACCCGCCCCGACGGCGATGTGGTGCCTGGCGCAGATCCAAGCCAGGAGACCGGTTTGGCGGCAGGGATTGTCGCGCTGGACGGGGACACGGCTGGCAGTCCGAGAGGCGGGAGAAGGGACATTGAAGACCTCCACAACAGGCGCCCCCGCCCGATCTGTAACATACGGCATCCGGCGGCGCGGTCCCAGCGCATTCACCGGCCGTGGTTAATGCGGTCGTGGCAGGCGCGGGCCAGGTGGCCGTGGTAGCGCAGCTTTGTCGCGGCATTGTCGTTGCGGAAAAACCTTCTACACTGTGTCCATGGGCCTAGCGCTCGTGATGGCGGGGGTGGCCAAGCATGGTCCAGCGACAACTGACCGGCACGCGCATCCGCGAACGGCGACTGGCCATGGGAATACGGCAAAGCGTGCTGGCCACGGCCGCGGGGATTTCCGGCAGTTACCTGAACCTGATCGAGCATAACCGGCGACGCATCGGCGATGATCTGGTCGCCCGGCTGGCCGCGTCGCTGGGCGTCGATCCCGGAGCCCTCGGCGAAGGCGTCGAGGTCGATCTGGTCGCCACCCTGCGTGAAGCTGCCGCCGCCCGGCCCGGTGCGACAATGCCCGAACCGGCCGAGGATTTCGCGCGGCGGTTCCCGGGCTGGGCGGGACTGCTGGCCGATACCCACCGGCGCGAGGCCGACCTGACGCGAATGGTGGAAACGCTGACAGACCGGCTCAATCAGGACCCGACACTGGCTGCCGCGTTGCATGAAATGCTGTCCACCGCCACCGCCATCCGGGCGACGGCCACTATTCTGGCCGAAACCCGCGAACTGGAACCGGAATGGCGCGACCGGTTTCTGGGCAATCTGGACGGCGACGCGCATCGGCTGGCGGTTTCCGCGCGGGCGCTGGCGGGGTATCTGGAACAGACCGCGCTGGCCGGGCCGGCGGGGGCGTCACCACAAGAAGAACTGGACGGTTTTCTGGCGGCGAACGACTGGTGTTTTCCGGATCTGGAGACCCGCCGCGCGACCCCGGAGGCACTGATTGCCGCGGCACCTGCCTTGCGGTCCGACGCGGCGCGCGCGCTGGCGCGGGACTGGCTGGCACGTCATCTGGCCGATATCGCCCTGCTGCCGCTGGAGGTGGTGATCGCGGCCCTGCCGCAACGGGACCCGGACCCGGCGGCGCTGGCGCGTGCGACGGGTGTAGTGCTGCCGGTGGCGATGCGGCGGCTGGCCTGCATGCCACAAGGCGCCCTGACCGGGGCGGTCGGCATGGTCAGTTGCGATGCCGCCGGCAGTTTCACCTTTCGCCGCGCGCTGGCGGAATTTCCGTTGCCGCGCCATGGCGCGGCCTGTCCGCTGTGGCCGCTGTATGCGGCGCTGTCGCGCCCGCTGACGCCGATCCGCGCCGAACTGGTGCAGGCCGGGCGCGGCGAAGGCGTCGTGCGGGCCTTTGCCATCGCCTTGCCGGTCGCCGCCGGTGCCAGCCCGGTCCCTGACATGCCCCTGATCGAGGCGCATATGTTCCTGACCCCCGCGCCAGCGTCCGGACCGCCATCGGCGCAGGCGGACCCGGCGCGCGCCGTCGGTGTTACCTGCCGAATCTGTCCGCGCGATCCCTGTCCCGGACGGCGCGAACCGTCGATCCTGGGCCCGTTACCCCCGACCTCTGGCATCGGCTTTCCACCGCCGCGGCCTGCATCGTCTGCTGTCCGGTGACCCGGTGCACGGCAACCCGCAATCCGACACCTGGCAACTGGTGTTTTGACAGACCGTCGGTTTCTGCCGATAACAGTATCAGGTCATGTCCATGGCCCGCGGAAGGGGAGAGACGCGATGGGCAAATCGGTCCTGATCATCGAGGATGAACCCAATATCGTCGAGGCGATCAGTTTCATCCTGATGCGCGACGGTTGGCAGGTCGCGACACATGGTGACGGGACGGATGCTGTCGAGACGATCCGCAGGCTGGCTCCGGATCTGCTGATCCTTGATGTGTCGCTGCCGGGGCGGTCCGGGATGGAGATTCTGGCGGATGTGCGCGCCGACCCCGCGACGCAAGCCTTGCCGGTCTTGATGTTGACGGCGCTGGGGCAGGCGCGTGATCGTGACATGGCCGAACGCATGGGGGTTTCGCGGTTCATGACCAAACCGTTTTCCAATGCCGCAGTGCTGGATGCGCTGCGGGACCTGATGGCGGGGTGATGCGCCGCCCCCGCCCCTCGGTCTTTCTGGAACGCCGCAGTTATCGGCAGCGGCGGTTGCGGGATGCAGCGCAGCTTTTGCCGTTGCTGGGGCTGGCGTTGTGGGGGGTGCCGCTGCTATTTTCCGCTGACGGAATACCGGCGCCGACATCGCGGGTGCTGCTGTATATTTTCGGCATATGGCTGGGGCTAGTGGTGATTGCCGCCGCGCTGGCCCGCGCACTGGACCCGGTTCCCGGTCTGGATGACGCGGTCGACATGATGGACGATCCCGAGGATGCGGACAGCCCTGCGCCAAGGACCCGCCCCGTTCTGGCGCCCCCCGATCTGGCCACCCCAGATGCCGTCCCGTCAGATCAGACCCGGACCCGACCCGCGACCGGGGCGGACTGACATGGCGACAAGCAATATTCTGGTCGCTGTCTGTCTGGTTTATGTCGCGCTGCTGTTCTGGGTGGCGTTTCTGGCGGAACGCGCGTCGCGGAACGGGCGCGGCAAATGGTTGTCGTCCCCCGCCATCTACACGCTGTCGCTGTCGATCTATTGCACGGCCTGGACGTTCTATGGTGCGGTCGGCTATGCCGCGCGGTCCGGGCTGGAATTTCTGACCATCTATCTGGGGCCGACGCTGGTGATGGTCGGCTGGTGGTGGGCGCTGCGCAAACTGGTCCGGATCGGCCGGACGCAGCGCATCACCTCGGTCGCCGACCTGATTTCATCGCGCTATGGCAAATCCTCGGTGCTGGCGGTGTTTGTCACCTTGATGGCGATCCTTGGATCGACGCCCTACATCGCCTTGCAATTGCAATCGGTGACCTTGTCCTTTGCCGCCTTTGCCGGCGTTGAAAAGGTCGCACCGCCGTTCGGTGACCGCAATGCCACCGCGTTCTGGGTCGCGGTGGGGCTGGCGTTGTTCACCATCCTGTTCGGCACCCGCAATCTGGACGTCAACGAACGCCATCCCGGCGTCGTGATCGCCATCGCGCTGGAGGCGGTGGTCAAACTGGCGGCGCTGGTCGCCGTTGGCATCTTTGTGGTGTGGGGGTTGGCGGGCGGCGTGCCTCAGATGCTGGCGCGGATCGACGCATCCGCCATCGGCTCGTTTGAACCCGACAGCAGCCGCTGGGTGGCGCTGACGTTTCTGTCAGCTGCGGCGTTTCTGACCCTGCCGCGGATGTTTCAGGTGCTGGTGGTCGAAAACGAGGATGAACGCCACCTGCGCGCCGCATCCTGGGCATTTCCGGCCTATGTGATGGGGATGAGCCTGTTCGTGGTGCCCATCGCCGTCATGGGTCTGGAACTGATGCCCGCCGGCTCGAACCCCGACCTGTTCGTGCTGACGCTGCCGTTGGCGCAGGGGCAGGCGGGGCTGGCGATGCTGTCGTTCATCGGCGGGTTTTCATCAGCCACATCGATGGTGATCGTGGCGTCGATCGCGCTGTCCACCATGGTGTCGAACCATATCGTCGTGCCGCTGTGGCTGGCGCTGCGGGGCAACAACGATCCGGGCGGGCGCGAACCGGGGGGTGCGGGCGATCTGCGGCAACTGGTGCTGCTGGCCCGGCGGCTGTCGATCGTGGGGGTACTGGCGCTGGGGTATCTGTATTTCCGGCTGTCGGGGGGCGGGGCAGCGCTGGCGGCGATCGGGCTGATCTCCTTTGTCGGGGTGGCGCAATTCCTGCCAGCAATGCTGGGGGGCATCTTTTGGCGCGGGGCGACGCGGGCCGGGGCGCTGACCGGGCTCAGCCTCGGGTTTCTGGTCTGGGTCTACAGTCTGTTGTTGCCATCCTTCGGGCTGGGGGTGATCCCGGAAGACATCCTGCGGGACGGGCTGTTCGGCATCACCGGGCTGCGGCCACAGGCGCTGTTCGGCATCGCCGGGCTGGATCCGCTGGTCCATGCCATCATGTGGTCGCTGGGGTTGAACACGCTGGGGTTTGTGGTGGTGTCGCTGATCAGTTTCCCGTCGCCGCTGGAACGGCTGCAGGGGGCGCAGTTCGTCAACGTATTCCAGCATTCGCAGGCGACGCAGGGCTGGTCCGGCGGTCTGGCCCAGACCGAAGACCTGATGGTGATGGCGCAGCGTATCCTCGGCCCGGCCACCGCGCAGGATTTCTTTCAGGCCGAGGCGGCGCGGCAGGGACTGGCGGGGTATCTGCCGGAACCGACGCCCGATTTCCTGCAACGGCTGGAACGCGAATTGTCGGGATCGGTCGGCGCCGCCACCGCGCATGCCATGGTCGCGCAGTCGATGGGCCGCGCGATGGTGTCGGTGGATGATCTGATGCGGGTGGCCGACGAAACCCAGCAGATGATGGAATACCAAAGCCAGCTGGAGGCGAAATCGTCCGAACTGGCCCGCACCGCGCGGCAGTTGCGCGCGGCAAACGCCACGCTGACGCAGATTTCCGTGCAAAAGGACGCGTTCCTGTCGCAGATCAGTCATGAATTGCGTACGCCCATGACCTCGATCCGGGCGTTTTCGGAAATCCTGCGTGAAACCGGCGGCATGGATGAACCGGCGCGGCAGAAATACGCCGGCATCATCCATTCCGAAGCGATCCGCCTGACGCGGCTGCTGGATGATCTGCTGGATCTGTCGGTGCTGGAACATGGCCAGGTCAGCCTGAACCTGCGCGAGGGCCTGTTGTCGGATGTGATCGATCAGGCCATCGCGGCGGCGACGGCAACCGGCGCCAGCCTGACCATTCACCGCAATCCGCTGGCGGCGGCCATCACCTTGCGTACCGATCTGGACCGGTTGGTGCAGGTGTTCATCAATCTGATCGCGAACGCGCAGAAATATTGCGATGCTCCGCGTCCGGACCTGACGATCGCCGTTAGCGTGCGGCGTGGCCGGGCGGTGGTCGATTTTATCGACAACGGCAAAGGCGTGCCACGGGCCCAGCAAGAAATGATCTTCCAGAAATTCGCCCGCATCAGTGACCAGAAGGCGGGCGGAGCGGGTCTGGGGCTGGCGATCTGCCGCGAGATCATGGCCCGGCTGGGCGGCACCGTCGATTACCTGCCGGGGCAGGGTGGCGGTGCGTTTCGGGTCACCCTGCCGCTGCGGGCACCCGAGCCTGCACCCTAGACTAAATCCGCACCTGCATCCGGGCCTGCAGGCGAGCCGGGGCCGGAGGCGCAGCAGCGCCCATGACCGGCTTTTGTGCCGAGCCGCGCAGCGGTTTAATGGCTCGCGTTCAGGTTCTGGTAATCTTGACAGCCTAGGATGACAGGACAAAACAGTGGCTTGGGGACGGCGCAGTGGTCATGACGGCAACGCTGGGCAAAGACGTGCTGCGCCGCAAGGCCTCGGTTGGGCGCGCATCGCACGAAGCGCGGGCGATGACCCCCGCCAAGGCCCTGCGGCTGGCCATCGAAAAGGCGGCGGATGCCAAGATGGGGCTGGCGATGTCGGTCACCGGCGGGTCGCGCGGGCCGTCCGACCTGTCCGAGGTGCTGGATGCGATGACCGAGGACGGTCTTTTGTTGCTGCTCGACGGGCCAGAGGGGCGGGTGGGCGCGCTGTGTCTGGATTTTGCGCTGCTGTCGGGGCTGGTGGAAATGCAGACCGTGGGCAAGGTGTTACCGCGTGATCCCGATCCGCGCCCGACCACGCGGACCGATGCGGCCATCGTCACGCCGCTGGTCGATGATGTGCTGGCCCGGTTCGCCATCGACCTCGCCCCGGAGGAAGAAGGGTTTTGGGCCACCGGTTACCGGGTCGGGGGGCGCTGCCCGGACCTGCGGGTGCTGGGTCTGGCGTTGGGCGCGCCGGAATACCAGCTGTTGCGTGTGCCCATCGATATCGCGCGGGGGTCGCGGGCCGGGCAGTTGATGCTGGCGCTGCCCAACGTGACACGCCCCCCGCCGGCGCCCGATCCGTCAAACGGCAGCGCGGAACAGGCGCCGGACATGACGGCGCGGTTGCGGGCGCGCCTGCTGGATGTGCCTGCGTCGCTGGAGGCGGTGTTGTGCCGGCTGACCCTGCCGCTGGCGCAGGTGCGGACGTTGGCGGTTGGCGATCTGCTGACCTTGCCGGCGGAGGCCGTTTACACCGCCCGGCTGGAAACGGGACCGAAACGCGCCATCGCGCTGGCCCAGATGGGCCAGATGAACGGCCGCCGCGCGCTGCGCCTGTATCCGCCGGGCGGGCCGGAGGGGGCAGGCGACGGCACCGGCGCAGATCAACCTGCCACCGATCGCCGTCAGGCGGCCTCACCTGCGCTGATCCCGTCAGTTGGCAACGACGCGGCCGCCGACGTGCCCGGAGACGTGCCCGGAGACGTGCCCGGAGACGTGCCCGACCTGTCGGAATTCGACTTGCCCGCCGATCTGTTGGGGGATTTTGACGACAACATGCCGCCCGTTTGAATGCGACCCGTCTGTCGACGGGCCCGGGTCCGGGGCGGCATCGGCGCGTCAGGTCGTAGGTCGGGTCTGGCGTCATGCACGACCGCAGCGGATGTCATGCCGCTGCGGTGTGGCTGGCCCAAGACAGCAAGCGTGGCCCGTCCTCAGGCGGTGCGCACTGCCGGTCGCGTCAGGCGCGCAATCACGGGGGGTGCTACTGCCATGCCGGCAATCATCGCCACGAAAAACACCCAATGCCCGATGCCGCCATAGCTGAGCGAGGCGACCGCGGGCCCCGGGCAGAGCCCTGCCAAACCCCAGCCCGCACCGAACATCACCGACCCGATCACCAGCCGACCGTCAATTTTCTGCGGCGATGCGGGCGGAAACGTGCCGCCCAGCACCGGCGTGGCGCGGCGTTCGCGCAGGCGCCACGCGAAAAACATCGGGATCATCGCCCCGCCCATCACAAAGGCCAGCGTCGGATCCCATGCACCGAACACGTCGAGCCACCCCTGCACTTTGGCGGTGTCTGTCATGCCGGAAATGAACAGTCCGGCTCCGAAAAACCCGCCGGCGATCAGAGCAAATAGATTGCGCATCATGTCAGATCATCCCCAATCCGTGCCGAAACAGCACAACGCCGACACCCCCCGCCACGATATAGGCTACGGTCGCCACGATCCCGCGCAGCGACAGCCGCGAAATGCCGCAGACGCCGTGCCCGGACGTACAGCCATTGGCGATCCGCGTGCCAAGTCCCACCAGAATGCCGGCGGCGATCAACACGCCCCAGTTGTCGGTGACATTGGTTTCCACCCCGTTGGCATACAGCGGGTACAACAGGACCGGCAGCAGGACGACACCCGCCAGAAACGCCACACGTTCCTGCCAGACCGTCCAGCCGCTGCCGTCCACCAACCCGCCGATGATGCCGCTGGCGCCCATGATCCGGCCATTGGCCAGAAGGAATACCGCCCCGCCTGTTCCGATCAGCAAACCGCCGATCAAACCCCAGACCCAATCCAATTGCATGTGTCTTTTCCCGTATCCCATTGATATGAATTCGCCTTGGCGTTGCCAATCCCGGCGCAGGGGGTGTCAGACGGTCAAAGCTTGTTGACCGGAACCTTCAGATAGACGTTGCCCTGTTCATCGGCGGGCGGCATCTGGCCGGCGCGCATGTTGACCTGCAGGGATGGGATGATCAGGCGCGGCATGGCCAGCGTCGCATCCCGTTCGGTGCGCATCTTGACGAAATCGTCGCGATCCTTGCCGGCGCCGACATGGATGTTGGCAGCCTTTTGCGCGCCGACGGTGGTTTCCCAGGCGAAATCGTCGCGCCCGGGGGCTTTGTAGTCATGGCCAACGAAAATGCGCGTATCCTCGGGCAGGGCGAGGATCTTCTGGATCGACGCAAACAGCGTCTCTGCCGACCCGCCCGGAAAATCGCAGCGCGCTGTGCCGAAATCGGGCATGAACATCGTGTCGCCGACAAAAGCCGCATCGCCGATCACATAGGTAAGGCAGGCAGGCGTATGGCCGGGGGTGTGCAACACCTCGCCGCGCATCTGGCCAATGTGCACCACGTCGCCATCCACGAACAACTGATCGAACTGTGATCCGTCACGCTGAAATTCGGTGCCTTCGTTGAATATCTTGCCGAAGGTGTCCTGCACCATCTTGATGCTGTCGCCGATGCCGATCTTGCCGCCCACGTGTTCCTGCAGATAGGGCGCGGCAGACAGATGGTCGGCATGCACATGGGTTTCCAGCAGCCATTCGACATTCAGGCCCTCTGCCTGAACATAGGCGATGACCGCATCGGCGGATTTGGTATCCGTCCGGCCCGAGGCATAATCGAAATCCAGCACCGAATCGATGATCGCGCAGGACGATCCGTTCGGATCGCGCACCACGTAGGAAATCGTGTTGGTCGCCATGTCAAAAAACGCTTTGACGACAGGATTCATGGGGGTGGTCATGGGGGTCGTCATGGGCAGTCCTCCGTTTGCAGATACATATAAACTAAACTGAATGTGTTTCAAGCGCCGCATCGCGATGCCGTTGGTTCGGGATTGACCTGCATCAATGTGTCCCGACTCGGGCCGGTGCAACATTGGGTGGCCGACAGAATCTTGGGGGGGCAACATGATAGACCTGATGACGCGCCGTGTGCAGTTGATGACCCGTCTGCGGGAACTGGATCGCCGGCTGCGGAACGGGCAGTACGGGGTATGCGTGGTCTGCGACGCGGCGATTGCCGAACCGCGTCTGGACCTTTTGCCGGACACGCCGTTTTGCAGCACCTGCGCACAGGAGCATTAAGGCTTAGGTCACGCGGAATGGCGGCACAAGGTCGCAGGCCAGCCGCGCCACGATCCGGAACGGTTTTCATGATTTGTCAAAGGAGGAGGCTGACATGACCGAAGATTTGCTGGAAATGAACGATCTGATCGACGCGCTGGAACGCCGTTTCGAAATCGAGCATTTGGCCGACGCGGCAACGCGTGCCGTTTTGCTGGCCGAGGTTCAGTCGCTTGCCCACCAGTGTCACGCCGCCGGACGGTCCGTTCCGGGGCGCCTCGGCGTCATGGAACGTGTGCTGCAGGATGATGTGATCGATGACGGTTTCGACAACATGCCCGTCTGAGTTTTGTCGGCAAAGGCGTCCGTGGTTTCATCTTTTGCCGGGCTGCGGGCTGCAATGCGGTTCGACCCTGCGTTCAGCGGCCTTGCAAAGCCGCGCGGCGCTTTGCAAACTGCAAGGGCAGGGTTGATAACGGATCGGGTATCGCGTGGACGCACAAACGCCACAGGCGGCAGGGCAGACCACGACGCGGCTGGACATCGCGGATGGCATCGCCGTGGTGACAATGTACAATTCGCCCGGCAACGCGCTGGGACGGCCGTTGCGTGCCGACCTGATGGCCCGCATTGCGGCCCTGGCAGCGGATGACACGATCCGGGGGATCGTGCTGACCGGCGGGCCGCGGGTGTTTTCCACCGGGCTGGACATCCGCGAGATCGAACAGGGGCCGGAATCCGCCCCGCGTCTTGCAGACCTTTGCGTGCAGATCGCGGCCTGCAAGACACCCGTCGTTGCGGCCATTCAGGGGCTGGTTCTGGGGTCGGGGCTGGAACTGGCGCTGGCGTGTCACGCCCGGATCGCCGCCCCCACCGCGCGGGCCGGGTTCCCGGAACTGGTGTTCGGGCTGATCCCCGGGTCCGGGGGGACCCAGCGGCTGCCGCGGTTGATCGGTGCCGCGCGGGCGCTGGCGCTATTGGTTTCGCCCCGCCAATATGCATCGACTGCGCCCGAACTGGCCGCGGTTTTCGATGCGATCACGCCCGATCCCGTGGCGTTCGCGGTGGCGCAGTTGCAGGCGGCAACCGTCGGTTGGCCACCCCTAGACCGGCATGCCGGGCTGGACGACCCGTCCGGCAATAGCGCGGCAATCCGGGCGGCCCGCAGATCGCCCGAGGCGATGCCCGAAACGGCGCAGGATAGCGGGCCGGATGGCGGTCTCGATACCGGGCCAGATACCGGGCCAGATACCGGGCCAGATACCGGGCCAGATACCGGGCCAGATACCGGGCCAGATCTGGGCGCGGATTTTGGGCCGGATTTTGGGCCGGATTTTGGGTCGCGTACCGCGCCGGGGATCGCAAAGACCGGTTTGCCCGTCGCGCGCATCATCGATTGCGTCGAGGCTGCGCTGTTGCTGCCGCTGGAACAGGGGCTGGCCTTTGAACGTGCTGCCTATGAGGATTGTCGTGACGCCGATACGACGCGCGGGTTGCTGCATGCGTATTTCGCCGAACGCCGCGGCAACAAGATGCCTGAACTGGTCGATCAAGAACAGATCGCGCCGGACGTGGTCGGCGTGGTGGGGGTCGGCGCGGCGGCAACTGGCATCGTGGCCGCATTGCTGGCGGCGGGTCTGCGGGTGGTGCAGTTCGATCGCGCGACAGCCGCCCTGACTGACGCCGGCGCGCGGCTTAATGCGATGCTGGACCCGGCCGACACCGCGATCCGGCAACGTTTTGGCCAGACCACCGACATCGCCGATCTGGCGCTGGTCGATCTGGTGATCGAGGCCGGAGCTGAAACACCCCTGAAAAAGGCCGAGGTGTTTGCCGCGCTGGGTCAGGCGACCCGGCCCGGCACGGTTCTGGCGACCAATTCCCTGATCCAGGCGATTGCACCGCTGGCGCAGGCCGCGGGCCGGCCGCGGGATGTGCTGGCGCTGCATCTGCATGGCCCGGCCCGCACGCATACGCTGGCGGAAATCGTCATCGGGCCGGATACAGCGGCGGCCGCGCTGTCGCGCGCCGTAGCGCTGACCCAAAAGCTGGGCAAACACGTGGTGCGCAGCGCGGGGGGCGCGGGCAGTATCGGCGAACGCATGCAGGCGGCGCTGCGCGACGCATTGACCGGGTTGGTCAATATCGGGGTGCCGCCCGTGACGATCGACCGGGCGCTGTTGCGATACGGATTCGTCCACGCCCCGCTGGCCGCCATGGACCGCGTCGGCATTGATGTGGTGGCCGGCCGCGGTGCGCTGTTGGCCCGCGATTGCGGCCGGGTGGCCGAAGCCCATCTGGCGCTGCTGCAGATCATGCTGGCGTTCGACCGCCGGGGCCGCGGGGCCGGGGCGGGGTTTTACCGCTGGGAAGGCGATGTGGCCCGTCACGACCCCGAATTGCTGGACTTGTTGCCGGACGTTGCGCGCAAGGATCCGGGGTTGTCGTCGTCCGAAATCATGGCCCATGCGATCGCGGCGCTGGCAAACGAAGGTGCGCGGCTGTTGCGCGAGAACATCGCGCTGCGCCCGTCCGACATCGACGCGGTGATGGTGCTGGGTTACGGATTTCCGCGCGCCCGGGGCGGCCCGATGAAAGCGGCCGACATGGCGGGCGTGTTCGACATCGGGTTGATGTTGGGCCGGATGGCCGGGGTGGACCCGGTGTTGTACGCGCCCGATCCCGGCTTTGCGGCGCTGGCCAGATATGGCGAGAACTTTGACGTGTTGAACAGGATCGGTCGGGCGCGGCGCAGGATCCCCGGCTGATCCTGCCGCCCGCTGACGTCCTGCGGAACCGGCCTCCGCGCCGGATCGGGGCGGATCAGCCCAGCGAAATGCCGACGATGACCGCCATCAGTCCAAGAACCGACAGCATCAGCGCGGCCATGTTGACCGGGATCATCCGCTGCACCACCGCGCGCATCGCGGCGTCATCGCGGGTGCGACGTCGGGCGCGCGCGACCACCACGATGGTCCACAGCAACCCACACAGCCCAAGGCCCGATACTGCCGCCCCTGTCCAGATCAACCAGCCCATGCGCCGCCCCCGTTGTGATGGCGCGCCCTAGCATGCGGACTCGGGTCGGGCAACACCGGCCGATACGCGGGTCGATGCTGGTCTGCGCCTCTGGCCACTTGCGGCGCAGGCAGCCGGGCGTTAGGCACGGCGAAACCCGCCACGCCGGACCCGGCCGGCCCCCGAAAGGACCCTGCGATGACCGATCCTGTGCTTGATGTTGCCTCGTCCGTTGCCGCCGATGAACTGCGCGCCTTCATCGAACGCTACGAACGGCTGGAGGCCGAAAAGAAAGACATTGCGGACCAGCTGAAAGAGGTGATGGCCGAAGCCAAGGGCCGGGGCTACGACACCAAGGTACTGCGCAAGATCATTGCGCGTCGTAAGCGCGACCGTGACGATCTGGCCGAAGAAGAGGCGGTCATGGAACTGTATCTGAACGCGCTGGGCATGATCTGACGCCAGCAAAGCGAATGATACAGGCCGCATCAGGCCGCCCGCAGCAATCGCCGGGATCGTTTTTCGACAAACAGGCCCAGGCACGCGTTCAGGGTGCGATCAGCGTCACACCGGGAATGCGGGCGATGTGGTACAAGTCTTCTTCATAGCCCTCGGTCACGTCGGCCACCAGATCTTCGGTCCAGCCGTTCAGATCGACCACCTCTTCGATCTGGTCCCGCCGCGCGAATTTATCCAGAAACGCCGAGATCACCCGCCGTTTCTGCATTTCCGTCATCACCGGATGTTCCTTCAGATAGGCGCGGAAACGGGTCATGCCCTCTTTGGTCATGATTTCGGTCAACAGATCGAACGCCCCGGTAATCTTGACGTTGGCTTCGATCCCGGCCATTTCGCGCAGCAACGTGCCCCAGATCAACGGCGTATCCTCGTTTGCCCACGTGGTGATGTCGATCGCGGGCAGAGCACGGCGCAAATCCTCGATCAGGCGCGACCAGAACACTTCGTAGACATCGGTGATCGCCAGATACGCGTCGAATTTCGCCCGGTCCGTCTGGGCCGCCAGCGCGGGCAGAAAACTGGCCGGATTGCGCAGCCCCAGAAACAGCGTGATCGTGTCACCGGCAAACAGATCGGCGATTTCGGACAGCCGTTCGGTGGCGCGACGATACAGCACACCGCCATCCAGCGCATGGGTCGGAAACGCAAACAGGTTTTCGTAGGACAGGATCAGCCGCTCGGGTTCCGGTTGCCCCGCCGCCTTCATCTGCGCCAGAAGATGCGGGCGCAGGTCCTGACCCGCGTCCGCCACATCATGCAGCGTTGCCATCGCACTACGCAGGCCTGCGCGGTATAGCGACGGATGCGGCACCGCGATGCCGCGCGCCGCAAACGGCGTCGCATTGCGCAGCAGGCTTTTCAGCAGGCGACCCTCGTCGGTAACATGCGCGCCAGCGTTAAGCACGATCTGCATCTGGTGCCGCCGTTTCTGCAATTCCCTGCGCGAAAGTTACGCGTGTGGTTCTGGACAGTCAAACCGCTTTGCGCCAACAACACGGCATGGTCGAGACCCCGTTTCCCGCACGCGCGCGCCGCCTGTCGTTGCCGTCCCTATGGGGGATCGGGGCGAGCCTGATTGCTGCGGCAGTGCTGGGTCCGATCCTGTCGGTAATCTGGATCGCGCTGTTTCCGGCCGACAACATCTGGCCCCACCTGATCGCCACGACGCTGCCGCGTTATGTGTGGAATACCGGCGTTCTGATGCTGTTGGTGGGGGTGATGGCCGGCGTGGTGGGCACCGGAACCGCCTGGCTGGTGGCGCGTTACCGGTTTCCGCTGTCGGGGCTGCTGGAATGGGCGCTGCTGCTGCCGCTGGCGATCCCGGCCTATGTGGGGGCCTATGCGCTGGTGGATTTTCTGGAATATGCCGGTCCGGTGCAGACCGGCCTGCGCAATCTGATGGGGTGGCAATCGTCGCGCGATTACTGGTTCCCTCCGATCCGGTCATTGGGCGCGGCGGCGATCGTGCTGGCGGCTGCGCTGTATCCATATGTCTACCTGCTGGCGCGCGCCGCGTTTCGCGAACAATCCGCTTCGGCCGAAGAGGTCGCAACCTCTTTGGGCGCCGGGGCCTTTGCGCGGTTTCGCCGCATCGGTCTGCCGCTGGCGCGTCCGGCGATTGCCGCCGGCATTGCCATCGCGATGATGGAAACCGTCAATGATTTCGGCACGGTGGATTATTTCGGGGTGCAGACCCTGACAACCGGCATCTTTTCGGTCTGGCTGGACGGATCGAATGCCGGTGGTGCGGCGCAGATTGCCTGTGTGGTGCTGGCGGTGGTGATCCTGCTGGTGGCGCTGGAACGCGTCAGCCGTGCGCGGCAACAGTTCTTCAACCTGTCGGCGCGGCACCGTCCGGTGGATCGCACGCGTTTGCGCGGGCTGGCCGGGGCGTCCGCCACAGCGGCTTGCCTGCTGCCGTTTCTGGTCGGGTTCGTGCTGCCCACCAGTGTGATCCTTGGCCATGCGCTGGCCAAAGCCGACCGCTGGCTGGACCCCGCGCTTTATGCGGCGGCACTGAACACGGTCACGGTGGGCGGGATCGCGGCGGTGCTGACCGTGCTGGCGGGCACGTTCATGGTTTATGGCGTGCGGCTTTCGGGGCGGCGCCTGCCGCGTCTGTTGCTGCCGGTGACCACCATCGGCTATGCCGCACCGGGCGCGGTGCTGGGAGTGGGGCTGTTGATCCCGCTGGCCGGGCTGGACCATCTGATTGCGGACGCGGTCGAGGCCATGACCGGCGTTGACATCGGCCTGATCCTGACCGGATCGGCGACCGCGCTGGTCATCGCCTATACCGTGCGGTTCTTTGCCATCGCGCAGGGGGCGGCGGATGCTGCGATGGGCCGGGTATCGCCATCGCTGCCGATGGCCGCGCGATCCTTGGGCCGGTCCGGCGGTCAGGTGCTGCGTTCGGTCTATGCGCCGCTGATCCGCGGTTCACTGGCGTCGGCGCTGCTGTTGGTGTTTGTCGACTGCGTCAAGGAACTGCCCGCGACGCTGTTGTTGCGCCCGTTCAATTTCAACACGCTGGCCACCCGGGTGCATGACGAGGCGAGCCTGGAAAATCTGGGCACCGCCGCCCCCGCCGCCGTGCTGGTGATCGCAGTGGGGCTGGTCGCCGTGCTGCTTCTGGCCCGCGCCAACCGCGAAACCCTTGCACAGCCCCGCCCGCCCGCGTAAACGCATGTCCGTGCCCCTATAGCTCAGCTGGTAGAGCGTCTGATTTGTAATCAGAGGGTCGGGAGTTCGAGTCTCTCTGGGGGCACCATTATCTTCGAAGTTGCCGAGACAATTGCAGATGTTCAGGCATGTCTGACCTGAGAGCATCCGCCTTTTTGTCCCACCGTCTCGACCCGATGCCAGCTACCTGAATCCAAGCGTCTGATTTGATGCCGATCACCCTGGCGGCAGGGGCGGCGGGAGCGGTGGGGTCCAGATCGCCCGCCGCGACCGGATCTGCCGATCTGGACCGGGGATGATGTGATCGCCTGCCGGCCCCGGTCAGGTGGGCAGCAGGGTGATCATCTGCACGGTCGCCGCCGCGACAGCAGTTTCGGAATAGGCCAGCGGCAGGTATTCCCCTGCGGCCCACAGCGGGGCCAGATCGGCCAGATGCGGGCTGTTTTGCATCCCCGACTGACCCGGCGCGTTGATCCACAGGCTGTTGTCCCAGTCGCCCACATCAATCACCATCCGCACGCTGGCCCCGATGCGGACGCGGTAATCCGACGCCTCGTGATGCGCCAGCATGATCGAGGTATTGCCGCCGCCCTTGGGCCAGGGGCCCAGATCGAAACCGTTGCCCAACGGCGTCAGGGCGTGATCGAACCAGCCGTGATGCAGATCGCCCCACCGCCATGCGGCAGGGTCCGGACCAAAGCGCGCGTTCACATCGGTCAGCGCCGCCGTCAGAGTATCCCGCAACAGCGCATCGCGCGCGCCGTGGGAGTCGGGGGCATCGAGCCCGGCGCGTACGGTCAGTGTCGGGTGCGCGCCTTCCAGCAATTCGGTGATCACAGGCACGTTGCCGGGCAACAGCCAGCGGCGCAGGGCAGGGTCGGGGGCGACCCGCGTCATGATCGCCGGGCGCAGGTGGCTGGACAACCAGACCTCGTACAATAGCGCCGCTGCGGATGCGGCATCGGACCGCCCGTTCCAACCGGCCAGCAGATCCCGGCCCGGCGCGTCTGGCGGCAAAAGCGCGATCAGCCTTGCCGCAAAGGGCGATCCGGTATCGGTCTGCAAGGCGGTGCTGGCGTGCAGGTCATGATCCCGATGCGCCGCCAGCGCCGCCGCGATGCGGGCTGCGCGCTGATCTTCGAACCATTCATGGCCGATGGCAGGGCCGGACTGCGCCGCCGGTGGCAGGTTCATCTCATTGGCGGAATGGACATAACCCGCCGCCGGATTGTCCAGCCGGGGCAGGTCGCGGGCGGTCCGGAAACCCTGCCATTCGAACCGCCCGTCCCCCGCGACGGGCACCATCCCGCGCCAACCGGTGCGATTGGGCACATAGCCCGCCGCCTGCCAGCCGAAATCGCCCGCCACATCGGCATAAACCAGATTCACCGAAGGGGCCCCCCATGTATCAACCGCCGCCTTGAACCCATCCCAAGACGTCGCGCGCATGGATTTGAGGCTGGTCAGGTACGGCGCCGTGCCCGGTTCGGTGAATACCGTCCGTAGCGCCAGCGCGCGGATGCCATCTTGCCAGACCACGGGGCCGTGCCGGGTGAAACGCAGATCCAGCCGTTGGTCGGGGTGGCCCTTTACGGCGAAAACCTCGATCAGAGTCTGCATGTCTTCCCAGCCATTGCCATAGCGATAGCGGGTCGGGTGGGCGGGATCGGTCTGATAGACCATGACATCCTCCTGATCCGCGCAAAAGATCGTCAGGCTGAAGGCCGCATGGCCGTTGTGGCCTGCCATGATGCCGGGCGACGACGGCTCGCCCGCGCCGATGATATCCAGACCGGGGGCCGTCAGATGCACCATGTAGCGCAGCGACGGGGCGGCATGCTGGCGGTGCGGATCGCTGGCCATGATCGCGCGGCCAGATGCGGTGCGCTGGCCAGAGATCGCCCAGTTGTTCGAGCCTTCGACAGATGGGGCCTGCACCACGGTCTTGCGCGGATCGACCCGGGACCAGCGCGCGGCGTCTGATAGCCCGGCAGCCAGTCGGTCGGCCGCGAATGTCACGGGCGCGGTGGCCAGTTCGAACACCGCCAAGGCCTCGGCGGGCAGGCCCGCGCCGGCGTTGATTGCCCACTCGGTCGCAGGAACAGGTGGGTTCAGCGGCGCGCGCAACAGGTCGGTTTCGGGATCGGCCAGCGCCAGCACCTGCGCGCGGGCCAGTTCCGATGTGGCGTTGCGGGTCAGGCAATGGGTGCGGATGCGCACCACATCCGCGGCCGCCCAATGGGCGGGCCGGGTGTCCAGCACCGCGAATTCCTGCGGCAGCGGCATGTCGCCGGCCAGAACCAGATCAACCGCCGCGTTGATCCCTGCGGCAAAGGCGGTGCAGATCGCCTCGGCGTCATCGCCATAGGCGGCCCATTCCGCCGCCATGTCGCCGCGATACAGGAACAACCGCGCGGCGCGGTCCTGCATCAGATAGCCGGGGCCGAAATCGGCGGCCAGCAAGCCCAGCCCGCGTTTGCGCCACAGATCGATCTGCCACAGCCGGTCGCGCGCGGCGTTGAACCCCTGACCATAGAACAGATCGTTCATGCTTTCGGCCCGGATATGGGTCAGACCCCAGGGGTCGATGCGCAGAGTCACGGGGGCGGCAAGTCCGGGCAGATGATGGGTGGTCATGGCAAGGCTCCGGTTGGGTCAGGTATGGCTGATGGCGCGGGCGGCTTCGAGCGCGAGGGGGGCCATGCGGGTGCTGAAATCCTCTGGCGTCCATTCGGCCAGCGAACCTGCCACGTGGATCGCGGCCACAGGGCGACCTTGCCGCCCGGTCACGGCGACGCCAACCGCCACTTCGCCCAGCAGAATCTGTTCGACGGCGATGCTGTAGCCGCGCGCCCGGGTCGCCGCGACCTCGGCCAGGATCTGGTCGGGGTCAGTCAGGGTGCGTGGGGTGAACGGGGCACGATCTGACGCAGCGACAATGGCGCGCACCTCGGGGTCGTCCAGCCGCGCAAGGATCGCCCAGCCACCGGACGAACAGAAGGTCGGCACGCTATGGCCCACCAGCGTGGCATAGAACGTCTCGCGCTTGCTTTGCATCCGTGCGGCATAGACCACGCGCTGGCCGTCGAATAGCGACAGATCGACCCGTTCGCGGACGTTGCGGCGCAATTCCAGAATCACCGGGGTCGCGCGCTGGATCAGCGGGTTCATCCGCAGGAAATCCAGCGTGTGATCCAGAATGCGGATGCCGGGCAAGAACCCGCGGTCTTCGTCGTCGCGGCGGATATAACCAAGGGTGCGCAGGGTATGCACGATCCGCTGTGCCGCGCTGCGGTCGATCCCGGCGCGGCCGGCGATTTCTGCCAGCGACAGCGGGTGATCGGCGTGGTGGAACGCTTCCAGCACCTGCATCGCGCGGGCGATCGAATTGGTGAACAGCGGATCGTTGCGCTGTTCATCGCTCAAAAAACGAACACCGGTTTCGGCGCGCAGGGTGTTTCTCATGTGATCTCCGCCAAGGCCGGTTGACTTGAGGACAAGTTCGCCCCTAGGCTTACTAACGATGCAACTGTATCGACTGGCAATACACTAAATCGCATCAAGAGTGAAGAACCGGCGCCGTTCCGTAGATTTCAAGACACCGCAAGACGTGGCCGCGACATGGGGGGCTGGACCGTACTGATGACCAAACGTGTGGCGCTTGCAGGGTTTCTGCACGAAACGAATACCTTTGCGCCCAGTCCTGCGGACATGGCCAGTTTCATGCAAGGCGGCGGGTACATGCCGATGGCGCGGGGGGCCGCGCTGATGACCGCAGGGCGGGGCATCAATCTGGGCATCGGCGGCGCGGTGGAATTCGGCGAGGCTGCGGGCTGGGACATGGTGCCGATCCTGTGGTGCGGTGCAATCCCTTCGGCCCATGTGACCCGGGCCGCCTATGACGCCATCAGTACCGAGATTGTCGATGGCATCGCCCAGGCCGGGCAGCTGGACGGGGTGTTTCTGGACCTGCACGGCGCGATGGTGGCGGAACACGAGGATGACGGCGAAGGCGCGCTGATCGCGCGGGTCCGTGCCGTTGTCGGGCCGGATGTGCCGATCGTCGTGGCGCTGGACCTGCACGGCAATATCACCTTGCAGATGGTCGATGCGGCGGACGCGCTGGTCGGGTTCCGGACCTATCCGCATGTCGACATGGCTGTCACGGGCCACCGCGCAGCGACACAGCTACAGGCGCTGATGGCGCGGGGACGGCCCTTTGCAGCCGCGTTCCGGCGGCTGGATTTCCTGATCCCGATCGCATGGCAAAGCACCGTGATGGAACCGGCACGCGGCATCTATGACCGGATGGCCGCGCTGGAAAAGGGCGATGTGGCGACGGTGTCGTTTTTCCCCGGCTTTCCGGCGGCGGATTTTCCCGGCTGTGGTCCGACGGTCGTGGCCTATGGTCTGACACAGGCCGCCGCAGAGGCCGCAGCAGAGGCGGTGGCCGCCGATGTGGCGCGGGCCGAGCCCGCGTTTGCGGGCAAGTCCTATGACCCTGACGCGGGCGTGGCAGAGGCGATGCGGATCGCCGCCACCGCGACAAGACCGGTGGTGATCGCCGATACGCAGGACAACCCCGGCGCAGGGGGCGATTCCAATACCACCGGCATGTTGCGCGCGCTGGTGCGGGCCGACGCCCGCCGCGCGGCCACCGGGATCGTCGTTGATCCCGCCGCCGCCGCCGCCGCGCATGCCGCAGGGCAGGGGGCCGTGATCGACATTGCGCTGGGCGGGTCGTCCGGCATTCCCGGCGACAGCCCGTTTCACGCCCGTTTCACGGTCGAGACCCTGTCGGACGGAAAGTTCATCGCCTCCGGCCCCTTCTATGGTGGCGCGCCGCTGGATCTGGGGCCATCGGCCTGCCTGCGGATCGGCGATGTGCGCGTTGTGGTATCCACCCACAAGGCGCAGATGGCGGACCAGCAGATGTACCGGTTTGTCGGCATCGACCCCACCCAGCAAGCGATCCTCGTCAACAAAAGCTCGGTTCATTTCCGCGCGGATTTTCAGCCGATCGCAGAGATCATCCTGATCTGCACGGCTCCCGGCCCGATGCCGATCAGCCCGGCCAGTTTACCGTGGACAAGACTGGCACCGGGGATGAAGCTGGAACCGATGGGGGCGCGTTGGCACCCCGTACCGGCGCCCGAATCCTGTGTTGATGCAGGCTGACCGACGATTTCACCCCGTGCACCCGGCATAGATCGGGGCGCATCACGACCAACCAAAGTTCAGCAAAGAGGTAAAACCATGATATCCAACAGTTTTCATTCAAAAGGCGCCGCCCGTATCCGAAGCCTGATGGCTGGCGCGCTGCTTGCCACGACCGCGTTGGTCGGTGCCGGTGCCGCATGGGCCGAAACCACGATCACGGCCGTGATGCATTCCGGCCTGCGGGTTCTGGATCCGGTCATCACCACCGCGCACATCACCCGCAATCACGCTTACATGATCTATGACGTGCTGGTGGCCGTGGATGGCACGTTCACGCCCCAGCCGCAGATGGCCGCATGGACCGTGTCGGCAGATAGCAAGGTCTATACCTTTACTCTGCGCGACGGCCTGATGTTCCATGACGGCACGCCCGTCACGATGGCGGATGCCGAAGCCTCGCTCAAGCGTTGGGCCGCCAAGGATTCGGGTGGCCAGATCATCATGGACCGCACCGAAAGCCTGACCGCGACCGATGCAAAGACGCTGGTCTGGACGCTCAAGGAACCCTTTGCACCGCTGCTGGATACGCTGGCCAAACAATCGGCCCTGCCGCCCTTCATCATGCCCGCGCGCATTGCCGCAACCCCGTCGGATACCGCGATCACGGAACATGTCGGGTCCGGCCCGTTCCGGTTTGTCGAGGCGGAATTCCAGCCCGGCGTCAGCGTCACCTACATCAAGAACATGGATTACGTTCCCCGGTCCGAACCGGCCGACAACATGGCGGGCGGCAAGGTCGTTCATGTGGACAAGGTCGTCTGGTCGACGATTGCCGACGCATCTACGGCGATCAACGCCCTGCTGGGCGATGAGATCGACTATATCGAATCCGTGCAGGTCGATCTGTTGCCGCTGCTGGAAGGTGATCCCGACATCGTGCACGAAAAGCGCGAACCGCTGGGCTATCAGACCATTGGCCGGATGAACTTCAAGCATCCGCCCTTTGACAACGCCAAGGTGCGTCAGGCCGCAATGAAGGCGCTGGATCAGCAGGCGATTCTGGTCGCTCTGGTGGGCAACCCCGACTATTACGAAGTCTGCGGCGCGATTTTCGGATGCGGCACCCCGCTTGCGGATGTGACCGGGTCGGAAAGCCTGACGTCGGGCGGTGATCTGACGGCGGCCAAGGCGCTGCTGGCCGAAGCCGGCTATGATGGCACGCCCATCGTGATCATGGCCCCCACCGATGTGGTCGCACTGGCGGCGCAGCCGGTCGTCGCGGCGCAGGCGCTGCGCAATGCAGGCTTCACCGTGGACATGCAGCCGATGGACTGGCAGACGCTGGTGACCCGCCGTGCAAGCCAGAACGCCCCCGCTGATGGAGGCTGGAACATGTTCTTCACCAACTGGCTAGTGCCGGAAATCTCCAGCCCGCTGGTGTCTCCGATGCTGAACGGGCGTGGCGACAAGGCCTGGTTCGGCTGGCCGGAAGATGCGGTCATCGAAGACCTGAAGGCGCAGTTCATCGCCGCCGCGACCCCCGAAGAGCAGAAAAAAGTGGCCGTCGCCATTCAGACCCACAACATGGAGCAAGTGCTTTATGTTCCCATCGGTCAGTATTCGCTGCCGCAGGCACGTCGGGCGAATATCACCGACATGCTTCCGTCGCCGGTCCCGGTGTTCTGGAACGTCAAGAAGGGCAGCTGATCGCCGTCTGATTACCCCGGCGCGCTGTTCGCGCGCCGGGATTTTTTTCCGGACAACAGGCCCGGGGCCTGCCGTCCGGCCCCCAAGACACGTGTTTCCCCCGCCGAAAGGGCCGCCTGCCGATGCTGGGCTATATCATTCGACGCGTGCTGGCGATTTTCCCCGTCATGCTGATCGTCGCCATCTTTGTCTTTCTGCTGCTGCGCCTGACGCCCGGTGATCCGGCTGCGATCATTGCGGGCGACATGGCCACCCCGGAACAGCTGGAACGCATCCGCGAGGCGATGGGTCTCAATCAGCCGATCCACACCCAGTTCATCACATGGATGGGGCGGCTGTTGCAGGGCGATCTGGGCACCTCGCTGATTTCGGGCACGCCGGTTCTGACCATGATGGGGCAGCGGATCTTTCCGACCATCAACATCGCATTGCTGACCATCGTGATCGCCGTGGCCATCGCCGTGCCGATGGGCGTTCTGGCCGCGTGGCGGCACCGGACCTGGGTTGATTACGCGGTGATGAGCTTTTCGGTGCTGGGCTTTTCGGTGCCGGTGTTCGTGATCGGTTACCTGTTCATCCTCGTGTTTTCGATCAACCTTGGTTGGCTGCCGGTGCAGGGCTATGCGTCACCGGTGGAAGACGGATTTGGCACGTTTCTGTATCGCGCCATCCTGCCGGCCCTGACGCTGGCCACGATCTACATCGCGCTGATCGCCCGGATGACGCGGGCCTCCATGCTGGAGGTGCTGGGCGAGGATTACATCCGCACCGCCCGCGCCAAGGGCGTCAAGGAAAGCCGCGTGCTGTTCCGCCATGCGCTGCGCAATGCCGCCGTGCCGATCCTGACCGTGATCGGCACCGGTTTTGCGCTGCTAATTTCGGGCGTGGTGGTCACGGAAAGCGTGTTCAACATCCCAGGCGTCGGCCGCCTGACCGTCGATGCCATTCTGGCGCGCGATTACCCGGTGATTCAGGCGATGATCCTGTTGACCAGCGCCACCTATGTGATGGTCAACCTGATCATCGACATCTCTTACACGATTTTTGACCCGAGGATCCGTTACTGATGTCCAATTACGCGCCTCCGACGTCGGCCATGGGATCAGTGCTGCGGCTGTTTTCGATCCCGGCTCTCGCCAAACTGGGAATAGGGCCGCTGATTGCCGCAGTTGTGCTGGCGATCATCGTGATCGCGACCCTGCTGTCGCCATGGCTGGCGCCGTTCGACCCGTTGGACATGAACCCGATGAACCGGCTGAAAGGCCCCAGCGACGTGCATATGCTGGGCACCGATCCCTTTGGGCGCGACATCTATTCGCGGGTGCTGATCGGCGGGCGGGTGTCGTTGATGATCGGCATCGGCGCGGCCGTGGTATCGGTCCTGATCGGGCTGTTCATCGGCCTGATCGCCGGGTTCTTTCGGCTGGCCGACACGATCATCATGCGGATCATGGACAGTCTGATGGCGATCCCTTCGATCCTGCTGGCGATTGCGCTGGTGGCGTTGAACGGTCCGTCTATCACCTCGGTGATCATGGCGATCACGATTCCGGAAATCCCCCGCGTGGTG
The DNA here is from genome assembly GCA_038205135.1 of Rhodobacterales bacterium. GTDB lineage: Bacteria > Pseudomonadota > Alphaproteobacteria > Rhodobacterales > Rhodobacteraceae > UBA9554. Next base: position 33,961 of record JBBRCF010000014.1, read on the forward strand.
CGGCTGGTCCGTTCGGTTGTGCTGACCGCGCGGGAAGAACCCTATGTCGAGGCGGCAATCGCGCTTGGGTCGTCGATGCCGAAAATCCTGTTCCAGCATCTGATGCCCAATACGATGGCGCCGCTGATCGTGCAGGGCACCTATATCCTTGCTTCTGCCATCCTGACGGAGGCGATCCTGTCGTTTCTGGGCGCGGGCGTATCGACCGAAATCCCGACATGGGGAAACATCATGGCCGAGGGGCGGCAGTATTTCCGCATCAAGCCCGAGTTGATCCTGTGGCCCGGCCTGATGCTGTCGCTGTGCATTCTGGCGATCAATCTGCTGGGCGATACAGCGCGCGACATGCTGGACCCGCGCCTGAAAAAACGTGGGGAATAAGGCGATGCTGTTCAAGACACGCACATTCGACGATGCAAGGACGGTCCTGACGGTGCAGGATCTGACCGTCAGCCTGCCGCCTACCGCCAAGGCGCCGCCGGTGCTGAACAAGATCAGCCTGACGATCCGTCAGGGTGAAACCGTCTGTCTGGTCGGCGAATCCGGGTCCGGCAAATCCGTCACGTCCCTGGCGATCATGGGGCTGTTGCCCAAGGACGCGCTGTTCGTGACGGGCGGCAAGATCACGCTGTCGGACACCGATCTGCTGTCACAATCGCCGTCGGCGATGCAGGATATCCGCGCCCGCCGCGTGGCGATGATCTTTCAGGAACCGATGACGGCCCTGAACCCGGTGATGCGGGTCGGCGACCAGATCGAAGAGGTTCTGGAAAGCCACACCAGCCTGTCCGCCACAGAACGCCGCGCGCGCGTGATCGACATCATGGAACAGGTGCATCTGCCCGATGTGGACCGCATCCACCGCAGCTATCCGCATCAACTGTCCGGCGGGCAACGCCAGCGGATCATGATCGCCATGGCGCTGGTGCTGGAACCCGAACTGCTGATTGCCGATGAACCGACCACCGCGCTGGACGTGACCACGCAGCAGCAGATCCTGTTGCTGATTTCCGAAATGCAGGAAAAACATGGCACGGCGGTTCTGTTCATCACCCATGACATGGGCGTGGTGGCCGAAATTGCCGATACCGTCTACGTGATGAAATCGGGCGATCTGGTGGAAAATGCGCCGATTGAAACCCTGCTGCGGGCGCCACAAAAGGATTACACGCAGAAACTGCTGCGCGCCGTGCCCAGCCTGATCCCGCGCGCCCCGCGTACGGCCCCCGGTGGGGATCCGGTGCTGGATGTCGCCAATCTGGACATGATCTATGGCGGTGGCGGTTTCTTTATCCGGCGCGCCGGCACCCATGCGGCCAAGGACGTGACATTCACGGTCGCGCGCGGGCGCACCCTTGGGATCGTCGGCGAATCCGGGTCGGGCAAATCCACGGTGGCGCGGTGCATCATGCGATTGATCGTGCCCACCGGGGGATCGATCCGGCTGCGCGACACCGATATCGCCCATCTGACCCGCGCCCAGTTGAAACCGCACCGGCGCTATCTGCAGGTGGTGTTTCAGGACCCGTTCCGGTCGTTGAACCCGCGCTGGACGGTGGGGCACAGCCTGATCGAAGGCCCGGTGAACTATGGCGCGACCGCAGCGGATGCCATGGCGCGGGCCGCCGAACTGATGGATATCGTGGGCCTGCCGCGCGACAGTCTTGATCGCTACCCGCACCAGTTTTCCGGCGGGCAGCGCCAGCGTATCGCGATTGCGCGCGCGGTGATGATGCAGCCTGATGTGCTGGTCGCCGACGAGGCGGTGTCGGCGCTGGACGTTTCGGTGCAGGCGCAGGTGCTGGACCTGCTGAACGACCTGCAGGAAAAGCTGGGCATCACCATCGTGTTCATCACCCATGACCTGCGGGTTGCCGCGCAGATCTGCGACGATGTGCTGGTGATGCAACGCGGCGTCGTGGTCGAAAAAGGCCCCGCTTCCGGTGTTCTGGCCAACCCGCAACATGAATACACCAGATCCCTGATCGCGGCGGCACCGGGCCGGGAGTGGGATTTTGCCAATTTTCGGGAAGCGGGCGCGGCCTGATCCCGACCAACGCCATCAGACCCCCCATTTCAAGACCGAGGAGAACCACATGAATATTCTGCCCGTGATCGAGGCCAGCACCGAAGAGCTGGTCGCCATCTTCAAGGACCTGCACACCCATCCCGAAATCGGTCTGCAAGAGCAGCGCACAGCGGCCATCGTGGCCGAAAAGCTGCGCAGCTATGGCGTGGACGAGGTCTGCACAGGCGTCGGGATCACCGGGGTGGTGGGGCTGATCTATGGTCGCGGCGGCAAGGACGCGGGCGGCAAACGCGTGGGGGTGCGCGCCGACATGGACGCCTTGCCGATCCACGAACAGACCAATCTGCCTTATTCGTCCAGAAATGCCGGCAAGATGCATGCCTGCGGCCATGACAGCCACACCACCATGTTGCTGGGGGCGGCCAAGCATCTGGCGGCCACGCGCAATTTCGATGGCACGGCCGTGATGATCTTTCAGCCCGCCGAAGAAGGTCTTGGCGGCGCGCGCGGGATGCTGGCCGATGGCCTGTTCGACCGGTTTCCCTGTGACGAAATCTACGGAATGCACAATTCGCCGAACGGTCAACCGGGCACCGTGGGCATCTGCAAGGGCGCCGCAATGGCGGGGGCCGCGTTTTTCGACATCACCGTGACGGGCAAGGGCAGCCACGCCGCTATGCCCCAGCAGTCGCGCGATGCGTTGGTGATCGCGTCGGCGCTGGTGGGTCAGTTGCAGACCATCGTCAGCCGCAACGTGGCCCCGCTGGACACCTGCGTGCTGTCGGTGACGCAGATCCACGCCGGCAGCGCCTATAACATCGTGCCGGAAACCGCGCATCTGTGCGGTACGATCCGCTATTTCAAGGACTCGGTCTATACCATCGCCGAGACCCGGATGAAGGAAATCTGCGCCGGTTTCGGCGCCGCCTTCGGGGCCGAGATCAAGGTCGATCTGCGCAACGTATTTGACGTGCTGATGAACGACAACGATCTGTCGGATGCCTATATGGACGCCGCCCGTGACATCGTCGGCGAAGAGATGATCAGCCGCAATGACGAACCCGCCACCGGGTCCGAAGATTTCGCCGACATGCTGAAGGTCGTGCCCGGCGCCTATTGCCGCGTCGGCCACACCGGCAATGTGCCGCTGCACAACCCCGGTTTCGTGCTGGGCACCGAGGTGCTGCCGGTCGGGGCGTCGATCATGGCGCGGGTGGTGGAACGCCGTCTGACGCTGGCGGAGGCCGCCGCATGAGCCCGCTTGATCTGAAATTTGATGCAGATGACATGGTCGAACGCCTGCGCCCGTGGATCGAATGCGAAAGCCCGACCTATGACGCGGCCGCCGTCAACCGGATGATGGACCTTGCGGCCTATGACCTGACTGTGGCGGGGGCGGCGGTCGAACGCATTCCCGGTCGCATGGGGTTCGGCGGCACCGTGCGCGCGCGCTTTCCGCATCCCGATTTCGGCAGGCCCGGCATCCTGATCGCGGGCCACATGGACACGGTGCATCCGGTGGGCACGCTGCAAACGCTGCCGTTCAAGCGGGACGGGGACATCTGCTATGGCCCCGGCATCATGGACATGAAGGGCGGCAATTTCGTCAGCCTGGAGGCGATCAAGGCACTGGCCAAGGCGGGGATGCAGACACCCCTGCCGGTGACGGTGCTGTTCACCCCGGACGAAGAGGTGGGCACCCCATCCACCCGCGACCTGATCGAAGCCGAGGCGGCCAAGAACAAATACGTTCTGATCCCGGAACCCGCCAAGCAGGACGGCGGCGCCGTGATCGGCCGCTATGCGATTGCGCGGTTCAACCTGCGCACGCTGGGCCGTCCCAGCCATGCCGGATGGGCCTTGGCCGAAGGCCGGTCCGCGATTGCGGCGATGGCGAAAAAGATCCTGCAGATCGAGGCGATGACCAGTGACGACTGCACCTTTTCGGTCGGGGTGATCCATGCCGGGCAATGGGTGAACTGTGTGTCGTCCAGCTGTGACGCGCAGGCCCTGACCATGGCCAAGACGCAAGCGGACCTTGATCGCGGGGTCGAAGCGATGATGGCCTTGCAAGGCGAGGAAAACGGCGTGACTTTCGAAGTGACGCGCGGTGTGACCCGCCCGGTATGGGAACCGAACCAGCCCGGCACGATGGCGATGTTCGAGGTTGCCAAGGACATCTGTGCCGAGCTGGGCTTTGAACTAACCGGCGCAAGTTCGGGCGGTGGGTCGGATGGCAATTTCACCGGCTTTCTGGGCATCCCCACGCTCGATTCCATCGGCGTGCGCGGCAAAGGCCTGCATACCCTGACCGAACATGTCGAGGTGGCCAGTTTGCCCGAGCGCGCCAAGCTGACAGCCGCCTTGTTGATGCGACTGGAATAGGGGCGCAGCCCGTGCTCTGGGCGTTGCCGGTTCGCTGAAGCGCGGATGCGGAGAAGGAATCCTTCCTCCGGGATCGGACCGCCGGATTAGCAACCGCGCGTCAAACCTCCGACAGCACGGGCGTCGTTTTGACCGCTTAAAAAGTTGACCACCGGCCGGGCTTCCAACAGATGGTGGCACCGTCGGTGGTGCGTCGTCTGACCTGTGCGACGCCTCAGAACACAATCCTAGGCAGTTTGACCCGCGGTATTGCCCAAGCGTCGGCACGCGAATGCGCCACACGCTATAGCTGCATCTATGATTATAAAACAATCCAAGATGGATTTATTTCGTTTGCTCAATCACAAGGGTTCTGCCAAGGCTCTGCCATCAGCAAATTATTCGAGCATCTTTAGACATGACACCAGGTTTCAGCCCATTTTCCACTCTGGTGGGTTGGCTCGCCTATCCTGCGGTTTACACGGCACTTTTTGTGAACTCGGAATGGATGCGCCTGCAATCCTACAACAAGCCTGACCGGTTGCACTGGGAACGCCCTTATGCCGGGCAACCCATCCTGTTGCTGGCGTTGTACCAGAAAGGCCGGCTGCGGCCGGACACCATCCGCCTGCTGGAAACGGCCAAGGCGGCCGGTTTGTATGTCGTGGCGGTCAACACCCTGCGGCTTGATCCGGTACAGAAAATCGAAGCTGTGGTTGACTGCTATATCGAGCGGTTCAACTTTGGCCGGGATTTCGGCAGCTACAAGGCCGGCTTCGCGCATCTGGTGCGGCGCGGCCATGACAAGCAGTGTCCACGGTTGTTGATGATGAACGACAGCGTGTTTTTCACGAGAACGCGGTTGCCGAAATTTCTGGCGGACATGATCGGACCGAGTCCCGAGGTTCTGGGGTCAACCGAGAATTTCGAAATGCAACATCATCTCGGATCATTCTGCATCGCGATGAGCAACCGCATCCTGCGTCATCCGACTTTTCTGCGCTATTGGCAGCGTTACCGTCTTTCAGACATTCGGCCGACGGTTATCCATCAGGGGGAAATGGGACTATCGAAGGCCTTGCGGAAATGTACATCCGCACAGAACGAATTCCGCGCGATGTTCAGCGGTGATCGGTTTTTGCAGATGTTGCACGAGGAAGACGGATTCCTCGATCAGGTTCTGGACGGGTCCAGAAGTGCGCTGCGAACGCATTGGAAACGGCTTTCTTTTCTTTCGGTTGTCGAGAATCTCAAAGAACGCAATCTGGTCGAGACTTTTGATCCGGGCGCAACAAAACTGAATATAGAAACCAACGTCGCAAACGTCAGCGAACGGGTTTTCATCAACTGTTTTGACGATCTTCTCGGGTTCTTGCGGCACAATCTGGCCTTCGAACAGAAAATCGACATCAAGCTGGTGCGGCTCGCCCTGATCGATCATCTGGTCGAAGTATTCATGTCGCACAGCCAGATCCACCAGAATGCGATCGTGCTGCTGCGCATGGGCCTGCCGATTGTCAAGCTGGACGGGATATTCCGCGGCATGTTCAACGTGCAGGATCTGGAGCGGATCTGTCAGCAGATCGATCCGGACGAGGCGGCCGAATTGCGGCGTCTGCTGCTGGAACGTCCGGACGGTGCATTGACGCTGCACGGATGGCGCCACGTTGCGTTTATGCGCGGACTTGTCTGAAGTCCGGCAGGACTGGCGGCCTGACGGTCGGGGTCGCGAGCGGCCAGACGTTGGCCCAGCAATTTCAAGCAGCGCATCTTCGTTTCGACCGGGCTCCGGCGGTGATAGCCGCTCCACCGTCGCCAAATGGTTCGAGCGAAGCGTTTCGAGACGCGCAGGGCAGGGCCTGTTTGCGCGCCACTGCTCCGAGGGTTTCGGGCTTCCAGGGCTTGGCGTTGTGGCGGGGCGTAATGATGGCGGCGGCACTTCGGGCGGCAATGGCGCCATGGCACTTGCGGGTGCCAAGGCACCGTCGGTGGTGACGCAGGCGATCACCTGATCAGGGGGTTCTCGTCGAGCAACCCGGGCAGCATGGGCGCGTCGCCCACGT
>JBBRCF010000015.1:0-40305 GCA_038205135.1 Rhodobacterales bacterium
CAGACGTTGGCCTGCCCGACGGCCCCGACCGCATCCGGCTGGTGCTCCATCGCAATCCGGTGCACGGCCTCGATGATCCGCGCCATCCCCAGGCCTGCGTTCACGCGCATGTCCATCGGGGTGGACCCGGTATGCGCCTCGCGTCCCGTCAGCGTGACTTCCAGCCACCACAGGCCCTGCCCGTGCGTGACAACGCCGATGTCGATGCCTTCGGCCTCGAGAATTGGGCCCTGTTCGATATGCAGTTCCAGAAACGCGTGCATCTGGCGCGCGCCGACCTCCTCGTCGCCCTGCCAGCCGATGCGGGCCAATTCGTCGCCGAACGCCTTGCCCGCTGCATCCGTGCGCGCATAGGCCCAGTCCAGATCGTGGATGCCCGCGAACACGCCAGACGCCAGCATCGCGGGGGCGAACCGCGTGCCTTCCTCGTTGGTCCAGTTCGCCACAACGATGGGGTGGCGGGTCTGCACGCCCATGTCGTTCAGGGTGCGCATCACCTCCAGCGCGCCCAAGACGCCCAGCACGCCGTCATAACGGCCGCCCGTCGGCTGGGTGTCCAGATGACTGCCCATGTAGACCGGCAGGGCGGCGGGGTCGGTGCCGGCGCGGGTGGCAAACATCGTGCCCATGGTATCGACGCCCATCGTCAGGCCGGCGTCCGCGCACCAGCGCGCGAACAGGTGGCGGCCGGCGCTGTCATCGTCGGTCAGGGTCTGGCGGTTGTTGCCGCCTGCGATGCCCGGTCCGATCTGCGCCATTTCGTTCAGGCTGTCCCACAGCCGCGCGGCATTGATCCGCAGGTTTTGTCCCGGCACAGGGGATTTGGGGGATGACATCGGCTGGCTCCTTCTGAGGCAGGTTTGAGGGCGGGCCGCGTGACCTGTGCGTGTTTCCTGACCATGTGGTCAAAATCCAGCGCAGCATATCGCGCCCATCTGGTCAACGGGGATTCCCCCAACCCGGCCGCCCAACTGCCCGGATATCGCGCAGATCCGCCGGGGATCGCTTGCAGATCAGGCAGCCGCGGCGTCGGCTTTGCATCCGGGGACGGAATGGGCCAGTCTGGGATCACGTGACCCGAAGGCCCGCCCATGAAACGCTCATGACCCGTCCGCAGACCCGCATCCAGCAAAAGAACTCGGAAGCCATTCTGGAGGCCGCGCTGGACGTGTTTTCCACCTATGGCTATCGCGGTGCGACGCTGGACCAGATCGCCGAGGTGGCGGGGCTGTCAAAGCCGAATCTGATCTACTATTTCCCATCGAAAGAGGCGATGCATCAGGCGCTGCTGACCCGGCTGCTGGATACCTGGCTGGACCCGCTGCGCGATCTGGACCCAGATGGCGATCCTGTCGCCGAGATTCTTGGCTATGTCCGGCGCAAGGTCGAACTCAGCCGCGATTACCCGCGCGAAAGCCGTCTGTTTGCCAATGAAATCCTGCAAGGCGCGCCCCGGATGCGCGATGCGATCGAAGGCGATCTGAAACGGCTGGTCGATGCCAAGGCCACGGTGCTGGACCGCTGGATGCGCGATGGCCGCATCGCGCGCCTGCCGCCGCATCACCTGATTTTTTCGATCTGGGCGCTGACGCAGCATTACGCCGATTTCGACAGCCAGATCCGCGCCGTACTGGGCGACGGTCACGACCCGTTTGCCGAGGCCGGCGATTACCTCGACACCCTGTTCCGCAAGCTGCTGGCGCCCTGAATTATTCCGCCGCCTGCGCCGACGGGTTGTTCGGATGCGTTGTCCAACTGCCAAATCCCGAAACCACGCGGCCGGTGCGCGGATCGGTGGCGCCTTGCGGCAATTCCAGCATGGTGATGCAATTGTCGACCGGGCAGACGTTGACGCACAGGTTGCAGGCGACGCATTCTTCATCTTTTACGGTGAACACCCGGTCGGGCGACATGGCGATAGCCTGATGGCTGGTGTCTTCGCAGGCGGCATAGCAGCGGCCGCATTTGATGCAGGCATCCTGATCGATCCGCGCCTTGGTTACATAATTCAGGTTCAGGTCCTGCCATTCGACAAAGTTCGGCACCGCGCGGCCCACCAGATCGGGCAAGGTCATCGATTTTTCGTCCAGATATTGCGACAGGCCGGAAATCATCTCTTGCACGATCTTGAAACCATAGGTCATCGCCGCGGTGCAGACCTGCACGTTGCCCGCGCCAAGCGCCATGAATTCTGCCGCATCGCGCCAAGTGGTGACGCCGCCGATGCCGCTGATCGGCAACCCGCGCGTCTCGTGATGCCGCGCGATTTCGGCCACCATGTTCAGCGCGATGGGTTTCACCGCCGGGCCGCAATAGCCGCCATGCGACCCTTTGCCGTCGATCATCGGAAAGGGGCTGAAATGGTCAAGGTCCACATTGGTGATGGATTTCACCGTGTTGATCAGGCTGACCGCATCCGCGCCGCCGCGCCACGCCGCCGTGGCGGGCGGCAGGATCGAGGTGACGTTCGGGGTCAGTTTCACAATGCAGGGCAGTTTCGAATAATGTTTGACCCAGGCGGTCACCATTTCGATGTATTCGGGAACCTGCCCCACGGCGGACCCCATGCCGCGTTCGGCCATGCCGTGCGGGCAGCCAAAGTTCAATTCCACGCCATCCGCCCCTGTATCCTCGATCCGCATCAGGATGTCTTTCCACGATTCCTCGTCGCAGGGTACCATCAGGCTGATAACCATGGCGCGGTCGGGCCAGTCGCGTTTGACGCGGCGGATTTCATCGAGGTTGACCTGCAACGGGCGGTCAGTGATCAGTTCGATGTTGTTCAGCCCCAGCAGCCGCCGGTCCGCGCCCCAGATCGCGCCATAGCGCGGGCCGTTGACGTTGACGATCGGCGGGCCTTCGCTGCCCAGCGTTTTCCAGACCACACCGCCCCAACCGGCCTCAAAGGCGCGGCGGACGTTGATTTCCTTGTCGGTCGGCGGGGCCGAGGCCAGCCAGAACGGATTGGGCGACGTGATGCCGACAAATGTCGAGGTAAGATCAGCCATGGGACGCTCCTGTGGGATGCGGGAATGGGACAGGTGGCCGCGCAGGGCCACGGGCAGATGGGCAGCACGGCGGCGGCTGGCCTAAAGACCCAGCGCCCGCCAGATCCAAGCCAGAACGTCGCCACCGACCTCGCCGGATTTCGGGACCAGAAACGCCCAGGCCACGGCCCCGATCAGGTTCGCGCCCAGAAAGGGCAGGGCCCGCATCCGCGCGGCCCCCGCCATCAGGAACACCACAGGCCGCAGAAAGGTCAGGAAATGCCCGACCGTCACGGCCAGTACGCCGCGCCGGGCGAACACGCCACGCGCCATGTCCACCGCCTTGGGGTGTTTCGACAGGGGCCAGATCCGCAGCATCCGGTCGCCATAGATCCGGCCCAACGCATAGGACCCGGTCGACCCGATCATCGCGCCGATGCTGGCCCCGGCCCAGATCGGCCCGAAGTCCAGCGCGCCGGTCGCCACGATCGCGCCCACACCGACCAGAATTGCGGTGGACGGGATCAGCACTGACAGAAACGCCGTGGTTTCTGCGGCGGCAAACAGCAGGGCGATCCAGAACGCCCAGTCGCGATTGTCGCGAACGAACTGGACCATCTGTTCGGCAAAGGCGTCCATGGCGGCTCCGGGTCTGACCCGCTGCACATAGGCTGATCCGCGACGATGCGAAACCCATGTCAGCCCCGCGCCAGCAGGGTGGCGTGGATGTCCATCGCAGCATCGCGGCCTTCGGCGACGGCGGTCACAGTCAGGTCATCGCCCCCCGCCGCACAATCGCCCCCCGCCCAGATGCCGGGCACCGTTGTGCGCCCCGGCCCGTTGACCGCGATCTTGCCCCCCGTCAGGTCCAGCCCGGCCGGCGCACCCGTCAGCGTCTGGCCGATGGCCTTGAACACCTGATCGGCGCGCAGCCGGAACCGGTCGTCCGTCACAGTCAGGCCATCGGGCGTTTGAACGGTATAGGCAAATTCGACCTCGGTCACCGCGCCATTGCCATGCACCGCCACCGGGGCCGCGTTGCACAGGATGCGCACGCCCGCCGTCTGAGCGTGGTCCTGTTCATAGCCCGACGCGCTCATGCGGTCCTGATCCCGGCGATAGACGATGGTGACGTTCTGCGCGCCCAGCAGCCGTGATTGCACCGCCGCATCCACCGCCGTCATGCCGCCGCCGATCACCACCACGTCGCGCCCGACCGCAAGCGTCGATTTGTCCGGCGTCTGGCGCAGGTCGGCGATGAACTCGACCGCATCGCGGACATGCGCGCGATCCTCGCCCGGCACGCGCAGTGCATTGACGCCCGCCAGCCCCATCCCCAGAAACACCGCGTCGTGATCCCGCTGCAGATCCACCAGCGTCATGTCGCGCCCCAGCGCCACGCCGGTGCGCAGAGTGATGCCGCCGATCTGCAGCAGCCAATCCACTTCGGCCTGTGCGAAATCGCCCACCGCCTTGTATTGCGCTATACCGTATTCGTTCAGCCCGCCGGGTTTCGCGCGGGCATCGTGTATGACCACGTCATGGCCCAGCATCGCCAGACGATGCGCACAGGCCAGACCTGCCGGGCCCGCACCCACTACCGCCACGCTGTGGCCCGTCGGCGCGGCGCGGGTGAACGGATGCACGCCCGACGCCATCATCCCGTCGGTGGCGAATCGCTGCAACCGACCAATTTCCACCGGCTTGCCCTCGGCGGCCTCGCGCACGCAGGCCTGTTCGCACAGCGTTTCGGTCGGGCAGACCCGCGCGCACATGCCACCCAGAATGTTCTGGTTGAAAATTGTCCGCGCCGCCGCATCGGACGTGCCGGTGGCGATCTGGCGGATGAACAGCGGAATATCGATATCGGTGGGGCAGGCGGTGATGCAGGGCGCATCGTGGCAGAAATAACAGCGATCCGCCGCCACCTGCGCCTCATGCGCGTTCAAGGGCGGTTCGGCATCACCAAAATTGTGACCATAGGCCTCTGCGGGCAATCGTCCCGGCGCGATCCCGGGCGTAAGATGGCTGTTGGACACGGCGCTGGCTCCCTGCTGGCGTTGTCTTTGCAGAAAACTGCCACAGGTCCAGATTTTATCAAACGGTAAAATAACGATCAGCCCTGCAATCGCGATGATTGCGGCGCGCGCTGCCTGCGCGTTGGGCAGAAACCGGCGGGTGCCTGCGCTGCGGGCGATCCCGCGGACTTGTTCTTTGGCCGGTTTTGCATGAATTTGGCGCAATGGATCAGGACACCCAAAGCCCCCGCCTGCGCATTCGCATCGTTTTTGGCGACGCCGAAATGATGGGACCGGGCAAGGCGGAATTGCTCGAACGCATTGACCGGACCGGGTCCATCGCCGCGGCGGGGCGCGAGATGGACATGAGTTACAAGCGCGCCTGGGAACTGATCGGCACACTGAACACGATGTTTCAGAACCCCGTCGTCGCCAGCACGCGCGGCGGACCGGGCGGCGGTGGCGCCGTTCTGACCGATACGGGACGCGCGGTGCTGCGGCTGTACCGCGATTTCGAATCTGCGGCGGCACAGGCTGGCGCGGATCATCTGGATGCGTTCTGCGCAATGCTGGCGGATATTCCCAAAGGAAAATAACGCTTGTCTCGTGTCGCTTTCCCCGGCGATATGTGCAGCAAAACATATCTCGGGAGGCCGCCGATGTCCTTGCCCTTTTCCCGCCGTTGCATCCTGATCGCCGCCGCGGCGCTGGCATTCGCCGGCCCCGTGGTGGCGCAGGACAGGCCGCCGGTGGTTGCAGCGGCGTCCGACCTGCAATTCGCCGTGGCCGAGATTGCCGCCGCCTTCAAGGCCGAAACCGGCCTGCAGGTCGAACTGTCGCTGGGGTCAACCGGCAACTTTGCCACGCAGATCCGCAATGGCGCGCCATTCCAGATCTTGATGGCGGCGGATGAAGAATTCGTCGCGCAGCTGAATGCCGAAGGACTGACCCGTGACGAGGGCGATCTTTATGCCGAAGGCCGACTGGTCATCATGGTGCCGCATGGTTCGACGCTCAGGGCCGATGCGGCGCTGAATGATCTGGCCGCGATGATCGACGCGGGCACCCTGACCAAGTTCGCCATCGCCAACCCCGAACACGCGCCCTATGGCCACCGCGCCCAGCAGGCGTTGCAGCATCGCGGTCTGTGGGACCGGATCCAGCCGCAGATCGTGCTGGGCGAAAACGTCAGCCAGGCGGCGGCATTCGCGCTGTCGGGCAATGCCGAAGGCGGGATCATCGCCTATTCGCTGGCGCTGGCCCCCCAAGTGGCGGCCATGGGCGAATTTGCACTGATCGACCGTGACTGGCACACGCCGCTGTTGCAGCGCATGGTTCTGCTGAACAACGCGGGCCCGGTGGCAGAGGCGTTCTACGCCTACATGCAATCGCCACTATCCATTGAAATCATGCAGAAATACGGCTTCGTGCAGCCCGAAGGGAACTGAAACGGAATGGATTGGACCGCGCTTTACCTGTCGTTGCGGTTGGCGGGCTGGACGGTGGTGATCCTTTTGCCGCTGTCGATCCTTGCCGGGCGTTTGCTGGCGTATCGCCGGTTCCGCGCCAAAGGGCTGGTCGAGGCGATCGTGATGTTGCCGCTGGTGCTGCCGCCAACCGTGTTCGGGTTCTACATGCTGGTGGCCTTTGGGCGCAATTCGCCGGTCGGCGAACTATGGTTCCAGCTGTTTGGGCATCAACTGGTGTTCACCTTCGAAGGCTTGCTGCTGGCCTCTGTCATCGTCAACCTTCCCTTTGCCATCCAGCCCGCGCAGCGCGGTTTCGAAGCGGTCCCCGTCGAGGTGCGCGAGGCGGCATCGTGTTGTGGCCTGTCGCCCTGGCGGTCCTTGTGGAAGGTGGAATTGCCGCTGGCCTGGCCCGGAGTGCTGACCGCGATGGTGCTGGTCTTTGCGCATACGCTGGGCGAATTTGGCGTGATCCTGATGATGGGCGGGTCCATCCCCGGCGAAACAAAGACCATCGCGATCGCGATCTATGACCGGGTGCAGGGGTTCGACATGCAAGGCGCGGCAATCATGTCGGCGACGCTGGTGGCGATCAGCCTCGTCACCATCACGCTGACCTACATGCTGTCGGCCCGCATCGGGCGGAGGCTGGGCTGATGGCGCTGGAGGTGATGGCGCAGGCAATCGCGCCCATTCCGCTGGACGTCGCGTTCCGGGTCGAACCGGGCGAATTGCTGGCGCTGGTCGGCCATTCGGGGTCGGGCAAGACCACGCTGTTGCGCACCATCGCGGGGCTTTGGCGGCCGGCGACCGCGCGTGTCCGCGTTGGCGGCACGGTCTGGCTGGACACCCGCACCGGCGTGAACCTTGCCCCGCATCGGCGGCGGGTGGGGGTGGTATTTCAGAACTATGCGCTGTTTCCCCATATGACAGCGGCGCAGAACGTGATGGCGGCGCTGGATGCGCCCGATCTGGCCGAGGCAACACGTCTGCTGGACCTCGTCAACCTGCACGGTCTGGCGGACCGCAAGCCCGCGCAATTGTCCGGTGGCCAGCAGCAGCGCGTTGCGGTGGCCCGCGCGCTGGCGCGCAAACCGGCTGCGCTGCTGCTGGACGAACCCTTTTCGGCGGTGGACCGTGCCACGCGTGACAAATTATATGCCGAAATCATCGCCTTGCGCGCCCATCTGGCAATGCCCGTCGTGTTGGTCACCCATGACATGAACGAGGCGCAACTGCTGGCTGACCGTATGGTGGTGATTGAAAAGGGTCAGGTCGTGCGCGCAGGCACCACGGCGCAGGTGATGGCCGATGCAGGCGCCCTGCGCGCAATGGGCATCCGCGAGGTGGCGGCGCTGCTGCCTGCCATGGTCGTCGAACACCTGCCCGACGGGCTGACCCGGCTGGAAGCGGCGGGCGGCCCGTTGTTTCTGCCCAGCGTCGAGGCCGCCCCCGGCACGCGGGTCCGGGTCCGCATCATGGCCCATGAGGTCATCCTGTCGCGGGCACGGCCCGAGGGTCTGTCGGCGCAGAACATCATCGCGGGCCGGATCGCCCGAATCGTCGCTGGCCATGGTCCGGCCGTCATGGTGCATATCGATGTGGGCGGTCAGGAAATTCTGGCGCGCATCACCCGCCGCGCTGCCGATCAGATGGCGTTGCAACCGGGTGAAACGGTTCATGCCATCCTCAAGGCCATGTCCGTGGCGCGCGACCATATCGCTGCAACCGCCCCCGACCTGACGCCGACCGCTGCGTAACCGCACCCCTGCGGCCTTGTGTCGGGGCGAACTGTCATGCCGATGCCGTTGCGGCGTCATGCGGCTGTTGCGTCGTGCCCATACCGCAACAGCAATGTTCACAAGGAGACCCCCCATGACCCTCCCCGTTATCGGCGCTGCCCTGCCCACATCCGTTCTGGAAACCTATCGCGACTGGATTCTGGAAAAGAACCGCGATCTGGAAATCCAGTCCTTCGTCAATGCCGATGTGCTGAACGGTGACTGGCAGCCGCTGGCCGACCAGACCCGCAAATTGCTGGATGGCTATACCGGGCGGCTGGGCATCCATGGCCCGTTCTGGGGTCTGAACATCGCATCGCTGGACCCCGATGTGCGCGTTGTAGTGGCAAAACGGCTGGATCAGGCGCTGGATGTCTGCGCGGCGATCAACGCCACACAGATGGTCATCCATTCGCCCTACACCACGTGGGACTACAACAATCTGGATAACTTCCCCGGCGGTAGGGCGCGGCTGATGGATGCGGCCCATGCCACCATCGGCGCGGCGGTCAAACGCGCGGCTGATCAGGGTGTGGTGATGGTGGTCGAGAATATCGAGGACAAGGACCCGCTGGACCGGCTGCGGCTGGTGCAATCGTTCAACTCCGACGCGCTGCGTCTGTCGGTTGACACCGGGCACGCCGAATATGCGCGCGGCAACACCGGCGCGCCGCCCGTGGACTATTACATCGCGGCAGCGGGTGACATGCTGGACCACATCCACCTGCAGGACGCCGACGGCTATGCCGACCGGCACTGGAGTCTGAGCGACGGCACCATCCGCTGGGCGCAGGTGTTCCGCGCCATTGCCGCGCTGCCGGTGAAACCGCGCCTGCTGCTGGAACTGCGCGACAACACGCAGATCCCCGCGTCGATGCGGTTCCTCGAAGCGCATGGTCTGGGCCAGTAACGCGCATTGACCCTGTGGGGATGTCAGGCAGTCATCCGGTCCCCGCAGGCGCGGTGTCGAACGGCATCAAAGACCGGTTCGGTCCGACAGGCCAGCGAACGCGGGGCTGTCCCCATCAAATCCAGTTTAGGCCGGGGTTTCTGTCGGTTTTCAACGGGTGACCCGCACCCGTTGATCCGCGACCATCCTGCGGATTGACTGCAATCAGATGTGACCACGTTTAAAGTGTCAGGACTGGTCTTCGGCGCAGGGCCAATGCGCGGGCGCGGTCAGCCCGGCGGGCAGAACGGTGGCTGCATTGCCACAGGCCTGGTCGATCTGGGTCTGTTCAAGCCCTTTGACCCCCGACAGGTCAACACCTTCGAAACGTGTCCGCAACAGAAAGGCACCTTCCAGGTTTGCGCCATTCATCGTTGCGCCAGTCAATACCGCGCGCGACAAGGTCGCATCGTAAAAATTCGCGCCGGTCATCTGCGCATCACTAAAATCATTGCGATAGAATTCGCCGTTGTTCATTTCGGCGTCGGTCAGGTCGGCCCCGACGAAACTGACCCGCAGGAACTCGGCCTTGACGAACCGCGCGCCGCGCAGGATCGCCCCGCTGAAATCCGACCGGCTGGCCAGCGATTTTTCAAAGTTTGCCCCGGTCAGATCCGCCCCGACAAACGCGCTGCGCACCAGTTCGCTGCGTTGCAGGTTTGCCCCGGCCAGCGAGGCCTTGTTCAATTCGGTGCCTGACAGATAGGCGTTCTCGAAGTTGCCCGCAGTCAGGTCGCGGCCGTTCAGCATCAAACGCTCTTTCAGGCAGCCAGTCCAATCCACGCCGGCTGCCGGCTGGTCGCGGCAACCCGCCTGCACGGGCAAAGGCAACATCATCACCCCCAGCAACGCTACCACAGCCGGCCGAAGCGTTCGAAGCATCCTGCGTGCGGTGTCTGTCATTGGGTATCCCTTGTGTCGTTGTCACAGCCTGCCATGTGGCTGGAATACACGGTCAGTGATCGGTTGTCTGATAGCCACATGTCACAGTCAAGCACACTGACCGCACGGCCTGTCCAGCCTGCGCGCAGCGGATGACGTGCATGTGACATTCCAATGGCGTGAACCCGGGCTGTGCAAAGGCAAGACACTCGCGTTGAACGAAATTCTTCAATCCGCCAGCGGCGTCGCGACAGGTTCGCCTGATTTCATCCGCCGATCAAGGGCTAGCTGTGCTTTGTGATTTCCACTGGTCCGGGGCACGTCCAGATGCGGACGGATCGGGTAGCGACGTCACGTTTGTCCGCATCTGCCTTTATTTTACCTGACCGCTGCCGGCATGGAATCGCCAATGATCAATACTGGCGCACGACGGCGTTGGACCGTGCCCGCCTTGTCATGCCCGCTCGCCATTCGCGCCGAACGGTGTCTTGCCGCATTGTCTGTGCGATGGGATTCAGGTCAGGATGATTTCTGCCGTGCCGATTCCCATCTGTCCGTTGCAGGCCTGCGTAAGACGGTGCTGGCCATCCCGCGGGAATTCGATTTTCCGGGGCAGGCGGAGATTTCGGAACAGGTGGCCGCGACCAGTGTCGAAAACCCGGATTTCCGTGGTTGTCTGGCCAAAAGACTGAACCCAACGGCGTTCCACCCCACCCTGGTTCCCGGCCGGGTGTTGCCGGGTGTTGCCGGGCTGACGGGGTGCAAATGGCAGGGTCGAACGATACCTGTCGCAGGTCGCGGACAATACCACCCGACCCCGTTTCCTGTCCGATCCCGCGCTCAGATTTGCCGTGATCACTCCGTCGCAACCGGTCCCTGACCTGTGGGGCGGTCTGGTCAACGGCGCCGTGATCCAGCGGGCTGACCCCAGACCGGGTATCTGACCCGGACCGGCGCGCAGGCGGGCCCGGCGTGACGCAGCGCGCTTGGCCAGCTGTCACGTCTGACAAAAAACCTTCAAGAAACATGTTTGGAAACGTCATCCCAGCGTCACGCCAGGGGGCCACTCGCTACGCATCGGCCGGGGCGATGACACCTGCGCCGCCCCCATGATCCGCTGTCGCAAGGAGACCCCGACCATGTTGATCACCCGCCGTTCCACCCTGCGCTTTGGCGCTGCCGCCGCTGGCGTGCTGGCGATGCCAGGCGTCCTGCGTGCCCAGTCCAAACGCCCCTCGATCACCGTTGCGGTGCAGAAAATCGCGAACTCCAACACGCTCGATGTGCTGCGTGAACAGTCAAACGTCGGCGAACGGATTTTCTTTTCGTCGATGTGGGAAGGCCTGATCGGCCGCGACCTGCAGAACAATCTGGCGCGCATCCCGCTGCTGGCGACCGAATGGAAGCGCATCGATGCCTCCACGCTGGACGTCACGCTGCGTCAGGGCGTGCGGTTCCACAACGGCGAGGAACTGACCGCCGATGACGTGGTGTTCACCTTCAGCCGCGAAAAGATGTTCGGCGACACCGAGCCGAAAAACCGCAGCACCATCCGGTCCGACGGTCTGGGCCTGTTTACCGTGCGCCCCGGCAAGGAACTGCCGCCGCAGGTGCCCGCCACCGCGCGCAACGCATTCCCCGATCTGATCGCCGTCGAAGCCATCGACCGGTACACCGTCCGCTTTATCAACGGCTCGCCCGACGTGACGCTGGAAGGCCGCCTGTCGCGTTTCGGCGCCAACATCACCAGCCGCAAGGGCTGGGAAGATGCGCCGTCCTATCTGGACTGGGCCCGCAAGCCGGTCACCACCAGTGCCTATCAGGTCGCCGAATTCGTGCCAGATTCGAAACTGGTTCTGGTCGCGTTCGACGACTATTGGGGTGGCGTGCCGCCCCTGGCGCAGATCACTTTCGTCGAGGTGCCCGAAGTGGCGTCGCGCATCAACGGCCTGTTGTCCGGCGAATATCAGTTCGCCTGTGACGTGCCGCCGGACCTGATCCCGGAAATCGAAGGCAACGCAGCCTTCGAAGTGCAGGGTGGCACCATCCTGAACCACCGCCTGACCATTTTTGACAAGAACCATGCCCAGCTGGCAAACCCGCTGGTCCGCCGCGCCCTGACCCACGCCATCGACCGTCAGGCGATCGTGGACAGCCTGTGGGCCGGTCGCACCGTGGTTCCCGCCGGTCTGCAGTGGCCCTATTATGACACCATGTTCCACGCCGACTGGACCGTGCCGGAATTCAACCCGGAACTGGCGATGTCGCTGTTGAAAGAGGCCAACTACAAGGGCGACGCGATCCCCTACCGCATGCTGAACAACTACTACACCAACCAGAATTCCACCGCGCAGGTGCTGGTCGAGATGTGGAAAGCGGTCGGCCTGAACGTCGAACTGTCCACGGTTGAAAACTGGGGTCAGATCCTGGAGCCCGGCGAAACCCGCGCGATCCGCGACTGGTCGAACTCTGCTCCGTTCAACGATCCGGTGTCGTCGCTGGTGGCCCAGCATGGCCCGAACGGCGGCCAGCAGCAGTGGGGCGAGTACGCCAACGTCGAACTTAACCAACTGTCGGAATTGCTGGAAACCTCGACCGATCAGGACGCCCGTCGCAAGGCGTTCCGCCGGATGCTGGAAATCGCCGAACGCGAAGACCCGGCCTACACCGTGCTGCACCAGAACGCGACCTTCACCGCCAAGCCGAAGTCGATCCAGTGGAAGGCGGCCCCCGCATTCGCCATGGATTTTGGTCCCGGCGCGATCGCGATCTGACCCATGGACGCACCGCTAATCCGGATCGAAAACCTGACCGTCAGCTTTGACAGGGCGCCAGCGGTGCGCGGGGTGGACCTGATGGTCCGCCCCGGCGAGGCGCTGGGGTTGGTCGGCGAAAGCGGATCAGGCAAATCGGTGACATGGTTGGCGGCGCTGCGGCTGCTACCGAAAAAGGCGGTCGTCGGGGGGCGTGTTCTCCTTGACGGCCGCGATATTCTGACCCTGCCGGAACCGGATGTCGAACGCATCCGCGGCGGCCGGGTCGCGATGATTTTTCAGGACCCGGCATCGGCGTTGAACCCGGTACTGCGCATCCGCCGTCAGATGGCCGAAGTGCTGGCGTTGCATCGCGGCCTGTCAGGTTCCGCCATCGGCGCCGAGGCGAAACGGCTGCTGGATCTGGTGGGTATCCCCGATGCGGCGGGCCGGCTGGACAGCTATCCGCATGAAATGTCGGGCGGGCAGAACCAGCGGTTGATGATCGCGATGGCACTGGCGGGTGCGCCGGATCTGTTGATCGCGGATGAACCGACCACGGCGCTGGATGTGACCATTCAGGCGCAGATTCTTGACCTTTTGACCTTGGTGCGCCGCGAGATGCGGATGGCGCTGGTGCTGATTTCCCACGATCTGGGCGTGGTGGCCGAAACCTGCGACCGGGTGGCGGTGATGTACGCCGGCGGCATCGTGGAACAGGGCGCAGCGGCGGATCTGTTCGACACGCCACGCCATCCCTATACCCGCGGGTTGCTGGATGCGCTGCCGACGCTGGACGCGACTGCGCGGCTGGTGGCCATTCCGGGCGTGGTGCCCGATCCGCGCGCGATGCCGCCGGGTTGCGCGTTTGCGCCCCGTTGCAGCCATGTCGCGCCGCATTGCATGACCGCAGCGCCCGCGCTGCATACCGTGGCCCCGGGCCGCTGGGTTGCCTGCGCGCGGCCTGAACTGGTGTTGACGCCGCCGCTGGCGCCGGTGGCCGCCGCTGCCGTCAACCCCCTGCAAACGTCAGAGGCGATGGCATGACCGAACCACTTTTGACGCTCGACGTCGTCGCGCGCGCCTATGTCGGACGGCAGGGATTATTCGGCAGGATCATCACCGTACGCGCGGTGGATGGTGTTTCGCTGACGCTGGCACGCGGTGAAACGCTGGGCATTGTCGGCGAAAGCGGATCGGGTAAATCCACGCTGGGCCGCATGGCTCTGGGTATGGAAACGCCGGACGAAGGTCGGGTGACCGCCTTTGGCGATGCGATGCCCGCGCTGGGCACCCCCGCGTGGCGGGCGCTGCGGCGGCGGATGCAGATGGTGTTTCAGGACCCGCTGGGCGCGCTGGACCGTCGATTGCCGGTGCTGGATCAGGTCGCGGAGCCCCTGATCATTCACGGCATCGGCGATGCCAAGGGTCGGCAGGACGTCGCCATGGCGACGTTGCAGGCGGTGGGCCTGTCGTCCGAACAGGCGCTGCGCTATCCGCATGCGCTGTCGGGCGGACAGCGGCAGCGCGTGGTGATCGCGCGCGCGCTGATCACCGATCCTGATCTGCTGGTCTGCGATGAACCAGTGTCGGCGCTGGACGTGTCCATTCAGGCGCAGGTGGTGAACCTGCTGATCGATATGCAGGCGGCGCGCGGGTTGGCGATGCTGTTCATCAGCCATGACCTGCGCGTGGTGCGCCAGATCGCGTCGCGCGTGGCCGTGATGTATCTGGGCCGCATCGTCGAGGTCGGCCGGGCCGAGGACGTGCTGCGCTCGCCCCGCCATCCCTATACCCGCGCGCTGGTGTCTGCCGCCCCTGCGCCGGGGCGCAACCGTGCCGACCGCATGATCCTGACCGGCGAACCGCCGAACCCCGCCGCGCGCCCCACCGGTTGCGCCTTTCACCCGCGTTGCCCGCTGGTCACGGACCGTTGCCGTGTCGACGCGCCAGTGCTGTCGCCGGTCGCGGCCGCGCACAGCGCCGCCTGCCACCTGTTGTCTTCCGTCGCAAAGGCTGCCTGATGCTGCGTTATTTCGCCATTCGCCTGTTCCGCGCCGTGATTACCATCGCGATGGTGGTGACCTTTGCCTTTGTCGTGCTGCGGATGTCGGGCGATCCGGCGATCCTGATCATGGGCCCCGAAGTGCCGCCCGAGGCGCTGGAGGCATTCCGCAAATCCTGGGGCCTGGATCAGCCGATCTGGGTGCAATACATCAATTATTTCGGCGCGATCCTGCGCGGCGATCTGGGCATGTCGATGCGCGACAACCGTCCCGCGCTGGACATGGTGTTGGAACGTATCCCCGCCACGCTGGCGCTGACCATCCCGGCGCTGGCGTTAAAACTGGCCATCGGCGTGCCCGCGGGCGTCTGGGCCGCGCTGCATCAGGGCACCGGGTTTGACCGCGCCGTGATGGTGACGGCGGTGTTCGGCTTTGCGATCCCGTCGTTCATTCTGGCGCTGGTGCTGGTGCTGATCTTTGCCGTAACCCTAGGCTGGCTGCCGTCGGGCGGGCAGGGCGGCGTCGAACACATGATCCTGCCCGTGATCACCATGGGCATCGGCGGCGCTGCGGCGCTGGCGCGGTTCACCCGGTCGGCGATGCTAGAAGTGCTGGGCCGCCCCTATATCCGCACCGCCAGCGCCAAGGGCTTGCCATGGGCCTCGGTCGTGCGCGGACACGCCTTGCCGAATGCCGCCATTCCGACTGTCACGCTGATCGGGTTTCTGGTCGGCAGCCTGATCGCGGGCGCGGTGGTGGTGGAAAGCGTGTTTTCCTGGCCCGGCGTCGGCCGCATGCTGGTGGTGGCCGTCGGCAGCCGTGATCTGGCGGTTGTGCAGGTGATCTTGTTGTTGGTCGCCGCCACCATGGTCACGTCTAACCTGATCGTCGATTTCCTGTACGGCGTGCTGGACCCGCGTTTGCGGCAAGGCGCCCGCGCGGCCTGATGCAGCCTGATGCAGCCTGAAAAGTTTGAGGAAGCCTGAAAAGTTTGAAGAAGCCTGAAAAGTTTGAAGAAGCCTGACCCGGAGAACCAATGATGGCCGATATCCCAACCCGTTTGCCGCTGCGTTTTCTGGGCCGCCCCGGTTTCACCCTGCCGCGCCTGCCGTGGTATGTCTGGGCCGCGTTTCTGTGGATATCGCTGGTGCTGATCGTGGCGATTTTCGCGCCACTGATCGCGCCGCATCCCTACACCGGGATGAAACTGACCAACCGGTTCCTGCCGCCCTTTACAAACTGGACGCATCCCTTGGGTACCGACGAACTGGGCCGCGATGTGCTGTCGCGGCTGATCGTGTCGGTGCGCATATCGCTGCTGATCGCGTTCGGTGCCACGGTGATTTCGGCGGTGCTGGGCACCACGCTGGGGTTTCTGGCGGCGCATTTTCGCGGCTGGGTCGAACAGGTAGTGCTGACGCTGGCGGATTTTCAGGCCGCGATGCCGTTCCTGATTCTGGCTTTGTCGGTGCTGGCGTTCTTTGGCAATTCGCTGCCGCTGCTGATCGGGTTGATGGGTCTGTATGGCTGGGAACGTTACGCCCGCGTCGCGCGCGGTCTGGCGATTTCGGCCAATACCCAAGGGTATGCCACCGCCGTCACCCAGTTGGGCGCGGAGCCGCAGCGGATCTACCTGCGCCACATCCTGCCCAACATCGCGTCAACGCTGATCGTGTCGATGACGCTGGTATTCCCCGAGGTGATCTTGGTTGAATCCGGTCTGTCGTTTCTGGGGCTGGGGGTGCAGCCGCCGATGACCAGCCTTGGCAACATGGTGGGATACGGGCGCGACTACATCACGCGTGCACCGTGGATCATGCTGTCGCCGGCCATCGTGATCGTGCTGACCACACTGGCTGTATCGATGCTGGGCGATTGGCTGCGCGACCGGCTGGACCCGACACTGGGCTAAGCGCCGGGGACACCGGCATCACCCCGCCGGCAACACCCAACCGCCGCTGAACGCCACCCCCAGGGTTTCGCCCGGAACGGCGCGCTGCGACAGATGAACCAGCACCGGGCGCGCCAGTGCCGGGACCTGCACCCGGGCTTCCCAATGATCGCCGCGATAGGTGCAATGCAGAACGCGCCCCGCCACACCAGCCGGGTCCTGCCGCAGGTCACCGGGGCGCAGCAGCACCTGCGCGGGGCCGATGCCGGGGTCGCTGGCGCGCACATCGATGCAGATATCAGGCGACAGGCGCACCACCGCATGGCCCGGCGCAACCGCCGTCACGGTGCAATCCAGCACCACACCGCGCCCGATGAACCCCGCGACAAAGGCACTGGCGGGACGGTCGTGCAGATCCTGCGGCGGGGCGATCTGTTCGAACCGGCCGGCGCGCATCACCGCCACCAGATCCGACAGTGCCATCGCCTCGCGTTGATCATGGGTGATGAACAGCGTGGTGGCCCCGGCACGGGCGTGAAACGCCGCCATTTCATCCTCCATCGCGGCGCGCAGATGCGGGTCCAGATTGGCCAGCGGTTCATCCATCAGCACGATCCGCGCTCGCGCCGCCAGACAGCGCGCCAGCGCCACCCGTTGCCGTTGTCCGCCCGACAGATCGGCCGGGCGGCGGTCGGCGAACCCGTCCAGATCGACGCTGGCCAGATGCTGCTTGGCTTCGATCCGGGCCGCGCGACGCGCGATACCGGTGGCCTCGATCGGAAAGGCGACGTTGCCCGCCACATCCATATGCGGCCACAGCGCGTAGGATTGAAACACCACGCCCACGCCGCGCGCCTCGGGGGCCAGATGCAGGCCGGGACCGGAAACGCGGCGCCCCTCCAGCGCGATCGTTCCGGCATCCACCGGTTCCAGCCCGGCGATCATCCGCAACAGGGTGGATTTGCCGCAGCCCGAAGGGCCCAGCACGGTGAAAAAGCACCCGGTGGGAATGTCCGCCGACAGGTCGTCGACCGCAGGCACGGCACCATAGCGGCGGGTCAATTGATGCAGCGTGATCGACATCCGGGTCCTATCCGCGCCACGGGATGATGCCGGGGGGCAGATTGCGCCCCAGCACATGCAACAACCCCAGCAAAACCAGTGTCGCCAGCACCGAAATCACCGACATCGCGGCCGCCAGCGTCGAATACCCGCCGTCTTCGTAGTTAAAGATCACCGTGCCCAATGTTTCGGTCCCTCGCGTCCACAGGATTGACGACAGCGTCACTTCGTTCCACGCCATCAGCATCACCAGCACCGCCCCCGAGGCCGCCGCCGGCGCGGCCAGCGCCACGTCGATCCGCCAGAACCGCCGCCAGAACCCCGCGCCCGACACGCGTGCGGCTTCGTGCAACGCGGGGTCCAGCGCGGCAAAGGCCACCCCCACCGGTTTCAGCCCCACCGCCAGAAACGCCGACAGGTAAGCCCCCAGAATGATCGCATGGGTGCCATACAGCGACAGCCCCAGAACAGGTATCGGTTTCAGGAACGCAATGATGAACCCTACCGATATCACCAGCCCCGGCACCGCATAGGCCACTTCGGCCAGCACGGTCACCGCCCGCGCACCGAGTCCAAAGCTGCTGCGCGACAACGCCCCGGTCGCCAACGCCAGCGCCGCGACCCCGGTCCCGGCCAGCACCGCCAGCCCCGCCGAATTGGCAAAGGCCCGCGCCGTCACGGCCTGCACGAATATCACCTCATGGAAATGCTGCCATGTCAGGGTCTGCAGGGTCAGGGCCACGCCATAGGTCGGCACCACGGCGGTGGCCAGCATCGCCAGCATCGGCACCACGACCACCAGCGCCATCACCGCCCAGAGCGTTCCCGCAACCAGCGGCCGTGCCCGCCCCAGATTAAGCCGCAGCGCCTGTTGCGGCGGCCCGATCAGCGCCACCGCCCCGCGCCGCAGCACCCGGAACTGCGCCCAGACCGCCAGCACGGCCAGCCCGCCGATGATCACCGACAGCACCGCCATGTCGGCCAGCACCGCAGGCCCGCTGGAGGCCAGCCGTTGCCACATCAGGACCGGCAGCGTGACATAGCGCCCGGGAATGCCCAACAGCGCCGGCACCCCGAAATTGCCCAACGCCGACACGAACGCCAACGCGAACCCCGCCAGCAACGCCGGCCCCAGCAGCGGCAGGATCACCCGCAGCAGCAACCGCGCGGGCCCGGCCCCGCTGACCCGCGCCGCTTCTGCCAGATCGCGGGGCAGGGCGCGCAGCGCGGCGCGGAGCGTCAGATACACGATCGGCACCTGTTGCAGCGCCAACAGGCCGATGACGCCTTCGCGCGAATACAAAGGGTGTGTGCTGCCAAGCGCGGGCGCGATCCCCAGTGCCTGCAACAGCACGCTGGACGGCCCCAGCATCTGCATCCAGGCAATCGCGGTGACATGCGGCGGGATCATCGTCAGCATCAGGATCGCGAAAGACAGCGCCACGCGTCCGCGCAGATCGGTCAGCCCGATCAGCAACCCCAATCCGCCCCCGACCACAACCGCCAGCGCTGCGGCACAGGCCGAACTGTCCAGACTGTTCCATAATGCGCGCTGCACCTGCGGGCTGCGCAGGGCATCGGCGATGGCATCGCCGCCGCCACCGGTGCCGAAAAACGCCAGCCGCGCGACAGCCCCCAACGGCAAGACGAACAGCGCCACGCCGGCCAGTCCGATCAGCCCCAGCAGGACGGGGGCGCCGGTCAGGCGGCGCAGCCCCGACCACGGAGTCGGGACTGCGCGGGTTTCGGTCGGCATCGGCAGATCAGCCGCCGAACATCGCGGTGAACCGGGCCTTGTTTGCGGCTTCGTCTGCCAAGGCCTTGGCCGGGTCGAACGCCAGAACCTTGATGGTGTCGCGCGCCGGGAAACCGGCGGGCGGCGTGATCGCGGGATGCGCAGGCAGATAGCCCATGTCAGCCGCCAGCTGCTGTCCCGGTGCCGAGATCAGGAAATCGACGAACGCCTTGGCCGCATCGGGGTTCTGGGTGTTGGCCAGAATCGCGACGGGTTCGGACACGGCCGACACGCCTTCGGTCGGGAACACGAACTGGATCGGCGCGCCTTTGGCCGCTTCGCGGATCGCGAGGAAATCGACCAGGAAACCATACAGCTTCTGCCCGCCTGCGACGGCCTTCAACACGCCACCGTTGGCGCCATCCGCAATGGCACCCTGCTTTGCCAGCGTTTCGTAGAACCCCCAGCCCAGATCGGTGCCGGTGACGGCAACCATGTGGATGGTGGCTGCGCCGGACGCCAGCGGCGAAGGCATCATGAACGCGGCGGTCACGTCCGGCGCGGTCAGGTCAGCGTAGGACGTGGGTTTCACCGGGGCGGCGGTGTTGTAGACGATGCCGGTGGTGATCAGCTTGGTCGCGAACCAGGCTTTGCCCGCATCCATGATGCCGGGTTCATAGGCCGAAATGTCGGCGTCGGGGTGGGCCATCAGCAGGCCCTCGGTCTTCAGGCCTTCCATCGTGACGCTGTCGGCGATCAGCAGCACATCGGCCTGCGGCGCGCCCGCAGCCAGTTCGGCGCGGAATTTCGCCATGATCTTGGGCGTGCCATCGCGCACGAATTCCACGGTGACGCCGGGATTGGCGGCCATGAAGGCATCAACGGTCTTTTGCGCATCCTCGTTGGGTTGCGAGGTGTACAACACCAGCTTTCCCGCGACGTCAGCATACGCGGCGGTGGACAGGGCAAGGGCGGCAAGGGTGGACAGGATCAGACGGTGCATGAGGAGGGTCCTTTGACATGATCGTGTTGCATCGATGTTCCGGCGGTGCAGCGCAATTTCTGCCCACACGTCATGCGGCCCCGGTGTCGGGGCCCGGGCTGTGGGCAGCATCGTTGATCCGTCCAGAGACTGTTGCGCGTTAAGCCCCTGACGCAACAGTCTTGTGACACCCGGCCTGATCATGCCCCATATCTGCCGGTCCCATATCTGCCGGTCCCATGTCTACTGGCCCGACGCTGCCGATCGCGCGTAAGAGGATCGCCACAGCCTCGGCCGCATCGCCGGCCCATGCGACATAGGTGTCAGGCCGCACCAGCACATGGGCCGCGCCATAGGCCGCATCGGCGCCAGGCGGCAGGGCCGCTACCGTCAGCGGCACGCCCATGGGCTGCGCGGCGGCGCGGAACGCGGCGGTGGTGCCGCTGCCCGTGTCGCGCGCCAGCAGCGTGAACCCGGACCCCAAAGCGGTCCAGACCGTCGCCGCGCCCGTCGGTGGCGGCGCCAGATGATGCCCGGCGCGCGCCACATGTTGATGATCGCCGCGCGCAGTGGGGCCATCGCCGGGCCCGAACAATGGCGAGCCGTCGTAATGCGGTTCGAACGCGTTCACCTCGGCGGCGTCCAGATTGCGGTTGTGCCATGCCGCCTCAAACGCCGCGCGGTCGCGGTCAGGGTGATGGGTGTTCAGGAAATCGCGGTCATCCCGGATGAACCGTTCGATGAATTCCCGCGCGGTTGAGGCAAACACTGGGCGGCGTTCCGCATCGTAACTGTCCAACAATCCCGCCCCGCCCCAGCCTTGCAGCGTGGCGGCCAGTTTCCAGCCCAGATTGCGCGCATCTTCCAGCCCGGTGTTGACGCCATAGCCGCCATAGGGCGGATGGCTGTGCGCCGCATCGCCCGCAATGAACACGCGGCCCGCGCGATAGGTGTCGGCCAGCGAAATCCGCAAATCCCAGAACCCGATATGGTCGAAGTCCAGCGCAAATTCCTGCCCCACCGCACGATGCAGGAACCCCGCGAAATCAAAATTGTCGCGCGTGGTATCCAACGGCACCGGGGCGTGAAAGAACCAGCTTTTGCCATGGTCCACCCGGCCAAAGAACAGCCAGTAGCCGTCGTAATCCGGATGCAGGACGTTGTAGAACGCCTTGCCGGGATAGCGTTCCAGCAGGTCGTGCAATGCGGTCGAGCGGAACACCAGAAGCGCCATCAGCCGGTCATGGTCCGACCGGGTTTCCGTGATGCCCGCCGCCTGCCGCAAGAACGACCGCGCGCCATCGCAACCGACGGCATAGGTGGCCCGCAAGCTGCGGGTTTCGCCATCCGCGGCTTGCGCCGTCACCGTGACGCCAGTCGAGTCCTGTGCCAGCGCGGTGCTGGTCCAGCCATACAGCACCGTGATGCCGGGGATCGCCGCAGCCCGCGTGCGCAGCACCCGTTCGGTGGCGTATTGTGGCAGACGGGCGTTGGCGGTGAAATAGTAATCCCGCACCGACGCCCGGTTCAGCCAGTCATAATGCCAACCGGACAACAGATTGCCATAGCTGGTCAGCCCGCCGATGCCCGCGCCGGGCGGAATATAATGCGCGGCGCGCAATTCCGCCTCGCAGCCCCAGGCGGCGAAATGTTCCGCGGTGCGCTGCGTCAGGTTCTGGCCCTTGGGGATCGGCTGCGGTTCGACGTGCCGCTCGATCACGCAGACCCGGAGGCCGCGCTGCCCGAGGTCGATGGCCAGCCCCATGCCCACCGGCCCGCCGCCGTTGATCACGATGTCAAAATTGTCGGTCATGGCCGTCCCCATTCAGCTCGTCCCATCAGATTGCCCCGGTTTCGAGGTAGATGTGTTTCGTTTCCAGAAAGTCGGCCAGCTTTTCGACGCCGTACAGCCGCCCCAGCCCTGACCGGCCATAGCCGCCGGTCTCGGCCTCGGCGAAAAGCCGCAGATGCGAATTGATCCACACCGTGCCGGACCGGATCGCCCGCGCGCCGTTTTCGGAAAACACCGATGCGGCAAGGCCATAATCGGTGGCGTTGGCCTTGGCGACCGCCTCGGCCTCGTCGCCAAAGGTTTCAACGGATACGATGGGGCCGAACAGTTCCTCCTGCACCAGCGACGACTGTACATTGTCGATACGAAACAGCGTCGGCGTCAGGAACGCGCCACGGCTCAGCGCGGTGCCTTTCAACAGCAATTCGCCCTCGTCGCCCGCCTGTTCGATCAGGGCCGCCACCCGGGCCTGCGCGTCCAGATCAATCAGCGCGCCCATCTGGCTGGCGGGGTCGTTGCCCGGCCCGGTGCGCACGGCGGCAAACGCGGCGACGATGCGGGTTTCAAATTCGCGCGCGATGCTGTCATGCACCAGAAACCGCGCGGCGGCGACGCAGATCTGCCCGGCCATGTTCAGCGCGCCCTTGGTCAGTTCGCGCACCGCGACGTCCAGATCGGCATCGGCATGGATCACGGCGGGGGCCTTGCCGCCCAGTTCCAGTCCCACCCGTTTCAGCGTCGGCGCGGCGGCGGCCATGATCGCGGACCCGGTGCTGCTGGACCCGGTAAAGGAAATCACGTTGATATCGCGGGATGCGACCAAGGCGCGACCGACCTCGGACCCGTTTTCATTGACCGAATTGACCACGCCGGGCGGCAGGGACGGCGCATCGGCGATGGCCTGCATGATCCGGGCATGGGTCAGGGGTGTCTGGTGCGCGGGTTTGATGACGCAGGTGCAGCCCGCCGCCAGCGCCAGCGACCGCATCAACAGCGTCACCGGCGCATTCCACGGCACGATGATGGCGGCAACGCCCGCTGCCTCGCGGTGAAACAGCGACAAGGCACCGGGGGCGGTTTCCTGCATGTTGCCACGCATGGTGCGCGCCAGCCCGGCGTAATAGCGGGTTTCCGAAATCGCGCCCATGGTTTCGCCAATGGCCTCGGACCACAGCTTGCCATTTTCGGCAACACAAAGTGCTGCGATTTCGGCCTTTGCCGCCTCCAGCCGGTCGGCGATTTCATACAACGCCTGCGCGCGTTTGCGCGGTGACGCGGCCCAGTCGGTGCCAAAGAACGTCGCACGCGCGACTGAGGCGGCCTGATCGGCCAGCGCGGCGCTGCCGGGGTGAAACTGGCCCACGGCGGTCAGGGTGGCGGGGCCGATGCTATCGGCCAAGGGGCCGTCCGATAAGATCCAGGTGCCGCCGATGTAATGGCGCGCGGGCGCGTGGTGGGTCATGGTCGTTCCTTTCGCGGGCCAGAACTGGTCAGGGGCCAGAACAGGTCAGGGGCCAGAACAGGTCAGGGGCCAGATGGGTCGGGTTCAGCCGTTCATGGCCTGATCGGCGTTGCCGGCGCGCAGGGTCATGCTGATGTCGGCGGCCATCTCCTTGATGGTGTCGCGGATGGCTGCCAGCCGGGCGGGGGCCATGGTGGCGGCGTCGCTGGTCAGGCAAAGGGCGGCGACCGGTGCGCGGTCGGCGGCCAGCACGGGGGCCGCCACGCCAACAACGCCCGGGGTCACCTCGCCCCAGGCGACGGCCACACCGTCGCGGCGGGTGTCGCGCAGCATGGCCAGCACGGTCTCGCGCGGAGCGGCAAATTCCGCCTCGTGTTCCGCCACGATCGCTTCCTGATCGCGTTTGGGCAGCCAGGCCAAAATCGCCCGGCTGATCGCGCCACGCGCCAACGGCATCGGGCGGCCGCGCGGATAGCTGGACAGCGTCACGGGGCTGCTGTCTTCGGACGCCACGCACAACAGTTTGCGGCCATACCAGCGCACCAGCGAGGCGACGCCGGGATGCGCAGCAGTCAGCGCGCGCAGATGCGGACGCCCCGCCTCGATCAGCGGATCGGACCGGCGGCTGAGGAAATCCAGTTCCGTGACCCGCGGCCCCAGCATGTAGCCGGAATGCGGCAGCGCCATCAGGAACCCGGCCTCTTTCAGAGTCTTCAGATAGCGATACAGCGTCGGGCGCGAATACCCCAACGCCACGCGCATTTCCTCGGACGTCCATTCCGGGCTTGCCTCGGTGAACAGATCGAGGATCGCCAGAATGCGCTCGCCGCTGCCGGATATGCTGCTCATGTCCCCTCCGTAATTGGGGCCGCGCGGCGGGCGCGTGCCATGTCCAGACCCATCAGAACGATACCGCCCAGTACGCCGGCGATATCTGTGGTGATCGCGCCGGGGAATGCGCCCGCCGGGATCAGCGCCAGCAAGCCGGTCGCCGCAAATCCCAACCGCATCGGCATGCTGAGCGGTCCGGCGAAATAGCCCGCCAGCGCCGATGACACCAGCCAGACCCCGATGATCGCCGTCAGCACGGCCACCGCGATGTCAAAGGGGGCCCCGATCAGGATCAGCGTGGGCGAAAAGACGAACAGCACCGGGATCACAAAGGCCGACCAGCCAAACCGCATCGCCGCCCAACCCGTTGCCATCGGCGACGCTTTCGCGATGGCAGCGGCGGCAAAAGCGGCGAGTGCGATAGGCGGCGTGATCATCGACATCATGCCGAAATACAGCACATAAAGATGCGCCGCTATGGGTTCGATACCCAGCTGGATCAGCGCAGGCGCAACCAGCGCGGCCAGCAGCACATAGACCCCCAGCGTCGGCAGACCCATGCCCAGAATGATGCAGACGACGGCCGACAGCGCCAGCAACAACACCACGCTGCTGCCGTCGACCTGCACCAGCAGATACGTCAGGTTGAAACTGAGCCCGGTGATGTTCAGCACCCCGATCACCAGTCCGGACGCTGCCGAGATAAGGATGATCTCGACGATGCCATGCCCGGTCTGCGCCAGACTGCCAACAATCGCCCGCACACCGGGCCGGGTACCGCCATAGCCGAACAGCAGCGCGGTCGCGATCAGCGCCACACAGGCCCACAACGCCGCGCGTTCCGGCAGATAGCTTTTCCAGAACAACAGATAGATCAGCACCGCAAAGGCCAGCGCGAAATGCGCCCCTGTCAGCACCGCCCGGCCCGATGGGATCAGGTCGGCGGGCACGCGGCGGATGCCCAGACGGGCGGCTTCGAGATCGGCCTGAATGAACAGCGCGATGTAATACAGCAACGCAGGAACCAGCGCCGCCAGCACCACATCGGCATAGGAAATCGACAGGAATTCCGCCATCAGAAACGCGGACGCCCCCATCACGGGCGGCATCAACTGCCCGCCGGTGGACGCGACCGCCTCGATGGCGCCGGCCTTGTGGGCGGGATAGCCATCACGCTTGATCATCGGGATGGTGACGACGCCGGTCCCCACCACGTTGGCCACCGGGGACCCGGAAATCGCGCCGAACAGGCCTGACGCCAGCACCGCGATCTTCATCGACCCGCCCCGGAACCGGCCCATGCCGATCATCGCGGCATCGGTAAAGAACCGACTGCCGCCTGTCAGGCCCAACAGCGCGCCGAACAGGATGAACGTCACCACGACCGTTGCCGCAATCGACATCGGCAGGCCCAGAATGCCGTTCGCATCCACCGCCATGTAGCTGGCCAGCATCTGCCAGTTCTGCGGCCGCCCCTGCAACCGCCCCGGCACCAGATTGCCGAACAGCGCATATAACAGGAACACCGCGATGATGATGACTAGGGCCCAGCCGGTCGCGCGCCGCAGCGTTTCCAGCAGCAGCAGCAGTACGATCACCGCAGGCACCCACAAGTCCGGTGGCC
Source organism: Rhodobacterales bacterium (assembly GCA_038205135.1). Classification (GTDB taxonomy): domain Bacteria; phylum Pseudomonadota; class Alphaproteobacteria; order Rhodobacterales; family Rhodobacteraceae; genus UBA9554. Next base: position 26,222 of record JBBRCF010000015.1, read on the forward strand.
GCATGAAGATGACCAGAACCAGATCTGGAAAATTCACTGCGATATGCCCGACGACGGCGATCGCCAGCACCGCAAGTCCCACATCGACCCACGGCACATGGGTGCGCAACGTCCCCTGTTTTGCCGGCAGCGTCAGGAACGCCAGCGCGATGATCACACCCAGAAGCGCGGCATAGAACTGTTCCGGATACAGCCCCCACCCAAAGGTTCGTTGCAGCGACAGCGCCCAGCCGATCGATAGCAAGGTCGCTGTCACGGCCAGTACATCCGCCATGGGCCGCCAGATATGGGGGGAAAGGCCGAAACCGGCCCTTCCTGTTGTGTGTTGGACGTCAGGCATGGATTATTCCAGCCCCTTTTCCGCAAAGAACTTCAACGCGCCGGGGTGATAGGGCGTTCTGCCCGCGTCGCCCTTCATGTTGGGCGGGGTTGAAGGCGGCCATCGGCGGAAAGGTCGCCACCATCGATTCCTTGCCTTCGGACATCGCCTTGACCATGGCATAGACGGCCTCGTCGGACGCGTTGGCATCGGTAAAGATCACCTGCGGGAACGCGATGTAGATGTCGTCCTTGATCACGCCGGGCTGCGATCCGGCCTTGAGCGGCAGGAAGTATGCCGTGGGCCAATGCGCCTTGGCTGCGGCCAGCGCGGAATCGCTGCTGTCCTCGACGCCCTATGCGCGCAGGCCTCCCACAGCAGCATCCGCCTCGCGCACCTTGCCCGCGCCATGGGCAAAGATGAACCCGACCGTGTCGCCCGCCATGAACGCATCCGCGCCGGCCACGACGGACGCGACCGACACCTTTTCCACGTCATCGCGGGTCATGCCAGCGGTCGCATAGAACGCCGACAGCTGCGGAAGGATGGTGTTCTGCGCGGTGTAGCCGTCGGTCATCTGCAGGCCCTTCAGGTCCGACACCTTCATGATGTTGCTGTCGGCGCGCACGAAAATGGCTTCGACCAGCGGCTGCAGATGCGCGACGATCCGCAGGTTCTGGAACTTTTGCCCGGTCCACCATTCCTGACCATCAAAGGCGTAATCCACCTCTTGCAGGTTGGCGACGCCGAATTCGATCCCGCCCTGATCGATGAACGGGATGAACTGGTTCGGACTGGTGGCGGGCTGGATCGTGGTGTTCAACCCGGCCCCGTTCGCCGCGTTGGCGATGGCAGTGCCGATGTTGTGGAACAGCGATCCGGGGTTCGATGTGGCGATCCCTACGGCGCCTTGCGCAAATGCGACGGGCGCTGCAAGCAGGCTCAGCCCCGCAAGAGCCGATGCGATAACGTGTTTCATGGTTCCTCCTCCCTAATATTCCCAACAGTCGAGAAATCTTAACTGATGAGAATTGGCTTGAAACTACCCATCCACGAACGGTAATCAAGAAAAAAGCGCGGCGGTTTGACGCGGGGCATTTTGGATGGTCGGGCACAGGATCGCGGAGGATCTGATGGCGGACGGGCTGAACACAGTCGCGGATTTGCGCGCCGAAACCGGCGCCGAGGCGCTGTTGATGGCGTTGCGCGCGGTGGGGGTGGATTACCTGTTCGCTAACGCCGGCACGGATTTCCCCCCGGTGATCGAAGGCATGGCCCGGCTGGGGCCGCAGGCGATCCCACAGTCGATTCCGGTGCCCGTCACCGTGCCGCATGAAATCGCCGCGGTTGGCATGGCGCATGGGTTCTGGCTGGTGACAGGGCGGGCGCAGGCGGTGATGGTGCATGTCAACGTCGGGCTGGCGAATGCCGTGATGGGCGTGATCAATGCCGCCAGCGACGATGTGCCGGTGCTGGTCCTGTCGGGCCGCACGCCGATTACCGAAACCGGGCGTGTCGGCGCGCGGGCGACGCCGATCCAGTATGGTCAGGAAATGTATGACCAGACCTCGCTGGTGCGCGACGTGGTCAAGTTCAGCTATGAAATGCGCTTTCCCGAACAGGGCGACACGGTAGTGAAGCGCGCCGCAGCCCTGGCCGTCAGCGCCCCCGCCGGGCCGGTGTACATCAGCCTGCCGCGCGAGCCGTTGTCCGACATTCTGCCCGCCGGGTTCGCGCCGGCCCCTGTCGCCCCGCCCGCCACGCTGACACAGCCCGACCCCGCCGCCATCACCACGCTGGCCGGCTGGCTGGCCGGCGCGAGAATGCCGGTGGTGCTGTGCCAGCGCTGCATGCCCCCGGTGCGACGCCGCGCATCGTGCATATCGCTGCCGACCCGTTGTTCCGCCGCATGCCGGTGCGCGGCTATCGCAGCGATCTGTCCATCGCCGCCGATCCGGTGGCGGCGTTGCAGGCGTTGGAATCCATCGTCACCACCCCACATCCCGACCGCGCGGCGCATGTGGCGCAAAAGGCGAATGGACGCCGCAACCGCACTGCCGTTCTGGCCGCTGGTGGCAACGGCACGCCGATGTCGCCCGCATGGTTTTCGGCTTGCGTATCCGACATCATGGATGACCAATCGGTGGTGTTCAGCGAATTGGGGCTGTTGGCCGGGTTCATGAACCTGTCAGGGCCGAACCGGCTGTTCAACAATGTGCATGCCGGCGGGCTGGGCTGGGCGTTTCCCGCAGCGCTGGGTGCGCAACTGGCTGATCGTGACCGGCTGGTGATCGGTTGCATGGGCGACGGGTCCTACATGTTCGCCAACCCGGTCGCCTGCCATCAGATCGCCGAGGCGCTGGGCCTGCCGGTGCTGATCATCGTGAAAAACAATGCGATGTGGAACGCGGTGCGTCGGTCGGTGCTGCGCGACTACCCCGACGGGGCAGCGGCGCGGATGAACGAGGTGCCGTTGACGTCGCTGGCGCCGCTGCCCGATTTCGCCATGATCGCCCGCGCCAGCCGGGCGCATGCCGAACGAGTGGAACGCGGCACCGACCTGCCCGCCGCCTTGGCCCGCGCCGTGCGGGTGATCCGCGACGAACGCCGCCATGTCCTGCTGGATGTGGTGGTGGCCGCGACCGATAGCCACTAGCCCTTGTCGCGCATATCCTTTGCCTTGCGGCCCGCGTAATTCGACACCAGATCCGGGGCCAGATCATCCTGCCCCACGATCCCGATCAGCACACCCTTGCGATAACCCTTGCCGCGCGCCGCGATGAAGGCATCGTTGCTGAAGGTGGTCCGCGCCGCCGGACGCCGGGCCCAGGCGTGCAACAGGTCATACAGCCGCGCGCGGATAGTCGAATGGGCATCGGACGCGCCCAGATCGACCAGTTCGCCGGGGTCCGTGACCAGATCGAACAGCATCGGGCGGAACCCGCCCTCGAAATGCACCATCTTCCACCGCCCGTCATGCACCATGAACATGCGCGCCTCGCGCGGATGCAGGCCCAGTTTCCCGGCCAGCGGCGCCGCAGAGTAATCATATTCGCAGAACACCGCATCGCGTACAGGCGTCGCCCCGCCGCGCAGCACCGGCAACAGCGACCGCCCTTCAAGGATATGATCCAGCGCCACCGGATCACGCCCCGCCACCTGCACGAAGGTGGGCACCAGATCGATGCATTCCACCAGCGCATGACAGACCGTGCCGCGCGTGGCGTCTGCCTGAATCGATGGGTCGTAGATGATCAGCGGCACCTTGACGCTGGCGTTCTGGAAAAACGTCTTTTCGCCCAGCCAGTGATCGCCCAGAAAATCGCCATGATCCGACGTGATGACGATCAGCGTGTCATCCATCCGCCCCGTCGCGTCCAGCCAGTCGAACAGCACGCCCATCTGGTCATCGCATTGCTTGATCAAACCCATGTAGGCGCGCAGCACCTTGGCGCGCACGTCGTCGCGCGACAGCGCCTGACCCACCGGAGCGCGCTGGAACCCAGCGAACACCGGGTGATCGGTTTGGCGCTCGGCCTCTGACGCGACGCGGGGCAGGAAATCCTGCGGGCCATACATCGACGCATAGGGTTCCGGCACGATATAGGGCCAATGCGGCTTGATATAGGACAGGTGACAGCACCAGCGCGCATCGCCTTGGGCCGTGATGAACTCCATCGCGCGCCGCGTCAGATATGGTGTTTCGCTGTCGTCTTCGCGGATGTTCGCGGGCAGGTCGGAATTTTCCAGAAACCACCCCGACAGCACATTGCCTGCGTCATCGATGCCGGAATTGGCGTGGTCGTGCCACGGGTTGTCGCCACCATAGCCCTTGGCGCGCAGATAATCGTTGTATTTCAACGCGCCGCCGGGGTCATACATGCCGTCCGGGCCTTCGGGGCGCATGCCGTCGTCGCGTTCGAACACGTCGAACCCGCATTCCGACACCCGCGCGCCGATCACGCTGTCGGGTTCCAGCCCCAGCCGCGCCATGCCCGCCGCGTCCGCCTTCATGTGGGTCTTGCCGATCAGCCAGCAGCCCATGCCGGCGTCGCGCAAATGATCGCCCAGCGTCAGTTCGCCCACCTTGAGTGGCACGTTGTTCCAGCTGGACCCATGGCTGTGTACATACCGCCCCGTATAGGTCGACATCCGCGACGGCCCGCACAGCGGCGACTGGATATAGGCATTGTCGAACCGCACACCCCGCGCCGCCAGCCTGTCGATGTGGGGCGTGTGCAGATGCGGATGGCCGTAGCAGGACAGGTAATCCCACCGCAGTTGATCGAACATGATGAACAGGATGTTCTTCGGTTCCGCCATGCTGTCCCCCGCGCGTTGCCCCGCCACGCTAGCCGACGGATCGCGGAGCGAAAACCGCGAACCCGCATTGATCTGCACTTTGCGTCACGCGGATGTCACTTGGCGGCGTTAATCTTTTTCTGAACGACCCATGGAATGGAGATCCCGATGAACGCTTTCCGCACCGTCGCGCTGGCCGCTTTCTGCCTGGCTGCCGCCCCGGCATTGGCCGAAACCACCCTGTCGATCGGCATGCAGCAGGAACCCACCAGCCTGGACCCGACCGCAGACGCCACCGCGTCCATCGATGGCATGCTGGTGCTGAACGTCTACGAAACGCTGACCGCGGTGAACGAACCGGGCGAAGTTCTGCCCGGTCTGGCGAAATCCTGGACGGTGTCGCCCGATGGTCTGGTGTATGATTTCGCGCTGCACAGCGGCGTGACGTTCCACGACGGCACCACGTTCGACGCAACCGACGTCAAGTTCAGTTTTGACCGCGCCATGGCGGAAAACAGCGTGAACCCGTCGAAGTCGATCTGGGCCCCCATCGCCAGCGTCGAGGTCATCGCGCCCGACGCCATCCGCATCACGCTGAAACAGATGGACGGGTTTTTCTTGTTCAATCTGGCGCAGGGCGATGCGTCCATCGTCGCACCCGAAAGCGCCGACAACAATGCTACCAAACCGACCGGCACCGGGCCGTTTGCATTTGCCGGCTGGACCCGCGGCGACCGCGTGGTGCTGACGAAAAACCCCGCTTGGCGTGACGCGGCGACCGTGTCCATCGACCGGGTCGAATTCCGCTTCATCTCGGAACCCGCCGCCGCCGCCGCCGCCATGCTGTCCGAAGAAATCGACGCCTTCCCCGGCTTCCCGGCACCCGAGATGCTGGTGCAGTTCGAAGCCGATCCCCGGTTCAATGTCGTCGTGGGATCGACCGAGGGCGAGGTGATCCTCGCCATGAACAATTCGGCGGAACACCTGAAAGACATCCGCGTCCGCCGCGCCATCAGCCACGCGATCGACCGCGCCGCGATCATCGACGGCGCGATGTACGGCAAAGCCCAGCCGATCGGCAGCTTTTTCCCGCCGCACCACGTGTCCTATGTCGATCTGACCGGCGTCTATCCGCATGATGTGGCCAAGGCCAAGGCCCTGCTGGCCGAGGCCGGCGTCACCGCGCCGGAACTGCTGCTGCGCGTGCCGCCGTTCCCTTATGCCACGCGGTCGGCGGAAATCATTCAGGGCCAGCTGGCCGACGCCGGCATCACGGTGAAGATCGAGAACGTCGAATGGGGCTTCTGGCTGGACGAGGTGTTCAAGAAGAAGTCCTATGACCTGTCGATCATCGCCCATACCTCGCCGAACGATCTGGGCAATTTCGCGCGTGGGCCGGATTATTTCTATGGCTACGACAACCCGGAATTCACCAAGCTTTGGGACGCGATCAAGTTCGAGGCCGACCCGGTGAAACGCGACGCCCTGCTGAAGGATGCGCAGCGCATGGTGACCGATCAGGCGGTGCACGGGTTCCTGTTCCAGCTGCCGAAACTGGGCGTGTACCGCAAGGGCGTGACCGGGTTCTGGGACAGCTCGCCCGTGCTGTATCAGCCGCTGGCGAATGTCGCCAAAGTCAACTGATCTGACGAACGGATCCGCGCGGGGGGCAACCCTCGCCCGACCTGTTACCAGAATGACCCTCCTGATCCTGCGCCGTTTCATCGGTTTCATCCTGACACTGCTGGCCATTTCGGCGGCGGTGTTTTTCGTCATGAACGTGCTGCCCGGTGACCCGGCGATGGTGATCCTTGGCATCGATTCGACCGACGACGCCCGCGCGGCGTTGCGCGAACAACTGGGCCTGAATGCGCCGGTGATCTGGCGCTATTTCCAGTGGCTGGGCGATGCGGTGCAGGGTGATTTCGGCACCTCTTACAGTTTCCGGGTGCCTGTGGCGGGGCTGATCGCGGAACGGCTGCCGATGACGCTGGCGCTGGCGGGGCTCGCGACCGGGTTGACGGTCGTGCTTGCGCTGGTGCTGGGGGTCTATGCCGCGACGCATCACGGCCGCGCCGGCGATTGGGCGGTCATGGCGTTTTCGCAACTGGGCATTGCGATCCCGGCATTCTGGCTGTCGATGCTGCTGGTGATCCTGTTCGCGGTCACCCTGCGCTGGCTGCCGCCCGGCGGGTTTCCGGGCTGGGATGACCCGGTGGCCGCGCTGCGCGCGCTGATCCTGCCTGCGACCGCGCTGGCCCTGGTGCAATCGGCTGTGCTGGCGCGCGTCACGCGGTCGGCGATGCTGGAGGTGATGCGCCAGACCTATGTGCGCACCGCTACTGCGACGGGCCTCAGCCCCGCCCGCGTGATGTGGCGGCATGCGCTGCCGAACGCGCTGGTGCCCATCGTCACCATCATCGGCATGCAGGTGGCAAATCTGGTCACGGGGACCATCGTGATCGAAAACGTGTTTTACCTGCCGGGTCTGGGGCGGCTGGTGTTTCAGGCGATTTCCAACCGCGACCTGATCACCGTGCAAGCCATGGTGACATTGTTTGCCGCCATCGTGGTCACCGCGAATTTCATCGTCGATCTGGCCTATCTTTGGATCGATCCCCGGCTGCGGTCACGGCAATGACCAAATGTCGATGAGGCCGCCCGCAAACCTGATTGTCGGATCCACGCTGGTGGCGCTGGTGCTGGGCACGGCCGCCCTGTCGCTGGTCTGGTCCCCGCATGACGCCACCCGCATCGTGGTGGCGATGAAGTTCCAGCCGCCGTCATGGACCCATCCGCTAGGCACCGACCAGTTGGGCCGCGATGTCGTCAGCCAATTGATGGTCGGCGCGCGCAATTCCATGGCCATCGCGCTGATCGCGGTGTTGCTGGGCGGCAGTATCGGTACGGCACTGGGGTTGCTGGCGGCTGCGGCCGGCGGCTGGATCGAAGAAGCCGTGATGCGGCTGGCTGATTTCAGCTTTGCCTTTCCGGCGCTGCTGTTTGCCATCATGCTGGCGGCGGTGTTCGGCCCGTCGTTGACGAATGCGGTGATCGCCATCGCGTTCATCAACATCCCCGTGTTCGCCCGCGTCGCCCGCGCATCCGCCGCGCAGGTCTGGACGCGGGGTTATGTGCTGGCGGCGCAATCCGCCGGGCGTGGGCGGCTGGCGATCACCCAAGACCACGTGATCCCCAATGTGCTGGCCCCGGTCACCGTGCAACTGACCATCGAATTTGCGGTCGGCATCCTGGCCGAAGCCGCGCTCAGTTTTCTTGGTCTGGGTGTGCAGCCACCGACGCCCAGTTGGGGCCGCATGCTGTCTGATGCGCAGACGCTGTTGTATCTGGCGCCGCAACTGGCGATCTGGCCGGGGCTATGCATCATGGTGGCCGTGCTGGGGTTCAACCTGTTGGGCGACGGGCTGCGCGATGTGGGCGACCCGATGCTGCGGAGGCGGCGGTGATGCTGGCGGTGAGCGGATTGTCGGTGACATTCGATGCCGGGCAGGCGTTGCGCGATGCATCGATGACGTTGGCCCGTGGCGAAAGGCTGGGTATAGCGGGTGAAAGCGGGTCGGGCAAGACGTTGCTGGGCCTGTCACTGCTGGGCATGGCCCCCGAGGCCGCCAGCGTCACCGGGTCTGTGGTGTTCGACGGGCAGCATGTTGTCGGTGCGGCGGAACGTGACCTGCGCGCCCTGCGCGGCCAGCGCATCGCGATGGTGTTTCAGGAACCGCTGTCGGCACTGAACCCGCTGCGCCGCATCGGCGACCTGATCGCCGAACCCCTGCGGCTGCACCGCGGAATGGGACGCGCCGCCGCGATGGACCGTGCGGCTGCCCTGCTGGACGAGGTTGGCCTGCCTGACCCCGTGTCACGCCTGCGCCAGTTCCCGCACGAGATGTCAGGCGGGCAGCGTCAGCGGGTTACCATCGCGCTGGCGCTGGCCTGCGATCCTGACCTTCTGATCGCGGATGAACCCACCACCGCGTTGGATGTACAGGTGGCGGCGCTTATTCTGGCGCTGCTGCGCGACCTGTCTGAACGCCGGCGTATGGCATTGATCCTGATCAGCCATGACCTGCGCGCAATCGCCCGCGTCACCGACCGGCTGGCGATCATGTATGGCGGCGATTTGGTCGAACAGGGGCCGACCGCGCAGGTGCTGGGCATGCCGCGCCACCCCTATACACGCGGATTGATCGCCGCCCGCCCCATCTTGTCCGCCACCCGCGACCGCTCAGCGCCACTGCCCACTATCCCCGGCACCGTGCCGGCTCTGTCAGCGCTGCCGCCCGGATGCCGCTTTGCCGGACGCTGCCCGGTGGAACTGCCGCACTGCCGTACCACGCGCCCCACCGGAAATCCCGCCTGCCACCGCGAGGGCGCGTGATGCTGCTGCGTGTCGAAAACGCCCACCGCAGCTATCGTCTGCCGCGCACCCATCTCTTGCGCACCGCCCCCCTGATCCGTGCGGTGCAGGACGTGTCGTTGACCGTGGGCCGGGGCGAAATCCTGGGCATCGTCGGCGAAAGCGGATCGGGCAAATCCACGCTTGCCCGGATGATCATGGGGTTTGAACCGCCCGATCAGGGGCATGTGCGGTTGAACGGGCAGGACCTTGCCACGCTTGGCGCCCGGGTTCTGCGGCAGGCCCGGCGGCAGGTGCAGATGGTGTTTCAGGACCCCTACGACAGCCTTGATCCCCGCCGCAGCATCGGCTGGTCGGTGGCGGAACCGCTGCTGGCCGGGGGCATGGACGCGCCCGCCCGGCACGCCCGTGCGGCCGACATGCTGTCGCGCGTCGGCCTGTCGCCCGCCGACATGGCGCGCTATCCACATGAATTTTCCGGCGGGCAACGCCAGCGCATCGCCATCGCGCGCGCCATCGCGCCGGAACCCGCGCTGCTGGTGGCGGATGAACCCGTTGCAGCGCTGGATGTCAGCGTGCAGGCACAGGTGCTGAACCTGTTGATGGACCTGAACCGCCATCTGGGGCTGGCGATGGTGTTCATCAGCCATGATCTGGCGGTTGTTGCGTCCATCGCCGACCGGATCGCGGTGATGCAGGCGGGGCGGATCGTCGAACTGGGGACCACGGCAAAGATCGTGACGACGCCCGAACATCCCTATACCAAGGCCCTGTTCGCCGCCGCATGACCCACGATCACCGAGGATACCATGGCCGATCTGACCTTTCTGCATCTGACCGACCCGCATCTGCACCCCGATCACCCCGTCCGTACCGAACGCCTGCGCGCGGCCCTGCGCGACGCGGTGCGGCTGGATGCGGACTTCGTCGCCCTGACCGGTGATCTGACCGACGGCGCCGATGTGGCCAGCTATCAGGTGCTGCGCGACGTTCTGGCCGATTGCCCGGTGCCGGTGATGACCTGTCTGGGCAATCACGATGATGCCGCCGCCTTTGCCGCCGTGATGCCTGATCGCGCGCGGCCCTGGCGGCTGGCCGTGGTGCATGGGGTGCAACTGATATTTCTGGATACGCAAGTGCCCGGCCGGTCCGGTGGCGCGCTGGACCCGGCTCTGCTGGACGATGTCGCACCGCATCTGACCGGGCCCGCGCTGGTGTTCCTGCACCACCCGCCCGACATGGACGGGACGGGGCCGGCGTGTGACCGGCTCGATCCGCCGTCAACCACCGCGCTGGGCACTCTGATGCCGCGCGTCACGGGGGTGTTCTGCGGCCATGCGCATCTGGACCGGGTCACGATCTGGCAAGGCGTGCCGGTGTTCGCCCACGCCGGGCTGGCCAGCGCCATCGACCCGCGCGAAACCACCCTGCTGCGGGTGACCGAAGGCGCGGGCTATGCGCTGGTCCGCTGGCGGAATGGGGCGCTGTCGGTGACGAACGTGGCCCTGCACCCCGACCGCGCGCATATCATCGACGTCGCACTGGACCGGCTGCGGCCCTGACACCTGCCGGTTGCATCGGTGAGGGTAGGGTGGGGTGTGAGCGGTGGGGGTGACTCGTGACAACTTATTTCATCAGCTACCACAGTGCCGATGCCGCGATGGCATCAGCGGTGGCGACTGCGTTGTACAACGCGGGTCAAACGGTTCGCTTTGCCGAATGGGAGTTGGCATACGGGCACAACATAGACATCTGGATTTCTAAAGCCATTTAAGATTGCGATCGCATGATTGCAATTGTATCGCCCGACTATCTCAAAGATGAGGCTGATTATTCCCGAATGGAATGGGCAGCAATCCATTGGAGCGATCCAACGGGGCGGCGCGCTGCGTTGATCCCATTGGTCGTCAGGGAATGCGAAGTACCAATAATACTCGGTCCAATAAAACGAGAAAGTCTCGCAAAATGTTCGCTGGACGATTTCATCACCAAGCTTATCAACGGCCCGTCTGGCGGACCACCGGCATCAAATGGGCAAGCACGCAGGCCACCGTTCAGCATCGGTGTACCCGTCGGTCGCCCAGTCATCGGGCGCGAGGACGACGTGCAGCGGATCGCTGACATGCTGCATGGTCGGGCGGAGCACCAGCTGAAACGGGTCAACTCGGGTGCGGTGCTGGCGGGGCAGGGCGGCATTGGCAAGACGACGCTGGCGCGGCATTATGCGGAAACGCGGGGCGGGGATTATCCCGGCGTGCTGTGGGCCGGGGCGGCGACGCGGCAGGACGCGATCAGCGGGTTGTGCGCGGCCTCGGCGCATCTGGGCTTGCCGGTGCCGGATCAACCGCAGGTGCAACATGCGCAGGCGGTGGTGACAAAGATCGCGCAGGCCGCGCGCCCCTGGCTGATCGTGTTCGACAACGTCGAAGATCGCGCCGCGATCGACGGGCTGATCCCGGCGGGCGCGCATGTCATCGTCACCACCCGGCAGGGCGGGGGTTGGGAGGGGTGGCAGGCGCTGCGGGCCGAGGTGCTGGCGTTCGACACCCCCGATGCCCCTGCCGTGCAGCTGTTGATGGACACGGCGGGGCGGACAGACGGGGCCAATGAGGCCCGCGCGCTGGCCGAGGTGCTGGGCGGGCTGCCGCTGGCGCTGGTGGTGATGGGCGCGTATCTGAGTGAACAGGCACTGGGCTTTGCCGATGGCGCGCGGCAGTTGACACCAGTGCTGCGGATCGTGCCGCAGAACGCTGGTTACCCACAATCGCTGCTGGGGGCAGTGCAACTCAGCTATGACCGCCTGTCGGAAGACGCCCGGATCGTCGCGCAACTGTGCAGTTTCTGGGCGGCGGAGGGGCTGGGGCCACGGCTGCTGCTGGATGCCCCGGCGGGCGAGCAATGGACTCTTGCGCAAGACCTGATCCTGCCTGTTGTGCAGGCGTTGCTGCAGGACGAAGGCCGGGTGCGCGCGGCGTTTCTGGACCTTGGCGCGCGGTCGATCCTGACCGGCACCGGCGAGGCCCGCGCGATGCACCGCATGACCGCCTCCGCGTTGCGCGAGTTGGAGAGCGACGCATTGGCCCCGGCCGCCGTGGCGCTGTTGGCGGCGGTTTATCCCTTCGATTCAGACCATTCGGGCAATTTCGACATCTGCGCCCGCCTGACCCCGCATGTCCGCGCGCTGCTGGACAGCGGCGCGGCACCAGAGGTGGCGGCTTGGCAATACCTGCTGAATCAGGCTGGCGTCTATCTGAGTGCCATCGCGGATTACACGGGTTGCCTGCCGTTGGCACAGGAAGGTCTGCGGGTGAAGCAAGCGCGCGGGGTGCCGGAATCAGATCGCGTCATTGCCCTCGGTCACGCCAATCTGGGCGCGGCGCATCGGCGGCTGGGGCAATGGGACCGGGCCGAGGTGGAATTGACCCGTGCCGTGGACCTTGATCGGGAACACCGGCCCGGGACGGCGGATCATGCTGATCACCTCGACCTGCTTGGCGGGCTGATGGTGGATCTCGGGCGCGCGGGACACCCGGATGGGCTGAACCGGGCGGTAAAGCTGTATCAACTGGCGCTGGCGATTCGGTGGCGGATGGTCGGGCGCGGGACAGCACCGATGGCAGAGTCGCTGAACAACCTTGGTGCGGTGCGCGACCTGCAACGGCGCGTGACAGCGGCGGCGCGGCTGGCGGGCGCGGCGCTGACGATCCGGCGAAAGGTGCTGCGGCCCGACGATTCGCGGCTGGCCGAAAGCGTCTTGAACGTCGGTATCTCACGGCTGAAATTCCGCCGCCCCGACCTTGCCGAGCCGTTACTGCGCGAGGCGCTGGGGATTTTCGAGGCCGCCTTTGCCGCCCAATCACAGCATCATGGCCGGCGCAGTGCGGCGGATGGGCTGATAACCTGCCTGCTGGTCCGCGCCCGTGCAGGCGTGAACCGGGGCCTGCGTGAGGCCGAGGCCAAGACACTTTGCGCCCGCTATGGGCTCGACTTTGCCGAAATGCAGGACAAGGCGCGCCAGTATCCCGACCCGGACGGACCTGCGCCATGGAAAACGCGCTCGCCCCGGGCAGGGGCGCGCGCAATGGTGTGATCAGGCCGCCTGCCGCCGCAGGGCATGCGCGGCGGTGATCATGTCGGCGGCTTTCTCGCCGATCATGATGGACGCCGCGTTGGTGTTGCCGCTGATGATGTCGGGCATCACGCTGGCATCCGCCACGCGCAGGCCGTTGACGCCCAGCACCCGCAGAGACGGGTCCACCACATCACCGATCCGGCAGGTGGACACCGGGTGATAGACAGTGGTCGAATAATGCAGCGCCATGTTTTCCAGCAGGGCGTCGCTGGGCGTTTGCCCTTCGACATAGCCGTGTTTCTTGGCCAGCGCCGGGGGCACGTTCAGCGGCCCCGGTTTCTTGTCGCCGGGCCAGTGGGCGACAATGTCGATCGCCTTGCGCATCACGGCAACCATCACTTTCAGGTCATAGGGGTCCGAGAAGTAGTTGTACCGGATCACCGGCGGCGCGGTTGGATCCGCGCTGGCCAGTACGACCTCGCCCGTGCTGCGCGGCAGGACCGGGTTGGCGGTCAGGATCATGTTTTCCGCATCCGCCGCCAGCGTCTTGTCCGGATCGGCAAAGAACGACTTCAGGTCGATGCGGAACTTGCGGCCCAAAAGGTCGGCGTCATAGCCGCAGGGCACATAGCCGATCTGCGCGTCATGGCTGTGGGGATCGCCCAGCCCGGTCGAAAAGAACGTGACCGCGTCATAGATCGACGACGATACCAGACCTTCGCCGGTGGTCGCCCATTGGGTCACGCGCTTTTCCGCCTCGGCCTTCAGCGCGGCCAATTCGGGCGGCAGGTTCACATCATCCGCCGGATCGGCGGGCAGGGGGCCGGCGGGGGCGCGCAAAGCGTCGGGCCCGGCCGAGATGCCGATCTCCATCACCGGGATGCCGATGCCTGGGGCCGGAAAGAACATCGCGCAGTGCAGGTGGTCCTTCAGGTTCTTGCCGACACCGGGCAATTCATGGCGACAGGTCAGATCGACCTCTTCGATTTCGCGGCGCGGGCCGATCCCTGACAGCA
>JBBRCF010000016.1:0-39947 GCA_038205135.1 Rhodobacterales bacterium
GCTGCAAATCCTCGACCCGGCAATAGCCGGTCGCCCGCGCCGCCTGCAGAACGCGGGCCCAGTCGTGGCCCAGATGTTCATAGACCATCCGCGTCACCCGCTGGCTGGTTGTGTTTTCCCGGTTGGTGCGGGCCGCGTAGCCATCCCAGAAATTGTTCTGAAAAGCGGGAACTCGGACCAGAAAATTGAACGATCCGGTGTTGGCTCCCCGGCGCGCGATCAACAGCGCCACGCCGTCTTCCTGTGTCATCGCAAAGCCGCGGAATTCGCGCGTGGCGGCATCGCGAGGCAGACCCTGTTCCGCCATGGCCGCGCGCGCCTCGTAGCCGCGCACCAAGGTGTTGGTCCTGTCGCGAAACACCAGAACCAGACCCTGAATGAACCGCGTCTGGTCGGTAAAGCTGCGGCGCGAAAACCGGTAGAACCCGGATGGAAGCGCCGAGTCCGGCACCGCCGAGGCGGCATCACCGAAACAGGGGTCGGTAAAAGGATGCGCCAACAGGGCGGGGCTCGGTTTGGTCAGATCGGCCACCGGTTCCAGCAGGATCCGGGCATCCACGCCAAAGAACCGGCAGATGCGATATAGCACATCCGGACGCGGGAAACTGTCGCCGGCCAGATAGCGGTTGAACTGTGTGCGGTTGATATCCAGATCGCGGCACAGCGCCGCCACAGACGGATAGCGTGTCACAAGGTGGCGCAGGTTAGCGCCGAACATTCCCCGCAACTGGGCGGGTTGAGAAGGTCGCGGGGCGACCGGAGGGGTTTTGGCCACGTAGAACAGTCCTGTCAGTGACGCCGACCATTCCAGTCAGCGTATGGATTTCAGAGCGTGCTGACGACCCTGCCTTGCGCGCCCGCCCTCTATGCGACGCCACGCGGCGTCTGTCCAGACGCGGATCAGCGTCAGTTGTGATTTAGTGCTGTCACAAAACTCTTGGCGTACGCGCAGGCTTGTCGGATGGGCATTGTTGAACAATTCAATAACTTGTTTTGGTGGCAGAACGGGGACTTGACCATGTATGGCGTTGTACTCTGGAGCGATCAGGCGGATGGCAAGGCCGTGATCTGGTGCGAAGATCATGGCGATCTGGCCTACTTCAACGGCATGATCGATGGCGCGCCGATGCCCGATATGGACGCGGGCGATCTGGTGCATTTCGATTTGTGGCAAGATGCCCGGGTGCGGCGCGCGTCAAATCTGCAGCTGGTGGGCAACCAGCACTATGCAGGATTGGCCGACGGGCTGGTGCAGACAACAGGCCATGCCCCGCAGCGCAAAAATGCGGTGCGGGTCACGACGGGTCGGGTGATTTCATTTGCGGCGGCGGCACAGCGGCGGATGGCCGACCGCAGGGCGATGTCCTGACGGAGGTCCGGCGCGCCGGGATCAGACCCCGCGCGCGAGGGCCGCGACACCGGTGCGCGCCACTTCGGTCAGTCCCAGCGGGCGCATCAGATCGGCAAAGGCGTCGATCTTGTCCGGCGGGCCGGTCAATTCAAAGACAAAACTCGCCAGAGTCGAGTCGACCACCTTGGCGCGAAAGATATCCGCCAGCCGCAGTGCCTCGACCCGGTTGTTGCCTTCACCCGCGACCTTCAGCAGCGCCAGTTCACGTTCCACCGACCGCCCCTCGACGGTCAGGTCATGCACTTCGTGGACCGGCACGATGCGGCCCAACTGCGCCTTGATCTGTTCGATGACCTGCGGCGTGCCTGTGGTGACGATGGTGATGCGCGACCGGTGCCCCTGATGGTCGAATTCCGCGACGGTCAGGCTGTCGATGTTGTAGCCGCGCCCGGAAAACAGCCCGATGACGCGGGCCAGCACGCCGGCCTCGTTATCGACGACGACGGCCAGGGTATGGCGTTCGATCACCTCGGAAAAGGTGGACCGCAGGTTATAGGCGGAATGGCTCGTCGAGCCTTTCTTGATGTTCAGGGCGGGCATGGCTCAGGTTCCTTTTCGCGTTATACCAGCACCGCACCCTTGGCGCTTATGGCGCCTTTGGTGTCGGCATCGCCCAGCAGCATCTCGTTATGCGCCTTGCCCGACGGGATCATCGGGAAACAGTTTTCGTGCTTTTCCACCCGGCAGTCAAAGATCACCGGTCCGGGAAACGCCAGCATTTCGAGGATCGCGTCATCCAGATCGGCGGGGTTGTCGATGCGGATGCCCTTGCAGCCGAATGCGTCGGCCAGTTTCACGAAATCGGGCAGGCTTTCGGACCACGACTGCGAATAGCGTTCGCCATGCAGCAATTCCTGCCACTGCCGCACCATGCCGAGGCGTTCGTTGTTCAGGATGAACTGTTTGACGGGCGTGCGGAATTGCACGGCGGTGCCCATTTCCTGCATGTTCATCAGCCACGACGCCTCGCCCGCGACGTTGATCACCAATGCATCCGGATGCGCGACCTGCACACCGATGGACGCAGGCAGGCCATAACCCATGGTGCCCAGCCCGCCGGACGTCATCCAGCGATTCGGTCCGTCGAACCCCAGGTATTGCGCGGCCCACATCTGGTGCTGGCCAACTTCGGTGGTGATGTAGCGGTCCATGCCGCGGGTCAGCGCCTCCAGCCGTTGCAGGGCGTATTGCGGCTTGATCGTCTTGGACGACGGTTTGTAGCTGAGGCAATCGACCTTTTTCCAGTCGTTGATCTGGGTCCACCATTTCGCGATGCCCTCGCGGTTGACCTTGCGGCCGCGCGCCTTCCACACCTTCAGCAGGTCCTCCAGCACATGGCCGACGTCGCCGACGATGGCGATATCGACGCGGATCACCTTGTTGATCGACGACGGGTCGATGTCGATATGCGCCTTTTTCGAGCCCGGGCTGAACGCGTCCAGCCGCCCGGTGATGCGGTCGTCAAACCGCGCGCCGATGTTGATCATCAGGTCGCAACCATGCATCGCAAGGTTGGCCTCGTACAATCCGTGCATGCCCAGCATGCCCAGCCATTTGTCGCCGGACGCGGGGTATGCGCCCAGCCCCATCAGGGTGGACGTGATCGGGATGCCCGTCGCCTCGACCAGTTCGCACAGCAACTGGCTGGCGGCCTTGCCGGAATTGATCACGCCGCCGCCGGTATAAAACAGCGGGCGTTTCGCGGTTTCCAGCGCCTCGACCAGTGCGTTGATCGCGGTGATGTCACCCTTGACCTGCGGTTGATAGCGTTTCGATCCGCCCTTGATCGGCGGATGATAGGTGCCGGTGGCGAACTGCACATCCTTGGGGATGTCGATCAGCACCGGGCCCGGACGCCCGGATGTGGCGACATGGAACGCCTCGTGCAGGGTGGCGGCCAGCGCGTCGGTATCCTTGACCAGCCAGTTATGCTTGGTGCAGGGCCGGGTGATGCCGATGGTGTCGGCCTCCTGGAACGCATCGGTGCCGATCATGAAGGTGGGCACCTGACCCGTCAGCACCACCAGAGGGATCGAATCCATCAGCGCGTCGGTCAACCCGGTGACGGCGTTGGTGGCCCCCGGGCCGGACGTCACCAGCACAACGCCGGGCTTGCCGGTGGACCGGGCGTAGCCTTCGGCCATGTGGACCGCGCCCTGTTCGTGGCGCACCAGAATGTGGCGGATGTCGTTTTGCTGAAAGATCTCGTCATAGATCGGCAGTACCGCACCGCCAGGATAGCCGAATACCGTGTCAACACCCTGATCCTTCAGAGCCTGAACCACCATTCTCGCGCCAGTCATCTGCCGTGTCATCTGCGTCTCCGTATCAAGGTCTGTTGCGGGCAATAAAAAACCCCCGGTCTTTCGATCGGGGGCGCATGGGTCAAATCAGGCTACCGTCACCGGCCCATGCGCGCTGTCCTTACGATGACTACCAGGTAGGTCATGCGCGGGTCCTTTCCGAACAAGCCGGACATTAGAAGCGTGGTCAGAGAGCGTCAACTGCGATTCGCTGAACATTCTGTCGCAGGCGGGGGGAATATCTTTGCAAAAGTTGCGCGTATCGGGGTTGAAACGTCACAACAGTGTCAAAACCCCGCAAAAAATCGGTCTATAGTTGCGATGCTGTCGTGGCAGGCACAGCTTAACGGCGGGCGGGGACAATATCGGGCAGCCGGATGCCCGCGACCTGTTCGGCAATCGGATCGACCGACAAGGGGTGCACCTCGGCGTTATATTCCTCGGGGTCACGCAGACGTTCCCAGCGGCCACGCAGGTAAACCTCGACCGCCGAAAACCGCGATTTGTACCCCATCTTGGAACTGCCGGGCACCCAATAGCCCAGATAGACAAACGGCAGCCCCAGTTCGCGCGCCAGGTCCACATGGTCAAGGATCACATGGGTGCCAAGGCTGTCCATGACGGCATCCGGATCATAGAAACTGTAGACCATGCTGACCCCGTCATCCAGCACGTCGGTCAGGCAGACCGCAACCAGATCGCCGCTGTTCTGGTCGGTATATTCGACCACACGGGTGCGCACGGGGGTTTCCTCGATCATGGCGGCAAATTCGAACACATCCATGTCGGCCATGCCGCCGTCGGCATGCCTGCTGTCCAGATAACGGCGGAACAGCGCATATTGTTCTTCGGTGGCCCAGGGGCTGGTGGCGCGGCGGGCCAGATGGGTGTTGCGCCGCAAGGTGCGGCGATGGGTGCGTGACGGGGTAAAATCGGCGACCACGATGCGCGCCGACAGACAGGCGGCACAATCCGAACAGGACGGGCGATACAGAACATTCTGGCTGCGGCGGAAGCCCTGTTTCGATAGCGCATTGTTCAGCCGGTCGCCGGTGTCGCCCTGCAGGGCAGTGAACAGCTTGCGTTCCATCCGGCCCGGCAGATAGGGACAGGGCTGGGGCGCCGTCACATAAAACTGCGGCACGGTTGGCAGCGAGTGGCGCATTCTTGCTCCGGTTTGGGCGTTGTCGTGGGCGTCATTCACGCCCGGTTTCGGTGGACTGGTCCCGATGGCGCAGCAATTCGGCCGCATCTTCGTGACGGGACGATAACAACGCGCGTCGCTGCCGCCAAGCGGAACATGACAGGTTTTCCGGTTCCGTGCTGCTGCGACATGCCGCGCGCGGCCCTATTTCCCGTCAGACCCGGTCAATGGCGGTCAGATGTTGCGGATACGGGGTCGTATGGTTCGCATCCGGTCCGGACGGGTGCCGGCGGTCAGACCCCGGCGCGGCGGTTCAACGCGACCGTGCCAAGCGCCAGATCGCTCAGGCCTTGGCCGCGTGCGCCCGTCAACATCATCACGATGGATACCAGTTGCAGCAGCGGGATCATCAGGCAGACGGTAAACCCGACCGAATGCCAAAGCGCCTCGAACGGACCAAACGGGGCGCCATCCCCACGGCGGAACTCGATGGCCATCAACCGCATTCCCGGCGTGGCCGAACCGTTGGCCAGCGTCACGATGCGGTACGCCAGACCGATGCCGCCGAACAGCAGGGGCAGCATGAACACGCCCACAAAGGCGGTCAGCAACACCACCAGAAAAACCACTGCCGAAATCAGGATCAGGTCAACGACAAAGGCGATGGCGCGCTTGACCGCGACGTCTGCGTAGAATTCGGGTTGAAGCTGCGGGTCGGGCAGGGCCATGGGAACCTCTGGCGGGGAGCTGATAAGGGCGGGGGGCGGGTGAACGCCCCCCGTATCGGGTTCAGTCTGGCAGGATCAGTTTGCCGTGTCGCTGTCGAATGCGTTGTCGCGGGATGCTGCGGCGGCTTTGGCGCGGTCTGCCATGAAGGCGTCGAATTCGGCCTTGTCCTTGGCTTCGCGCAGGCGCTGCAGGAACGCTTCAAAGTTTTTCTGTTCGTCTTCCAGACGGGTCAGCATGTCGGCCTTGTAGGCGTCAAAGGCGGCATTGCCCGACGGGCGGGTGGCGACCCAGGCGGCGCGGTGCATGTCGGCACTGCGGGATTTGCTGCGGCAGGCAGGGAACATCGGGCGGCTCCATCGATTGGTTGCGGTGATATAGATGACAAAGGCAAGGCCCACGGGCCAGAAAAGCACAAAGCCCACGACCATGGCGGCGATCCAGGCCCCGCGGCCCTTGGTGTCCAGCCAGGCTTCGGCGCGGCGCAGCCAGCCCAGCGGCGTGGCCTCGGTATGGGGAGCGGTATAGGCAGGTGTCATCGTGTCTCCTTTCCTGGCCCCTTGTCTGGGCCTGTGTTGCATGTGAAGCGTTTTCACATGATCAGAGATGGGGAGGTTTGGCCGCTGTGCAAGACCTCATGTAAAGGTTATTTACATAGGGGGGTCACAGATGAAATCCGCAACCGTCGCCCCGGTGATCCGCAGCAGATCGGCAGGCGCGATGGCAAAGATATGCTGGGGCGTGCCGGCTGCGGCCCAGACGGTCGGAAATTCCAGCAGGCGCGGGTCGATAAAGGCGCGGATCGGGGTCAGATGCCCCACCGGGGCGACGCCGCCGATGGCAAAACCCGTCTCGGCCCGGATCAGTGCCGCGTCCGCCTTGCCCAGCGGTTCGCCTGCCACGGCGCTGGCCTTGGCGGCGTCCACCCGGTTGCCGCCAGCGGTCAGAAACAGCACGCAATGCTCCGAAGTGTCGCCCCGAAAGATGATCGACTTGGCGATCTGGTCCAGCTGACAGCCGGCGACATCTGCGGCCATCTGCGCCGTGCGCGCGTCACCCAACGCGCTGATCCGGGTCGCGACGCCGGCGTTGCGCAGCGCCTGTTCCACCCGTTGCATGGATTTGCTCATCCGGCGCTCCTTGTTTCTGGGCAACTTCATGCCATTGACCCTACAGATGCGCCACCCCATTGTCGCCGTCATGACCCAAAGTCTAGCGTCCCGCATCACCCGACATCCGATCCCGTTTGCCGCTGACCGCGCAGCAGAGGCGCTGGCGCTTTTGCCCGATCTGGCCCCGGAACTGCGCCCGCTGATGACCGGGGCGGCGGGGTGCAGCCCGTATCTGCAATCGCTGCTGCAAAAGGAAACCGGCTGGATCGCAGCGGCGCTGGATGATCCCGAAGCGACCTTTTCCGCGATCATGGCCACGCTGCCGGAGGTAGCGCCTGACGCCATCGGTCCGGCGTTGCGGCAGGCGAAACGCCGGGTGGCGCTGGTGATTGCGCTGTGTGATCTGGCGGGCGTCTGGCCGTTGGAACAGGTCACCGGGCGGCTGACGGATTTTGCCGATCTGTCGGTGCGGCTGGCGATGCGCGCGGCCCTTGCGCCGGAAATACGGCGCGGACGTCTGCCCGGAATGTCTGATGAAGATCTGGATACACTGGGTGGCTGGGTTGCCTTTGCCATGGGCAAGATGGGCGCGCATGAGTTGAACTATTCGTCGGACATCGACCTGATCTGCCTGTTCGACGAGGCGCGCTACAGCCACGACGATTTTCTGGATGCGCGCGCCACCCTGATCAAGGCGACCCGCCGCATGGCCGCCACGCTGAACGACGCGACCGGCGAGGGCTATGTGTTCCGCACCGACCTGCGGCTGCGGCCGGACCCGGCGGTGACGCCGGTCTGTCTGGCGATGGAAAGCGCGGAACGGTATTACGAAAGCCTTGGCCGCACCTGGGAACGCGCCGCCTGGATCAAGGCGCGTGCCGCGGCCGGCGACACCGCTGCGGGGGACCGGTTTCTGGCCACGTTGCGCCCGTTTGTGTGGCGCAAGCATCTGGATTTCGCCGCGATTCAGGATGCGCATGACATGCGCCTGCGCATCCGCGAACACAAAGGGCTGGGTGGCGTGCTGGCCCTGCCCGGGCACAACATGAAACTGGGGCGCGGCGGCATCCGGGAAATCGAGTTTTTCACCCAGACCCGCCAGTTGATCGCGGGCGGGCGCGACCCCGATCTGCGGGTGCGCGGCACGGTGGCGGGACTGGGTCTGCTGGCCGCCAAGGGCTGGGTGCCGGCGGGTGTGGCAGATACTCTGACACGGCATTACCGCGCGCACCGCGAGGTGGAACACCGGTTGCAGATGGTGGCGGATGCGCAAACCCATCTGTTGCCTGGCAGCGCCGATGGCATGGCGCGGATCGCGGCGTTCTGCGGTCAGTCCTTGCCAGAGTTCGAGCGTGACGTGCGCGCCCGTCTGGAAGAAGTGCATGCCCTGACCGAAGGCTTTTTTGCCGGGACCGCGACCACCCCCGTCCGGCAGCCATTGCCGTCCGACACCCAGTTCGACCCCGACATCACCGCACGCTGGCAGAGTTACCCGGCGCTGCGGTCGGCGCGGGGCACGGCGATTTTTGCGCAGTTGAAACCGGCGATCCTTGCGCGATTGGCCAAGGCCGCGCGCCCCCAAGAGGCATTTCTGGCGTTTGACGGGTTCCTGCTGGGGTTGCCGGCGGGGGTTCAGGTGTTTGCCCTGTTCGCGGCCAACCCGACGCTGATCGATCTGCTGGTGGATATCGTCAGTACGGCCCCTGCCTTGTCGGCGCATCTGGCGCGCAATGCGCAGGTGCTGGATGCGGTGATCGGCGGCAGCTTCTTTGCGCCATGGCCCGGCATGGCTGCGTTGCAGGCCGAACTGTCAGCGCGGCTGGCGCAGGAAACCGACTATGAAAAAGTGCTGGATGCCGCCCGCCGCTGGGCCAAGGAATGGCATTTCCGCATCGGGGTGCATCACCTGCGCGGGCTGATCGCCGCCGATGAGGCGGGCCGGCAATATGCCGATCTGGCCGAGGCGGCCGTGGCCGGCATCGCGCCGCGCGTGCTGGCGGAATTTGCCGCGAAACACGGCGCACCACCCGGGCGCGGCGCGGTGGTGCTGGGCCTGGGCAGTCTGGGCGCCCGGCGGCTGAACGCTTTTTCGGATCTGGACCTGATTGCGATCTACGATGCCGCGGGCGTCGAGGTCAGCACCGGCCCGCGGCCTTTGCCGGCCCGGCAATACTACGCCCGGCTGACGCAGGCGATGGTCACGGCGGTGACGGCCCCGATGGCCGAAGGGCGGCTTTATGCGGTGGACATGCGGCTGCGGCCATCGGGCACCAAGGGGCCGGTGGCGACGTCGCTGGTGTCTTTCCGCGATTATCAACTGACCGAGGCCTGGACCTGGGAACATCTGGCGCTGACCCGGGCGCGGGTTGTTGCGGGGCCGGTCGCCCTGTCGGCAGATGTCGAGGCGTTGCGGCAAGAGGTGCTGACCCGCCCGCAGGACCGCGCCCGGGTTCTGGCCGATGTTGCGGACATGCGCGCGCGGATCGCGGCGGCGAAATCCCCCGATGGGCCGTGGGATGCCAAGATCGGCCCGGGACGGATGCAGGACATCGAAGTGCTGGCGCAGACCGGCACGCTGCTGGCCGGGTCGGCGGAACGGTCGACCCGGGATGGGCTGATCGCGGGCGTGGCCTGTGGGATGCTGACAGATGCGCAGGCGGCGCATCTGGCCGACACCCACGCGCTGTGCTGGCAGGTGCAATCGGTGGCGCGGCTGCTGACAGACCGCCCGCTTGACCCCGCCGTGATCGGCGAAGGTGGTTGCCGGATGCTGTTGCGCGAAACCGGGGCGGCAACGCTGGACGCGCTGACGCTGCGTTTGGCTACGAAAACGGCTGCAGCGGCAGCGATGATCGACGGCATTCTAGGGAGCAAGGCATGAAGACCTACGGCGACGCACTGGATCCAAAGCTGCTGATCACGGAAAGTTACCGCATCGCAGGCATCACGCCCGAAGAATGCCGGTCGATTTTCCTCGACTGGGCGCTGAGCGTCGGGGATGGCGAGGCGGCGCTGCTGGCGCTGCCGGCGCTGATCACACGGCACGCGGACCAGCCGGATCATCCGATGACCGCGGTGTTGCGCGACGGGCTTGACCGGATCAGTGCCCCCCGCCGTCGCGGCGGTTGGCGGTCGCGGCCACGCTAGGCCCGGCTCAGACGTGGGTGGCCCGCGCGATTGCGGTGATCGCATCCCAGTCGCCCGCCTGCAGCAGGGCCGGTGGGGCCAGCCAACTGCCGCCGACGCAGGGCACATTGGGCAGGGCCAGATAGGTTCGGGCCGATACGGCGGTGATCCCGCCCGTGGGGCAGAAGGCCAGCCGGGGCAGGGGGGCAGCCAATGCCTTCAGCACCTCAGCCCCGCCCATCGGTTCCGCAGGAAAGAATTTCAGGAAATCGAAACCATCTTCGGCCCGTGCCATCGCCTCGGATGCGGTGACCGCGCCCGGCAACAGCGGCAGGTCCGCCGCGACGCAGGCGTCACACAGCGCCGGCGTGCAACCGGGGGACACCGCAAAGGTCGCTCCGGCGGACTTGGCTGCCGCCACATCCGCGGGCGTCAAAACGGTTCCTGCGCCAACACGGGCTTCGGGGACCTGTGCCATGGCGCGGATCGCGTCCAGCGCGGCGGGGGTCCGCAACGTCACCTCCAGCACCGGCAGGCCACCGGCGACCAGCGCGCGCGCCAGCGGCGCGGCCTGCGCCACGTCGTGGATCACCAGCACCGGGATCACCGGCACGCCGGCGATCATTGCGCGCAAAAGACGTGACATTTCCTGTGGTTGCATGTCAGATCACCACGCCCGCGCCGCTGTCGGCCATGCCGGCGGTTGCGCGAAACAGCGCGAACAGCTCGCGCCCCACACCTTCGGACGGTGGGGCGTCATAGGGCGCCAGCTCGCGCACGAGCCAACCTTCCGTCAACACATCAAGCCGCCCGGCGATGGCATCCAGCCGGATGATGTCGCCATCCCGGATCCGCGCCAGCGGTCCGCCCAAAGCGGCCTCGGGGGCCAGATGGATGGCGGCGGGCACCTTGCCCGATGCGCCAGACATGCGCCCGTCGGTCACCAGCGCCACCTGCAACCCCCTGTCCTGCAACACCGCCAGCGTCGGGGTCAGCGCATGCAGTTCCGGCATGCCATTGGCGCGCGGACCCTGAAACCGCACCACCACGATAACATCGCTGGTGAATTCGCCGGCCTTGAACGCGGCCTTGACCGCATCCTGAGTGTCGAACACCCGCGCGGCGGCCGTGATGATCTGGCGTTCGGGGGCAATTGCCGAGGTCTTGATCACCGCGCGCCCCAGATCGCCGTGCAGTTGCACCAGACCGCCAGTGGGCGAAAACGGCGCAGCGACGGTGCGCAGGATGCGGTCGTTCAACGAGATGCGCGTGCCGATGTCGTATTGCACCGCGCCATCGCGCAACACCGGGCCTTGGGTATAATGCTCCAGACCCGGCCCGGCGACCGTCCGCACATCGTCATGCAGCAGTCCCGCCGCCAGCAATTCGGCGATCACATAGCCGATCCCGCCCGCGGCGTGGAAATGGTTCACATCCGCCAGACCGTTCGGATAGACCCGCGCGATCAGCGGCACCGCCGCCGAGATGTCGGCGAAATCCTGCAGGTCCAGGATCACCCCCGCCGCCCGGGCCATCGCGGGCAGGTGCAGCACCAGATTGGTCGAGCCGCCCGTCGCCATCAGCCCGGCGATGCCATTGACGAAGGCGCGTTCGTCCAGAATGTCACAGACCGGCGTGTATTCGGCACGGACCGTCAGCCCCAGCACGCGGCGCGCCGCCTCGGCCACCAGTGCTGCGCGCAGGTCGGTGTCGGGCGGCACAAAGGCGGACCCGGGCAAATGCAGGCCCATCACCTCCATCAGCATCTGGTTCGTATTGGCGGTGCCGTAAAAGGTGCAGGTGCCCGAGCCATGATAGCTGGCCATTTCGGCCGCCATCAGCACGTCGCGGCCCACCTCGCCTGCGGCGAATTGCTTGCGCACCTGCGCTTTTTCTTCGTTCGGCAACCCCGAGGTCATCGGTCCGGCCGGAACGAAAATGCCCGGCAGATGGCCAAAGGTGGCGGCCGCGATGACCAGTCCGGGCACGATCTTGTCGCAGACCCCCAGATACAACGCGGCATCGAACACGTCATGCGACAACGCGATTCCGGCCGCCAGCGCGATCACATCGCGGGAAAACAGCGAAAGTTCCATGCCGCCGGCGCCCTGCGTGACGCCGTCGCACATCGCGGGCACGCCGCCTGCCACCTGCGCGGTACCGCCGGCGATGCGGGCCGCTTCGCGGATCAGACGGGGGTAATCCTCCAAGGGGCGATGGGCCGACAGCATGTCATTATAGGCGGTGACGATGCCGATATTGCCGGTGCTGCCCGTCACCATCGCGCCCTGATCCGGGCCGGCGCCGGCATAGGCATGGGCAAGGTTCGAACAGGACAGATGCGCCTTGCCCGGTCCGCGATCGCGCGCACGCGCCATGCGCTCCATATAGGCGGCGCGGGTTGTCTGCGATCGCGCCGTGATCCGTGCGGTGACGGCGGCAATGCTGGGTATGACCATGACAAATCCTCCGGGTCCGGCATAGCAGACGGCGCTAGCGCTAACAACCGTCCTCGGCCGCCGCGAGCCCGCCGCGAGCCTGGCAGGGGCCAAAGCGCCCGGGCGCGCAATCCGCCCGCCGGGTTATCCACAAAAATCCCCGTGGCGGCCCCATTTCAGCCGTATTCCCCACCCAATCTGTACGCGTCAAAGTTGGGTACAAGGCCCAGGAGGACCATCATGAACCCGGTTCGTATCATCGTTGCCTTTGTCGTTGCCCTGTCGATGTCGGCCTGTGGCGGATTGGACACCGCAACGCGCAACGCGCCGCTGGAGGCGCAGACGCTGACCCAGACCCAGACCCCAACCGTTGCCGCAGGGCAGGCGGTGCAGGTCGTCGATTTCCAGATCCGGGTGCCACCGGAACTGAAGGTGTCCGAGGCCAACCTGTATTTCCCCGGCGGCGATATCGTCTGGCGCGGCGAGGCGCCCGGCGACCGCCATGTGCAGGTCGCGGCGATCTTTGACACCGCGATGCGCAGCGCGATCCCCGCGGTCAGCGGTAAAACGCAAGTTGTTGCGGACATCGAACTGGTGCGGTTCCACGCGCTGACCGAAAAGGCCCGCTACACCGTCGGCGGCGTACATTCGATCAAGTTCATGCTGACGCTGAAGGACCCGAAAACCGGGGCCGCCATCGCCGCACCCCGGCTGATCGAGGCCAGCCTGCGCGCCTATGGCGGGTCCAAGGCGATCGAGGCCGATCGTCGCGGTCTGGGCGAAAAGGTGCGCATCACCCGGCATCTGACCAATGTGCTGGCCACCGAACTGACCCGACCCGGCGCGGTCGGCAAGGGCATTACAGATTATGTGGTCGGGCTGGAAAACGGGCCGCTGAAGCTCTGACTTTCCATCCCTGCACCTGACGGCTATGAGGGCGGCATGACCATGTCGCCCTTGACCGTTGACCGGCCCGTTCTGCGCCTGAAACCCAAATCCAACGCCCGCGCGATCCGCTGGGGCGCGCCGTGGGTGTTTGACAACGAACTGGTTCTGGACCGCCGCACCAAGGCGCTGGAACCCGGCACCATCGCACTGCTGGAGGATGAAGACCGCGCGCCTCTGGGCGTGGTTGCCGTCAATCCGGCGTCGCGGATCACGGCGCGGATGCTGGACCGCGATCCGGGTGCGGTGATCGATCAGGCATGGCTTGCGGCGCGGCTGGCCCGCGCGTTGTCGTTGCGGACCCGGCTGTATGATGCGCCCTGCTACCGTCTGGTGCATGCCGAGGCTGATGGCCTGCCCGGCGTGGTGATCGACCGTTTCAACGATCTGGCGGTGATCCAGCCGAATGCGGCCTGGGCAGATCGTCTGCTGGACCCGCTGGTGGCGGCGCTGGTCGATGTGACGGGCATTGCGACCGTGATCAAGAATGCGGGCGGGCGGGCACGGGGATTGGAAGGGCTGGACGATCGGGGTGGCGTGCTGCGCGGCGCGATGCCGGATGTGCCCATCCCGGTGCCGATGAACGGGGCCATCTATCTGGCCGATGTCGCAGGCGGGCAA
Organism: Rhodobacterales bacterium; assembly: GCA_038205135.1. Lineage (GTDB taxonomy): Bacteria > Pseudomonadota > Alphaproteobacteria > Rhodobacterales > Rhodobacteraceae > UBA9554. Next base: position 13,827 of record JBBRCF010000016.1, read on the forward strand.
AAGACCGGTCTGTTCTACGACCAGCGCCCGAATCATGCGTTTGCCGCACGACTGGCGCGCGGGGCCCGCGTGCTGGACGTGTTTTCTCATGTTGGGGGCTTTGCCTTGGCCGCACTGGCGGCAGGTGCGGAAACGGCGCTGGCAGTTGACGGGTCCGACCCGGCCCTGGCGCTGGCCGCCGAAGGCGCGCGGCTGTCGGGTTTTGGCGACCGGTTGACCACACGCAAGGGCGACGCGTTTGATGTGCTGACCGCCATGGGCGAGGAACCGGCGCGGTTCGATCTGGTGGTCTGCGATCCGCCCGCCTTTGCGCCTGCCAAACCTGCACTGGAGGCGGGATTGCGCGCCTATGAACGCATCGCCCGGCTGGCCGCGCCTCTGGTGGCGCCAGGTGGCTATCTGGTCTTGTGTTCGTGCAGCCATGCTGTCGATCTGGACGCGTTTCGCGCCGCTTGCCATCGCGGCATCGGGCGGGGCGGCCGTGCTGCGCAACTGATCCACACCGGAGGGGCGGGGCCGGATCACCCGCTGCTGCCGCAACTGGCGGAATCGGGTTACCTCAAGGCGCTGTTCTGGCGGCTGGACGGGTGAAGGCCACGCTGGACGCCTGTGTGCTGTATCCGACCGTGATGCGGCAGGTCCTGCTGGGCGCGGCCGAGGCGGGGCTGTTCACGCCGCTGTGGTCGCCCCGCATCCTTGAAGAATGGGCGCGTGCGGTGGCGCGGCTTGGTCCGGCCGACGAAGCCATCGCGCGGGCGGACATCGCGCAGATGCGCGCGCGTTGGCCTGCGGCCGAGGTGACGCCGCCCGACAGCCTGATCCGGCGTCTGCATCTGCCTGATGAAAACGATATCCATGTGCTGGCCAGCGCCATCGCCGGGTCGGCGGATGTGATCGTGACGCAGAACGCCGCCGATTTTCCGCGCGGCACGCTGGCCACCGAAGGCCTGCGGCGCGAGGATGCCGACCAGTTCCTGCGCGGGCTGCATGACCGTGCCCCGGACGCGCTGGCGCAGGTGGTGGATGGGGTGCGGGCGACGGCGGAACGGCTGTCGGGCGAACCGTGGACCATCCGCGCGCTGTTGAAAAAGGCAAAGTTGCCCCGGCTAGCCAAAGTACTGGGCTGAACCCGACCGGCTTCAGATTAGCGCGGCGCGGTGATGCCCCATTTTGCCTCGTTGCGTTCGATCGCGGCGATACGCTCGGCGGTCTTGGGGTGGCTCAGCAGCCAGGCGGGGGCGGCGCCCATGTTGACCTTGGTCAGACCTTCCAGTTTGGCAAACAGGGTTTTCTGCGGCGCCGTGCCGATGCCCGCCTTGACCAGCAGGGCCGAGGCATATTCATCAGCGGCATATTCATCATCGCGCGACAGCCGGGCCGCCAACAACCCGGTGATGAAATTCGCCAGCATGACCCCGAAAAACGGGATGAACCGCCCCAACACCACCACCAATGCCATGCGCAGCGCGTTCTGGCCGGAAAAGTCGATCATGCGTTTACGCGCATGGCCGAGGGCAACGTGCCCCAGTTCATGGGCAAACACCGACCCCAGTTCATCGGCGCTGACCTCGCCCTGGCGGAACCGCTGATAAAACCCGCGCGTGATAAAGATGCGGCCATCGGGCGCGGCCAAACCATTGACCGGGTCGATATCATAGACATGCACCGGAATTTCATCCACGCCCTGCGCCCGTGCCAGCCTGACCAGCACGCCGCGCAATGTCGGGTCCGTCAGCCGGGCGGACCGGGCGTCGAGTTCCTTTTGCGTGCGCCAGACCGAAAACCGGTACATCAGCAACGCATAGATGACAGCCAGAATGATCGGGGTAAATTTTATCATAACTGGGATATGGGGCGGCGCCGTGGTTTCGGCAAGCGCGACCGGGCGGCGTGTCGCAGCCGGGGCATCGTCAGTAACTTTGGCCGATCAGCCGGTCGATGGGGGCATAATTATCGGTCAGCACCGGCGGGTTGCGGTCAGACAGCACGCGGGCTTTGACGCGGTCGGGCATTTTCGCAAACCGGACCGGGTCCGGTGACCTGCCATCCAGCATGTTTGCAGCCGTGGGGGTTGTGCCTGCGGCAAGGATGAAAATCATGCGTTCGCCGGGCTCGGGGCGTCGCGCCTCGGTCCAGATCTCGACCGACGGAAACACCTGATCCAGCGTGTGGACCAGCGCGGCCAATGCCTGCATCCGGTCGGCATGATCGATCACGTTCATGAGATATACCCCGTCAGGCGCCAGCCGGGACCGCACCAGCTCAAAGAATTCCCGCGTCACCAGATGCGGCGGCACGGCGATGTCGGTAAAGGCGTCGCCGACGATCACGTCATAGCGTTTGTCCTCGCGCGTCAGCGTCGTGCGGCCATCCTCGGCCAGCACGCGGGCGGTGGCGGGGTCGAACCAGAAATCGCGCGCGGCGACCGCAGTCACCATCGGGTCAATCTCGGCCACCGTCACACGAGCCGGCGGCGTGCGGGCGGCCCAGGCGCGTGGTAGTGAAAACGTGCCGCCGCCAATCATCATCACGTCGAAATCAGTGCGGCCCATGCGGGTGCGCGAAATCAGATCGATCATCGCGGCGGACGGGTAAAACATCACGGTGGGTTCGTTGCGGGCCGACAGCCCGTGCACCAGATGGTCCAGCACCATCATGCGGACCGGGTTCGACGTGTCGGCGGATACATCCTCGGTGCGGATACAGAAATAATTGCTTTCTTCGGTGCAGGGGTCGGGCCGTGCCAGCGCGGTGCCGGCAAGCGCCAGCGTCAGGACCGTGATCAGCGCGGGCATCACGAACCCCACCGGGTGCCCCGCGCGCGACGCCATCACCATCGACAACAGCGCGACCGCCACATAGCTGACGGTGACGGCGGCCAGCGTACCCACCGACCCCAGCCAGGCGATGAACAGGAATCCCGCCGCCAGAGTGCCGCCGATCGCCCCCAAGGCACCGGCGGCGAACATCGCCCCCAACGCGCGACCCGACTGGTTGGGTTGCGCCGTGACCGAAATTTGCGCCAGTACCGGGGCAGGCACTCCGGCGCAGAACGACGGCAGGAAAAACGCCACCATCGTCAAGCCGACAATGGCCACCACCGGGTTGGCGGTCAGCGGCAACAGGATCGGCGCGCCCAGCCGCAACGCCAGCACGGCCCCCGCCGTGGTCAGCGCCGCGCCGAATATCCACAGGCCGGTCAGATACAGCGCGCGACCCGGCGGCAATTCCGCGATGCGTCCGCCCAACCAATGCCCGGCAGAAAAACCGGCCAGAACCACGGCGATTACACTGGTCCAGGTGTACAGCGACATGCCCACATAAGGCGCCAGCATCCGCCCCGCGACGATTTCCACCACCAGCGATGCTGCAGAGACGACAATCTGCAGGATCAGCAACAAGGACAAGGAGGGCAGGTGCATTGGCGGGCTCCGGATCACAACCTGTCCATTAAAGGCAGGATCGCCGCCCGGGCAAGGGGCAGAACCGGGCAAACGAAAACGCCGCAGCAGGCTGCAGCGTCATGTTTCATGCGAAAATGGCTGTAATCAGGCGCCCCAGCTGCGGACCGGGCCGCAATCCATGTGCACGAAGTTTGACCCGGAATACCGCCCGACGCCGCCCGCCTGGCAGGCCAGTGCCGCGCGCGCCATCTGGGTGACTGACCGCGATGCCAGCCGCAGGTCGGCTGCCTGACCCTGCACGTGCAGGGAATTTCTGGCCACACCGCGCGACCGTGACCGCAACATCGCGTTGGTTTCAGGACTACGATAGCCGGACAGCAAAATGTAGGGTTCGCTTACATCCATCAGATTGTGCGAGGCGGTCAGGATGTCGATGGTGCGCAGGTCGATGCCGATCGCCTTGTTGTTGCGCCAGTCGCGCATGAAGTAATGCACCTCGGCGACGGCATCCTTGATGTAATCGCCTTCGACCCAATAGATCATGTCCAGCTTTTCACCGGTACGCGGCGAAAACATCCGCAGCCGCCGGATGTCGCCTGATCCGCGCAAAAAACCCGAAGCCTTGGCGTAGGTAGGTGCAGCGATCACTGCAGTCGCGGCAAAGGCTGCCAAAAGTCCACGCCGCGTCAGGCTGGTCGCGCTGGTATTTGCCATACTTTGTGCTCGTCCCGATTGTTTCGTATCAGTCCGCCTCTTGATGGGCAGCTCCGTCATCATCCCGATTGTTTCGGATATGTCATAATCAGAATCGGTTACCAAGCCGTGATTTTCTGAGACCCCCGGAAAGCAAGGGGAACCGGCAAGAATGTGCCGAAATGTGGCTGGCGCACGCAAGGTTCCGCTTTGCGCCCGGTGCGTTTGCGGTGCAGGCCCGGTGCAGGCCCGGTGCAGGCCCGGTGCAGGCCCGGTGCAGGCCCGGTGCAGGCCCGGTGCAGGCCCGGTGCAGGCCCGGTGCAGGCCCGGTGCAGGCCCGGCTGCGATACCGTGGCGCATCAGTTGGTGTCACAATGGCGGGTTACTGGAAATGTGACTGGACAAAATCCGCCGCTATTGGACATGACCGTGACAAGAATTTAGTTGCGCGGGGGGTCCATGGCACGCGGATTTTTGTTGTCGGTCGTTCGGTTGGGTGTTGTCGCGGCCGGGCTTGTCCTGACGGCCGGCAACGCTGCGGTCGCGCAGGTCACCGCGTTCAAGCAGGCCGTGGCCGAGGCCGCGGCGAAGGATCCCGACATTGCCGCGTTCTATCAGGCCAACGGTTATGCCCCGTTGTGGACCACCGCCGCCGATGACCGCCGCGCCGCGCTGTTTGCGGCGCTGGCAATGGCGGATGTGCACGGGTTGCCGGCCGTGCGCTATGACGTGCCCGGTCTGCAGGCGCGGTTGGCCGTGGCCAATTCCGCCCGTGATCGCGGGCTGGTCGAGGTCGCACTGAGCAAGGTGTTCCTGCAATATGCCCGCGACATGCAGACGGGCGCCTTGGTGCCGAAAAGGATCGATCCGGCCATCGTGCGCGAGGTGCCGCATCGCGACCGGCTGTTCAACCTGACAACGTTCCAAAGCGTCGCGCCGCAGGCGTTTTTCCGGTCGCTGCCGCCCGCCACCGGGGAATATGCCCGGCTGCTGACGGCCAAGATGGCGATGGAACGGCAACTGGCGCTTGGCGGGTATGGTGCGATCGTGCCGGCCGACAGCCTGAAACCCGGCGCGCAGGGCCCGGCTGTCGTGACGCTGCGCGACCGGATGGTGGCGATGGGGTTCATGGACCGGTCGGCCACGCAAACCTATGATGTCACGCTACAAAAATCCGTTCAGCTGTTTCAGATCGCACATGGCCTGTCGCCCGACGGGGTCGCGGGCGAAGGCACCGTGACTGAGATCAACCGGCCGCTCGACCAGCGTCTGCAATCGGTCATCGTTGCGATGGAACGTGAACGCTGGCTGAACATGGACCGAGGCGACCGGCATATTCTTGTCAACATCACCGATTTTTCAGCCAAGATCATCGACAACGACAAGGTCACGTTCGAAACCCGGTCGGTGGTGGGGGCCAACAAGGAAACCCATCGCACGCCGGAATTTTCCGACCAGATGGATTTCATGGTGATCAACCCGACGTGGAACGTGCCGCGTTCGATCACCGTCAGGGAATACCTGCCGATGATGCAGCGCAACCCGAACGCCGTCGGTCATCTGAAAATCACGGACCGGCAAGGCCGCGTGGTGCCGCGCGAGGCGATCAATTTCGCAGCCTATACCGAAAGAACCTTTCCGTTTTCGATGAAACAGCCGCCATCGGATGGCAACGCGCTGGGGCTGGTCAAGTTCATGTTCCCCAACCAATACAACATCTATCTGCATGACACGCCGGCCAAGGACCTGTTCAACCGGGATGTGCGCGCGTTCAGCCATGGCTGCATCCGCCTGCAGGACCCGTTCGATTTCGCCTATGCGTTGTTGGCGAGACAGTCGTCGGACCCGGTTGGCCTGTTTCAGGCCCGGCTGAAGACCGGCAAGGAAAACGCCATCTCGCTGGAACAGCCGGTGCCGGTGCATCTGATCTATCGCACCGCGTTCACCGACGCGAAGGGCGGCCTGCATTTCCGCGCCGACATTTATGGCCGCGATGCCGCGATCTGGGATGCGCTGTCGAAGGCCGGGGTGGTATTGGGCGCTGCGCAGGGCTAAACCCCCGGCAAACCCGGAGGCCGCCATGTCCCACAGCATCGCCGAAATCGCCGCGTCGCTTGGGGCCGAGGCGCGAGGCGATCATGCCCTGCGCATCCGCGGTGTCGCGGAACCTGCCATGGCCGGGCCGGATGATCTGGCGCTGGCGCTGAGCCCGAAATATGCCGAGGGTCTGGCGCTGGGTCAGGCGCGCGCGGCGATGGTCTGGGCGGGGGCGGATTGGCGTGCGTTGGGACTGCAGGCGGCGATCATCGCGCCGCGGCCCCGGTTTGCGATGGCCGGCCTGTCGGCGCTGATGGACCCGGGGCAGGGGTTTGGCGCCGGCATCCACCCCTCTGCGGTAATCGATGCCACGGCGGTACTGGGGCATGGCGTGGCGGTCGGGCCGCTGACCGTGATTGCCGCTGGCGCGCAGATCGGCGCGGGCAGCATCATCGGCCCGCAATGTTTTATCGGGTGCGACGCGCAGATCGGCCCGGATGCCTATCTGCGCGAAGGCGTTCGTATCGGTGCGCGGGTGCGGATCGGCGCGCGGTTCATCGCCCAACCGGGCGCGGTGGTCGGCGGCGACGGGTTTTCCTTTGTCACGCCGGAACCATCCGACATCGAACAGGTCCGCGCCAGCCTCGGGGCAGAACGCCAGTCCCGCCCGCAAAGCTATGCGCGCATCCATTCCCTTGGGTCCGTCACGATCGGCGATGACGTTGAACTGGGCGCGAACAGCTGTATCGACCGAGGCACGGTGCGCGACACCCGGATCGGCAACGGAGTGAAATTCGACAATCTGGCGCAAATCGGCCATAACGTCGAAATCGGCCATGACTGCCTGATCTGTGCACAGGTCGGCATCGCCGGATCGACCCGGATCGGCAATCACGTGGTGCTGGGCGGGCAGACCGGCGTATCGGACAACCTGTTTATCGGCGATCATGTCATTACCGGGGGCGCGACCAAGGTGCTGGCGAATGTGCCCGCGGGGCGGGTCATGCTGGGCTACCCCGCGATGCAGATGCAGACCCAGATCGAGACCTACAAGGGCCTGCGCCGCCTGCCGCGCCTGTTCCGCGATGTCGCGGCCTTGCAGAAAGCGGTTTTCAAGTCGGGTGGGAATGACTAGATCACCCCAAACCATCCAAAGGGTGAGGCCATGACCATCAAGGACCGCGTGATTGCCATCATCGCCGAACAGGCCGTGCTGGACCCGTCCGATGTGACGCCGGACGCGACGCTGGACTCCCTGGGCATCGACAGCCTAGGGCTGGTCGAATCGATCTTTGCCATCGAAGAGGCGTTCGACATCACAGTGCCGTTCAACGCCAATGAACCCACGAAAAGCGACTTTGACATCGCGTCGGTCGCCACCATCATCGCTGGTATCGAACGCCTGGTGGCCGAGCAACAGCGATGAAACGCGTCGTCATTACCGGCGCAGGCACGATCAACGCGCTGGGGCACACTGTGCCGGATACGCTTATGGCGATGCGCGAGGGGCGTTGTGGCATCGGGCCATTGGAATTCCGCGATGTGGACCGGCTGTCGATTACCATCGGCGGGCAGGTCAAGGGGTTCGAGGCCGAGGGCCATTTCAACCGCCAGCAGATGACGCTGTATGACCGGTTCACCCAGTTCACGCTGGAAGCCGCGCGCGAGGCGATCCGCCAGTCCGGCCTGTGCTTTACCGGCGCACTGTCCGACAAGGCGGGCGTGGTGCTGGGCACGGCAGGGGGCGGCGTGTCCACTTGGGACGACAATTACCGCGCGGTGTACGAAGAGGGCAAGAACCGGGTGCATCCGTTTGTGGTGCCGAAATTGATGAACAATGCCGCCTGTTCGCATGTGTCGATGGAATACAACCTGCGGGGCCCGTCGTTCACCGTGTCCACGGCCTGCGCGTCATCCAATCACGCCATGGCGCAGGCGTTTCAGATGGTGCGGTCGGGCATGACGCCGGCAATGGTCACCGGCGGATCGGAATCCATGCTGTGTTTCGGCGGGGTCAAGGCCTGGGAAGGGCTGCGCGTGATGTCCAAGGACGCCTGCCGCCCGTTCAGCCTGAACCGCAACGGCATGGTGCAGGGCGAAGGCGCGGGCATCTTCGTGTTCGAGGAATATGACCACGCCCGCGCGCGCGGCGCCGACATGCTGGCCGAGGTGATCGGTTTCGCCATGACCTCGGACGCGTCCGATATCGTGATGCCGTCGAAACAGGGGGCCGCGCGTGCCATCGCGGGGGCGCTGCGCGATGCGCAGATCAACCCCGAGGAGGTGGGGTATATCAACGCGCATGGCACCGGCACGGCGGCAAATGACAAGACGGAATGCGCCGCGGTCGCCGATGTGTTCGGCCCCCATGCCGACCGGCTGATGATATCATCGACCAAATCCATGCATGGCCACCTGATCGGTGCGACGGGCGCGGTGGAACTCTTGGCCTGCATCATGGCGCTGCGCGACGGCGTGATCGCGCCCACTATCGGCTACGAGGAATTCGACCCGGAATGCGCTCTGGACGTGGTCCCGAACGAGGCGCGCGACGCCAAGGTGAGCGTTGTGCTGTCAAACGCCTTTGCGTTTGGCGGGCTGAACGCGGTGATCGCGCTGCGCAAAGTCTGACCGCCGCCGGGGCGCGGACGGGGATGATCCTGAACGCAACAGGCCGCCCCGGCATCCCGGGGCGGCCTGTTCTGTTTGCAGGGTCAGATCAGGGCTGGACGATCGACGCCAGATCAAAGGCGGCGGTAAAGCCTTTCAGCGACATGTCCAGATCGACCTTCTGATCCGGGGCCACGAATGGCACCAGCGAAATGGTTGCCTTGGCACCTTTCTTGTACGAATCGATCTCGGCCTGGCGGAACCCGATGCGGGCATAACATCCCAGCCGGTCGCAGACCGAAAACGGATAGCGTTGCGGTTTCGCGTTATCGACGCTGATCGTCAGTTGCGCGGTCAACAGCGTTTCCAGCGGCACCGCCACCAGTGCGCCGGCGATCGCCTCGCCCCCGGCAGGCAGGCGGAAAATGCGCACATTGGCGACCTGATTGCCGTCAGCGTCCAGCATCGGCTGGAACATCTGGCACGGTTCCTGCTGACCTTCCGGCACGCGGATGCATTCGATCTGCCAGTCGCCCTGGGTTTCGCGGATATAGGGCGTGCCGGGACCTTCTTCGGCGGGGGTTCCCAGATCCAGTGGCTGCGGGGCCAGCGTGGCGTTGGGGACCGGCTGATCAGTTGGGGCGGTGGGTGCGGTTGCGGCCGGTGCGGCAGGCGGAGTGGCGGTTTGCGCCAGCGCGGGTAGCGCCTGCAGCAACATGGCCGCAAGCGACAGGGTCATCAGGGCCTTGGGAAGTCTGGGCATGGTCTGCCGATCCTCTTGGTTTTGGCGGGTTGGCGTCTATCAGGGGCGACGTAGCATGTGGCGCCGGGCATGTCAGGTCGGTTTTTCCCGAACGGGCCGCGGCGCGACAGGATCGGGGCAGATTCTCGCGCATCCGCGACGCCAGGCGTGCATCGCCGCCTTCCTGTTCAACCGCACGTGAATTTCGGGGAAACCGGAAATGATGACGGGGGACCCGATGGACCCCCCGCTCGTTTACTCCCTGCCGGACCGGCCGACATATGAATGTTACGGTAAGACGAAAAACGGGCTCCGTCAATCGGGTTTGCCCGCCATCCCGATGCAGACAAACGAAAAAAGGCCGCACCCGAAGGCGCGGCCAGTCTGACAGGGAGGAAGTCAACCCGAAGCGAAGAGGACATGACGCCCCGGGCAAGATTAACTCTGGCATGCAGGGGTTAAGGATGTATTTTCGCGACGGACCCGGATTTCCAGTGAAAGGACAGACCAGTGACCGACAGCATCTTCATCGGGGGCGGCGGCGAGAATTACGCCACGCCGCAGCACCTGCTTTTGGGGCTGGCAAACCGTCACGGCCTGATCGCGGGGGCCACCGGCACCGGCAAGACGGTGACGCTTCAAATCCTGGCCGAAGGGTTTTCCGCCGCGGGCGTGCCGGTGGTGATGTCGGACATCAAGGGCGATCTGGCGGGCCTCAGCATGGCGGGGGATCCGGCGCACAAACTGCACCAGCCGTTCATGGATCGCAGCGCCAAGATCGGCCTGACCGATTTCGCCTATGGCGCGTTTCCCGTCATGTTCTGGGATCTGTTCGGGCAACAAGGCCATCCAGTGCGCACGACGGTGTCGGAAATGGGGCCGCTGCTGATTTCGCGCCTGCTGGAACTGACCGAGGCGCAGGAGGGCATCCTGAACATCGCGTTCCGGATGGCGGACGAAGAAGGCCTGCCGCTGCTGGACCTGAAGGACCTGCAATCCATGCTGGTCTGGCTGGGCGAAAACGCCAAGGACCTGTCGCTTCGCTATGGCAATATCGCGGTGGCGTCGGTGGGCGCGATCCAGCGGCGGCTGTTGGTGCTGGAAAATCAGGGGGCGGCGGCGTTCTTTGGCGAACCGGCGCTGGATCTGGCCGATCTTATGCGCATCGCGCCTGACGGCCGTGGCATGGTCAATATTCTGGCGGCGGACAAGCTGATGCAGTCGCCGCGGCTGTATGCGACGTTCCTGTTGTGGCTGCTGTCGGAACTGTTCGAGGACTTGCCCGAGGTCGGCGACCCGGCAAAACCGAAACTGGTGTTCTTTTTCGACGAGGCGCATCTGTTGTTCGACGACGCGCCAAAGGCCTTGGTCGACAAGGTGGAACAGGTCGCGCGCCTGATCCGGTCCAAGGGCGTGGGGGTGTATTTCATCACGCAGAACCCGGCCGATGTGCCGGAAAACATTCTGGGCCAACTGGGCAACCGGGTGCAGCACGCGCTGCGCGCGTTCACCGCCAAGGACCAGAAGGCGCTGCGGCAGGCCTCTGAAACCTATCGCCCCAACCCGCGTTTCAATACCGAGGACACCATCCGCGATGTCGGTGTCGGCGAGGCGCTGACCTCGGTGCTGGAAAAAAAGGGCAACCCCGGCGTGGTGGAACGCACGCTGATCCGCCCGCCGTCGTCGCGGGTGGGGCCGATATCAGGCGCGGAACGCGCCAGCGTCATGGCCGGATCGCTGGTCGCAGGGAAATACGACACGTCGTTTGACCGGCTGTCCGCGCATGAAATGCTGCGTGAACGCGCGGACCGGGCGGCGGACGCGGCGGCGCGGGCCGAACAGGACGCGGTCCGGCTGGAGGCCGAAGCCGCCCGGCGCAGCGAAGAAGACAAATGGCGCAAGGAAGAAGACAAGCGTCTGGAACGGGAACGTCGGGCGGCGGAACAGGAATACGCCCGCGCGCGCCGCTATGATCCGACGCCGCGCCGGACCACGCCCGCGCGCCGCAGCACCACGCGCGAACCCGACAGTCTGGGCGAGGCTTTGGGCAAGGCGGTGATGAAGGAACTGGGCGGCACCACCGGCAAGCGCATCGTGCGCGGCATTCTGGGCGGGTTTTTCAAGTCGCGCTGATGGGGCGGGGTCGAGGGGGGCGCTGCCCCCCGCCCCGGATCAGATCCGGGGCCCCCGGGGGTATTTGGAAACCGAAGAAGCCGGGGGCCGTCATGTTCCCGGCTGATTTTGCCGGCTTATCTTTCGGGGATCAGGCCACGCGGGCTGAACCGCAGCACCAACAGCAGCAGCAACCCCATTGTGAACAACCGCATGTGGGCGGCACTGTCGATCATGTGGGTTTTCAGCGGGCCGTCGGCCATGCCGAGGGTGATCGTCTGCATCAACAGATTGCCCAGCGGCTCGACCTGTATCCACAGAAACCATATCAGAAACCCGCCGAGAACCGCGCCCCAGTTGTTGCCCGATCCTCCGACGATCACCATCACCCAGACGAGGAAGGTGAACCGCAGCGGCTGATAGCTGCCCGGTGTCAATTGCCCGTCCAGAGAGGTCATCATCGCACCCGCGATCCCGACGATGGCGGATCCCAGCACGAAAACCTGCAGATGCCGCGCGGTGACATTCTTGCCCATCGCGCTGGCCGCGACTTCGTTGTCGCGGATCGCACGCATCAACCGGCCCCAAGGCGAATGCCGCGCCCGTTCGGTCAGCCAGAATAGCAGCGCCAGCACGATGGCGAACAGCACGGTATACAGCAGTTGCACCCAGAGCGTGGAGGCCGTGGTGGGGTCCAGCCCCAGCTGGACGGCCTGTGCAAGGAAGGCGGGGTCCTGCTGCAGGTCCACCTCCAGCGGGACGGGCGAGGGACGGGGCAGGCCGGTGACGTTTTTCACGCCGCGCGCCAGCCAGTCTTCGTTTTTCATAACGGCGATGACGATTTCGGCGATCCCCAGCGTTGCAATGGCCAGGTAATCGGACCGCAGACCCAGCGCGGTCTTGCCGATCACCCAGGCCGCGCCCGCCGCCAGTACGCCGCCCACCGGCCAGGCCCACAGCGCGGGCAGACCCAGCCCGCCGATGTTGCCGGCGGAGGCGGGGTTGTTGGTTTCAATCACCGCCACGGCAGGATCGAACACGGCACGGAAGATGAAGAAGCCCGCAATCAGCGTCAGCGTGACTGCCAGCCCGCGCATCCGCCCCTTGGGCAACAGCCGCCAGACCAGAATTGCGACACCGATGGCGCCCGCCCCCAGCAACAGCGCGCCCAGCACCCGCAATGCGGCCCCCGTCGTCACCCCCGCCACGGGGGCCGAAGAGACCAGCACAGTCGCCAGCCCCCCAAGGGCCACAAAACCCATGATCCCGGCGTTGAACAGTCCGGCAAATCCCCATTGCAGGTTCACGCCCAGCGCCATGATGGCCGAAATCAGCCCCATGTTCAGGATGAGCAGCGTCGAGTTCCAGGATTGCAGCACGCCTGTCATCACCAGCATCAGTGCGACGGCGGCAAACAGCAGCGGTGTCTTGATGCGGTCGGTCATACCGATTTCCCCTGAAACAACCCGGTGGGTTTGAACAGCAGCACGATCAGCAGAATGCCGAAACTGACCGCGAATTTGTAGTCGGTGGACAGCAGTTGCACCAAACCCTCGGGTTCCAGACTTTCGGGCAGGAGGTGGCCAAGCACCTTTTTCCAGGCATAGGTCACGCCGACTTCGGAAAACGCGATGACGAAACCGCCCGCGATGGCCCCCAGCGGATTGCCGAGGCCACCAACGATGGCAGCGGCAAAGAACGGCAGCAACAGCTGGAAATAGGTGAACGGTTTGAACGTCTTGTCGAGGCCATAGAGCGTGCCCGCGATCACGGTCAGCGCCGCGACGATGATCCAGGTGACGCGGACCACGCGTTCGGGGTTGATGCCTGACAGCAGCGCCAGATCCTCGTTGTCGGAAAACGCCCGCATCGATTTGCCGGTGCGGGTGCGGTTCAGGAACCAGAACAACGCCCAGACCGACAGGCCCGCCGTCACGATGGTGATCACGGTCGAGGTGCGCAGCGTCAGTGCTTCGGACAGGCCGGTCGTTTCGCGCCAGGTGGCAGCCGAAATGACAAAGCGCGCGCCATCGGCAAAATTCTGGTCATCCGGGCCGATGATCAGCCGCACTACGCCGTTCATGATGAACATCACGCCAAGCGAGGCCATTACGACGATGATCGGGTCGACCTTTTTCTCGCGGTAATAGCGGTACACCACGCGGTCGGTGCCCAGCATGAACAGGGCGGTGATCGCGATGCCCAGCGGCAGCGCCAAGAGCGCGGTGGGCAGCGGCGCGATGCTGGCCCCCAGCGCCTGCAGACCCCAGGTCAGCAGGATCACCACCATGGTTCCGAACGCCATGGTGTCGCCATGGGCAAAGTTGGAAAACCGCAGGATGCCATAGACCAGCGTGACCCCCAGCGCGCCCAATGCGAGCTGGCTGCCATAGGCGATGCCGGGGATCAGCACGAAATTCGCCAGTGCGACGATCGCGTTTATCGGGTCCATCAGCGTAGCTCCCCGCATTGGCCGTGATAGCTGATCGCCATCGGTTCCTTGAAGAAATGCACCGAATAGCGCGCGCTGCCCTGCGGTGCGACGGTCAGCAGATGGGCGCCGTTCGCGTTGCCACCCTGGAACAGAAACCCGCCGGTCTCGAGAGCGTAGCCCCTGCCGGTCAAGGTCTCTGTATCGGTCACAATCTGGAATATCTGCGCCGCGGCATGTTTCTGGACGACCGTGATCGCATACGCGGTCTCGCCGCACGCCGCGGTCTGGGCGCATTCGAGGGTGAAACCGCAGGTCATCGCGCGTTCGGCCGCGGCGGTCTGGGCGGCCGCTTGGGCCGCCGGCTGAGTTGCAAGGAGCGCCAGCGCTGGCAGGCATTGGGTCTGCATGATCATCCCCCCAGAAAGCTTTTGCGCACTTCGGGGTCGGCCAGCAATTCCTTGCCGGTCCCGGTGTGGGCATTCGCGCCTTGCACCAGGACGTAGGCGCGGTCGGCGATTTCCAGCGCCTGACGCGCGTTCTGTTCCACCATCAGGACAGGCAGGCCGGTGCGGGCGACCTCGATGATGCGGTCGAACAATTCGTCCATCACGATGGGCGACACGCCCGCCGTGGGTTCATCCAGCATCAGGACCTTGGGTTGCGTCATCAGCGCGCGGCCCACGGCGACCTGCTGGCGTTGGCCGCCCGACAGTTGGCCGGCCGCCTGATGGCGTTTGTCGCGCAGGATCGGAAACAAGGTGAACACCTGTTCCAGCGTGCCCCGGTAGTCGTCGTTGCGGATGAAGGCGCCCATTTCCAGGTTTTCCTCGACCGTCATCGACGTGAAGATGTTCTGGGTCTGCGGCACGAACCCCATGCCCTTGATGACGCGCTGCTGGGGTGACAAGGCAGAGATATCCTCGCCATCCAGCAACACCCGGCCCGCATGCAGGTTCAGCATGCCGAACACCGCCTTCATCGCGGTGGATTTGCCGGCGCCATTGGGCCCGACGATCACGGCAATTTCGCCCGGGTTCACCGCGATGGTGCAATCGTTCAGGATCGCCGGGCCCTTGCCATAGCCGCCCGTCATGCCCTCGCCGATCAGAAAAGGCGCGCTCATGCGATCTTGTCCTTGTTCTGCATATCCTTGTTTTTCAGGCCGGTGCCCAGATAGGCCTCGATCACCTGTTCATTGGCCTTGATCTCGTCCAGGCTGCCTTCGGCCAACACATGGCCCTCGGCCATGCAGATGACCGGGTCACAGATGCGGCCGATGAAATCCATGTCATGTTCGATGACCACGAACGTATAGCCGCGTTCGCGGTTCAGCCGCACGATGGCGTCCGCGATGGTGTTCAGCAATGTGCGGTTCACGCCCGCGCCGACCTCGTCCAGAAACACGATCCGCGCGTCGACCATCATGGTGCGGCCCAGTTCCAGCAGTTTTTTCTGCCCGCCGGAGATCATTCCGGCCTTCTGGTCGGCCAGATGGGAAATCGTCAGAAACTCCAGCACCTCGTCGGCTTTGGTGGCGAGCGCGCGTTCTTCGTCGGAGATGCGTTTGCGGCCGAACCAGGTGTTCCAGAGCCGTTCACCGGACTGGTCCGCCGGCACCATCATCAGGTTCTCGCGGCAGGTCATCGACGAAAATTCATGCGCAATCTGGAACGTGCGCAACAGGCCCTTGTGGAACAACTGGTGTGGGGCCAGCCCGGTGATGTCTTCGCCCATCATGGTGACGCGCCCCGAAGTGGGTTTCAGCACGCCCGCGATCACGTTGAACAACGTGGTCTTGCCCGCGCCGTTCGGGCCGATCAATCCGGTGATCGACCCCTGCCGAATGGTCAGGCTGGCGCCATCGACGGCGCGAAAGCCGCCGAAATGCTTGTGCAGGTTTTCAACCTTGATCATCACGCTCCCCGAACGGCTTGAGCCGCTCTACGCAATTCGGGCGGCTTGTGCCGCTCTCGGAATATGGGAACAGCCCGGATTGCTCCGGGCTGTTCAACAGATTGAAAGGCGATCTTAACGGAACGACTTCGTGGTGATCTTGCCGTCCACGAATTCGATTTCGCGATAGTTGCCGGCAGATTCGCCCGCGCCGATCAATTCCACGGCCGAGGCGCCGACGTAATCGATGTCCTTGCCTTCCTTGATCAATTGCAGCGCCTTTGCCAGTTCGCCGGGCAGGATCAGTTCGCCGGGAGCGTTGGCGATCTCCATTACCTTGGTCGACCAGACCTTGCTGTCAGTCGAGCCGGCGGCCTGCATCGCCATCAGGATCAGCGCGGCGGCATCATAGGATTCGGGTGCGAAGGCGCCGGTGCCATCAAACCCTGCGGCGGTTGCTGCGGCCTGAAACAGAGCCGCGCCATCCGAATCGGTGCCGGGCAGCTGGCCGAAGGATCCGTTCAGTTCCATGCCGAACCGTTCTTCCAGCGCGGTGCCGACCATGCCGTCTGGCAGCATGAACGTGGTGAATGCGCCCGCGTCCAGTGCGGCACGGATCACGCCCGACCCGCCTTGATCGACGTAACCGGCAACGACGAGCACATCACCGCCGGCAGCCGCCAGCGCGCCCACTTCGGCGGAATAGTCGGCCTTGCCGTCTTCATGCGCGGCCGACAGCGTCACCTTGCCGCCGCTTGCCGTGAACGCAGCCTGAAAGCTGTCCGCCAGACCCTTGCCGTAATCGTTGTTGGTATAGGTCAGCGCGACGGTCTTGACCCCGCGTTCGCCGAGGATTTCGGCCATCACCACGCCCTGGCGGGCATCCGACGGCGCGGTGCGGAAAAACAGCCCGTCGTCTTCGGCGGTGGACAGCGCCGGCGAGGTCGCCGACGGCGAGATCATCGCCACGCCGTTCGGGCGCGCGACGTTCTGCAGGATCGCGCCGGTGACGCCCGAACAATCCGCACCCATGAAGGCGGAGACGCCGTCGGAGGTGACCAGACGAGTGGCGGCCGCGGTGGCGGCAGCGGCATCAACACAGGTCGAATCGCCGCGCACGGCGACAGGCATCATGCCGTCCAGAATGCCGCCTGCGACGACAACTTCGGCGATCGCCATTTCGGCGCCTGCGCCCATGGCGGGTGTGATCGATTCCAACGGGCCGGTGAAGCCCAGGATGATGCCGATCTTAACTTCTTTCGAGTGTCCGGCGGCGAATGCAGCACCGGTCACAAGCGCGATAGCCGCAGAGGCCAGCAGCAGCTTTTTCATGTTTCTTCTCCCCAAGAGGTTATGATTGGAACAACGTGTCCGGAGCCGACCGTATGTCGGGTCGTCATAAAAGTGAAGAGGATTGATCCGGGTGCGCCGCCGGGTCAGGTGCTGTGCTTAAGATGAGGCCAAAGATGGGCCAAAAATGATCCTGTGCTGCCAGTGCTGACATCATCGTGACCTGCAGCCATTTGGGGTGAACGGGCAACTGTGATATCCGGATAGGTATGAAACATGCATTGATACTGGCGGCCGGTCTGGCGCTGTCTGCACCCGGTCCGGGAATTGCGCTGGACAGCGCCGCGGGCCCCATTTCAACCGAGGTTGTGGCCCAGATCGACGGCACGCCGTGGTCCCTCGGTTTTCTGCCCGATGGCGGTGTATTGATCACCGAACGCGAGGGGCGGCTGTGGTTGTGGGGCGACGGGGCCGTGCGCCCTGTGGCAGGTGTGCCCGATGTGGTCGACAGCGGGCAGGGCGGGCTGTTGGATGTGCTGATCCCGCGCGATTTCGCGCAGACCCGTGCCGTCTATCTGACCTATGCGAAGGCACAACGCGGTGGTGCAGGCACGGCGCTGGCTCGCGGGCGGTTATCGGGCGATGGCACCCGGCTGGAACGGGTCGAGACGCTGTTCGAGATGCGCGCGGGTACCCGGGGCGGACGGCATTTTGGCGGGCGGCTGATCGAAGGGCCGGATGGCCACATCTACATGACCATCGGCGACCGCGGGCAGGATGAGGCGGCACAGCAGATGGACACCCATCAGGGCAAGGTGCTGCGTCTGGCCCGCGACGGCGCGCCCGCGCCCGGAAACCCGTTTCTGACCACGCCCGGCGCGCTGCCGGAAATCTGGTCCTTCGGGCATCGCAATCCGCAGGGCATGACACTGGACGCGCAAGGCCAGCTATGGGCGCATGAACATGGCGCGCGTGGCGGCGACGAGGTGAACCTGATCCGGCCGGGTCGCAATTACGGCTGGCCGGTCATTTCTTACGGCGTGGAATATTCCGGTGGCGAGATCGGCGAGGGCACGGCGAAACCGGGCATGGAACAGCCGGCGCATTACTGGGACCCGTCCATCGCACCGTCGGGTTTTGTCATCTATAACGGGGCGATGTTTCCCGAATGGCGGGGTGATTTCCTGATCGGATCGCTGAAGTTCGACCTGATTTCGCGGCTGGACCCGGCAGGCGGCGCGCTGCGCGAGGTCGAACGCATCGCCGGACCGGAAACCGCCCGTGTGCGCGACATCCGCGAAGCCCCCGATGGCGCGCTGTGGATGATTGCCGAAAGCACCGGCACCATCTGGCGGCTGACCCCGGGCGACTGAACCGCGCGCACCTAACATTGCCCCGGCAGTTGACGCCTGCGCCGCACCTGCATAGGTGCGCTGACAGCGGGGAGTGCGCATCGTGGACAAACGCATCTGGGCGGACAAAAGCATCTGGCAGGTTCTGGGGCGCGCCTTGGCGTTGGGCGCGGGCAATGCGGTGCTGGCTGGGCTGATCGGTCTGGGCCTTGCGGCGCTGGGGCTGGACCCGGCGATTGCGGCGGCGGCGGCGGTGGTGTTCGTGCTGGCCCCCGGAGCCTATAATTATCTTGACCGCGATCTGGCGGGCCGCGCCATCGTCACGCTGGACCCGGTCGAGGGCAACGCGCCCTTCATCCGCTTTCCGTCCGGTAAATTCATCCGCCCCGAGGATAACGGCCTGAACAACGCCGATTTTGTCTACATGGCCGGGCTGCTGGCCCCGCAATATGCCACCCTGCGGTCGCTGGTGGCGGAACTGGACCGCGAAACCTGGGCGACGCTGGACCCCGAAAGCGATCTGGCCGATGCGGTGCTGGACAGCCTGTCAGCCCTGATCGATGCGGTGCCGGACTGGACCCCGGACGGGCAATTGCCGCTTTTCGCGCTGTTTCTGACCGATCTGGAGGGGATGATGCGCGACGGGCTGGGGCTGGATTTCATCCACCCCGAGGACGTGCGCCGCGCGCCGCCGCCCCGCAGCCTCAACTGAAAACCGGAAACCGGGCTGCCTCAGATCGACAGTCGCGTCGCGTGGCTGCCGCGTTCGCGGTAGGGCGTCGTGTCGTAATGCGCGCGGTAGCATTTCGAAAAATGCGACGGGCTGGCGAACCCGCAGGCCAGCGCGACGTTGATCACGCTCATGTCGGTCTGCATCAACAGGTTGCGCGCCTTTTGCAGGCGCAGTTCCATGTAATAGCGTTTCGGACTGCGGTTCAGGTAACGCCGGAACAGCCGTTCCAGCTGTCGCGTGGACATGCCGACATCACGCGCCAGAATGGACGGGCTGATCGGTTCCTCGATGGCGGTTTCCATCTTCTGGATCACCTGGCTCAGTTTGGGATGCCGCACGCCGATGCGGGTCGGCACCGACAGGCGCTGCGTGTCCTGATCGGTGCGGATGGTGTTATAGATCAACTGATCCGCCACCAGGTTCGCGACGTCTTCGCCATGGTCATCGGCGATCAGTTTCAGCATTAGGTCGATCGACGACGTGCCCCCTGCTGTGGACATCCGGTTGCCATCGACGACGAACACCGATTTCGTCAGCTTCACGTCTTCGAATTCTTCCAGAAAACTGTCCTGATTTTCCCAGTGGATCGTGGCGCGTTTGCCATCCAGCAGCCCGGC
The DNA here is from genome assembly GCA_038205135.1 of Rhodobacterales bacterium. Taxonomy (GTDB): domain Bacteria; phylum Pseudomonadota; class Alphaproteobacteria; order Rhodobacterales; family Rhodobacteraceae; genus UBA9554. The sequence goes on from JBBRCF010000016.1 coordinate 33,744, forward strand.
CTTGGCCAGCGCGTAGGATGCGGTGCACAGCCCGCCCAGCGCCATGCCTTTGCGGGCCTCGCGGCGCAGCCATGACAGCAGTTTCTTTGTTGCGGATTTTTGCACATCGATCCCGCCGCAGACCAGCACGGTATCCTCGCGGTCCAGTTCGATCAGATCTGCATCGACGCGGAATTCGGTGCCCGCAGAGCATTTGACCGAACCGCCGCCTTCGCCGACCAGAATCCAGCCATAGGCCGGACGGTCCAGCATCCGGTTGGCGATGCGCAGACACTCCAGTGCCGAGGCGAAACTCAGCAGCGTGAAATTATCCAGCAACACGAACACGAACCGCCGCGGAGCGGCAACCGTCGTGCGGGTGGTGCTGGCCGCCATTCTGCGGGCGGTGGACGTGCTGATCATGCTGCGCTCCTGCGCCGCACCCCGGCGCTGTCGGGCCATCATTGAACAGGTTTGTGACAGGCCCGCAAGAGCGCGCCGCAAGGTGATATGCCGAAAACGACGCGATTGGCCGGTAACGTTATGTGAGCCTTCGGACTGGTTCTTTGATGCGGCGATTGCTATAGGCAAACGACCCGGATTATTGCGGTCCGGCCCGTGATGCCGGCTCTGACGACAAAGGACCCTTGCCATGCATGCCCCCGCTCTCGACTGGCAGAAATCCACCTGGCGCGCGCGTCCGCGCATCCAGATGCCGGATTATGCGGATGCCGCACGGCTGGCCGAGGTGGAAACCCAACTGGCGAAGTACCCGCCGCTGGTGTTCGCGGGCGAGGCGCGCAAGCTGAAGACCGCGCTGGCCGCTGCCGCACGCGGCGAGGCGTTCCTGCTGCAGGGCGGCGACTGCGCCGAGTCGTTCGACCAGTTTTCCGCCAACGCGATCCGCGACACGTTCAAGGTGATGCTGCAGATGGCGATGGTGCTGACCTATGGTGCCAAGGTGCCGGTGGTCAAAGTCGGTCGCATGGCGGGGCAGTTCGCCAAGCCGCGGTCCGCGCCCACCGAGGTGATCAACGGCGTCGAACTGCCCAGTTATCGCGGTGACATCATCAACGATCTGGCCGCCACACCCGATGCGCGTCAGCCCGACCCGGGCCGCATGTTGCAGGCCTATCTGCAATCGGCGGCCACGCTGAACCTGCTGCGCGCGTTTTCCACCGGCGGTTATGCGGATGTGCATCAGGTGCATTCCTGGACGCTTGGGTTCACCGAAAGCGACAAGGCCAGCCGGTTCCGCGATATGGCGAACCGCATTTCCGACACGCTGGATTTCATGAAGGCGGCCGGGCTGGACAGTGCCGCGCGGCACGAGTTGCAGACGGTGGATTTCTACACCAGCCACGAGGCGCTGTTGCTGGAATACGAACAGGCGCTGACCCGGCAGGACAGCACATCGGGCAAATGGCTGGCGGGGTCGGCGCATCTGATCTGGATCGGCGACCGTACCCGGCAGCCCGACGGCGCACATGTCGAATATGCGCGGGGCGTGCTGAACCCGATCGGGTTGAAATGCGGCCCCACGATGACCGCATCCGACCTCAAGGTGCTGATGGCGCGGCTGAACCCGGGCAATGAACCCGGGCGGCTGTCGCTGATCACCCGGTTCGGCGCGGGCAAGGTTGCCGAACACATGCCGCGCCTGCTGCAGGCGGTGCGCGAGGAAGGCGCCAATGTGTTGTGGGTCTGCGACCCGATGCATGGCAACACGGTCAAATCGGCGTCCGGTTACAAGACCCGTCCGTTCGAGGCGGTGCTGCGCGAGGTGCGCGAATTTTTCGCGATGCACCGCGCCATAGGTACCGTGCCGGGGGGCGTGCATTTCGAAATGACCGGGCAGGATGTGACCGAATGCACCGGCGGCGTGCACGCTGTGCGCGACGAGGATCTGTCCGACCGTTACCACACTGCCTGCGACCCGCGCCTGAACGCGACGCAATCGCTGGAACTGGCGTTTCTGGTGGCCGAAGAACTTTCGGACCTGCGCCGCGCGCGGGCTGCCGTGGTGGCCGGCTGATCAGACGTCGGATTTGACCAGACGCAGGTGCCCCCGCGTGCGCAGCGCAGGGGGGGCGGCGCCGGGTCGTGCGCCGACAAAGGCGGGGGCGGCTTCGGCAAACCCCGGCTGCGGCAGGATGTGATCGACGCGCGGCGCGGCTTTGGGCGATGGGTCCAGCCGATACAGCCGCGGCGCGCTGATCTGGAATCGGCGCGGCACACGCCCGGTTTCGCCGATCGGAACAAGGCAGCCCAGGATCCGGTCCAGCAGACCGGCCTCGGATAGCAGCGGCCACAGCATCAGCCGCCCCGCAAGCGCCGGCCGGCCATAGGATGCCGCCGCCGTCAGGCGCATTTCGACCACGGCCGGGCTGGCGCAGACGTCTTCGATGGCGCTGTTCAGAACGCGGCGCGCGTCGGGTTCGGCGAACACCGTCATGGGCATGCCGCGCGCCTCCATCCCCAGCAGGTCATTCAGTTCCGACCCCGCGATCCGCAACCGCGCGATCCCCGGCGCAAGCCGTTCGGCGATCAACACATAGGGCAGGGCGGCGGCGATGGCGCGCGGGTCGATGTCCGACCGCAACGGCGCCACGCGTCCGCGCCGCTGGGATTGCCAATAGCGGTCCACCTTCAGGAACAGATCGCTGTCAGACCGGTCCTTGCCGGAGGGCAAGGTCACGATGCGGCCGGGTTGCGTGCTGTCGTCGGTCATGGAATGGCTCCGCGCTGGATCAGGTTTCGCGTCGGGTTCTCCGGACACATCGCCCTTGCGCGGTTTGCGCCGGGAATGTGCCGTCAATATGCCACAATTCATCGCTCTGGTCAGACAATATTCGTAACCTTTGGTTAAGGATTGCCGCTTTTCCCGCAACCGCCCCGGCGGGACGTGGCGTGGCGCGCGCGCCGGCCTCTGGGATGCCCCCGGGTGCACCGGATGCCCCCGGATGATTCTGGGCGGGCCGCGGGTCTTGCGGCGGGGGCTTCATCCGCCTATCCCGGATGCACGCAACCGAAAGATGCCCGATGATCCGCTCGATGACCGGCTTTGCCACGCTGAACGGCCAGGGTGCCGAGTTTTCCTGGGTCTGGGACCTGCGGTCGGTCAACGCCAAGGGGCTGGACCTGCGCCTGCGGGTCCCGGACTGGATCACCGGGCTGGACCCTGCGCTGCGTGCCGCGCTGACCAGATCGGCGACGCGCGGGGCGGTGTCGCTGTCCTTGCGGCTGCTGCGGGACGCAGGAGCGGGCGGTGCGGCGCTGAACGCTGTGCTGCTGGATCAGGTCATGGCCGCCCTGGTGCAGATCGAGGTGCGCGCGCATGCCACGGGCGCGTCGGTCGGGCCGGCGTCCAGTGCGGAAATCCTCAACCTGCGCGGCATGTTCGACGCGTCGGAACCCGATGCGGACAGCGGCGCGCTGTTGGCGGTGCTGTTGGCGGATATCCCGGCGTTGCTGGCGGCCTTTGATGCGGCGCGCACCGCCGAGGGCGCGGCGCTGGCCGCCGTGTTGACCCGTCAGATCGACGCCATTGCCGCGCTGACCGCCGCCGCCGACATGGCGGCCAGCGCACGCGCGCCCGAGGCCGAGCGTGGTTTGATCGCCGCCGTTGCCCGCGTTCTGGCGGTGACGGATGCGGTGGATCCGGCGCGGTTGGCACAGGAACTGGCGCTGATCGCGGTGAAAACCGATGTGACCGAGGAAATTGACCGCCTGTCGGCCCATGTCGGGCAGGCGCGCGCGTTGCTTGCGGGCGGCGACCCGGTGGGGCGGCGACTGGATTTCCTGATGCAGGAATTCAACCGCGAGGCCAACACGCTGTGTTCGAAATCGCAATCAACCGAATTGACGCGGATCGGGCTGGACCTGAAAACGGTGATCGACCAGATGCGTGAACAGGTCCAGAACGTGGAGTAAGACATGACCGCCAATGCCAACCGCCGTGGCCTGCTGATCATCCTGTCGTCCCCGTCCGGTGCCGGTAAATCCACCTTGTCGAAACGCATGCTGGAGTGGGACCCGACGCTGTCATTCTCCGTGTCCGCCACGACGCGCGCGCCCCGGCCCGGCGAAGCGGACGGCGCGGATTACCATTTCCAGTCCGAGGCGGATTTCAAGCATCAGGCCGCGCGCGGCGACATGCTGGAACATGCGCATGTGTTCGGCAATTACTACGGCTCGCCGCGGGCCCCGGTGGAAACCGCCATCGCGCAGGGCTGTGACGTACTGTTCGACATCGACTGGCAGGGCGCGCAGCAGATCCGCAATTCGGTGCTGGGGCGGTTCACGCTGTCGATCTTCATCCTGCCGCCGTCGATCGCCGAACTGCGCCGCCGCCTGATCGCGCGCGGTCAGGACGCGCCCGAGGTGATCGCGCGCCGGATGGAAAAAAGCTGGGACGAGATCAGCCATTGGGACGGCTATGATTTCGTGCTGGTCAACGACGATCTTGACCAGACCTTTGTCCGTCTGACCACCATCGTCGCAGCGACCCGGCTGCGGCGTGAACAGCAGCCGGGGCTGGTCGATCATGTCCGCGTGCTGCAATCCCAATTCGAGGAATTGATCTGATGCTGTATGCTCTGGACGGTCTGGCGCCGACCCTGCCTGCGGATGGCGATTATTGGGTGGCCCCCGGTGCCCATGTCATCGGCAATGTCGTGCTGCACAGTGGCACATCGGTCTGGTTCGGCTGCACTTTGCGCGGTGACAATGAATGCATCACCTTGGGGCAGGGCAGCAATGTGCAGGAAAACGTGGTGATGCACAGCGATATCGGGTTTCCGGTCACGATCGGCGCGGGCTGTACCATCGGGCACAAGGCGATGCTGCATGGTTGCACCATCGGCGACAACAGCCTGATCGGCATGGGGGCAACAGTCCTGAATGGCTCGCGAATCGGGCGGGATTGTCTGATCGGCGCCGGCGCACTGGTGACCGAAGGCAAGGAGATCCCCGACGGCAGTCTGGTGATGGGGGCGCCGGGCCGCGTTGTGCGGACGCTGGACGCCGCCGCCATCGAACGGCTGCGCTGGTCGGCGCGGCATTATCAGGACAACATGCGCCGGTTCCGCGCCGGGTTGGTCGCGGTGTAACCACGCGTTCGGCCGTTGGTGCGGGTCAGGCGGTGCGGGTCAGCAGATCCGGCGCAATCACCGGACCAGGGAACAAGACCCCCGCTTCGTAAACGTGATGCGCGCCGGTGTGGGGGCTGCTCGTTTCCATGATCAACCGCAGCCCTGCGCTGATGCCCGCCGTCTGTCCCGCACATTCGCGCAGGATTTCCCGCCGGACGATCCCCGGGCGCGACAGCGGCACCGATCGGGTGCGCAATGTACCGGAAAATCCGGCCTGCACCAGAATCCGGACAATATCCAGCGCGTCATATTCGGCGCAGAACAGCCAGCAGGCAACCTCGTCCGGTTGAATGCGCTGTACGAATTTCGGTGTGAACCAGCGATAATCCAGACATGGGCGCGATGCATCCCAACTTGGGGCCGTTTCAGAGTGGATGATGATCGTCCCCCCGGAAGGAACGAAGCGCTTTGGCGTCATATTGAGTCTTCCTTTGGCAGAAGGAATTCAGGAACGGCACGAAAACGTGACCCGTAATGCCATCATAGGTAGAAGAATGCGCCGTTGTCACCGGGACAATTACATCCCATAGCAGAATTGGTGACACTGTGCTCAATATTCGACCGCTCTTTACAGTCGGGCCTGTTGCGTTGCAGCGTCGCGCCATGCCCAAACGCCCGTGACAGGAGCATGCCATGGACACGCCAACGACCCCGGACACCTTTGCTTTGACCATCGGGTCCTATCTGCAGGCCCTGCCATTGGCCGCTCTGGTGGTGGATGAAAATGAACGGATCGTGCTGGGCAATCCGGTGGCGGCGGCACTGTTCGGGGCCAACTTGGTGGGGCGGCCCTTGGTGACAGTTTTGCGACAACCCCCGGTGGCCGAAGCGATGGCGGCGGCGCGGGCGACGGGTGACCGGCAGATGGCGCGCATCCTGCATCAGGATGGCCCGCGCGATACCATACTGATGCTGAATGTGGCGCAGGTGCCGTTGCCGGTGCAATACGGGCGCGGATTTCTGCTGTGTTTCGACGATCTGACCGAACGCGAGGCGGCGGCGCAGATGCGCCGCGATTTCGTCGCCAACGTCAGCCATGAATTGCGCACGCCGCTGACCGCGCTGCTGGGGT
>JBBRCF010000017.1:0-39886 GCA_038205135.1 Rhodobacterales bacterium
TTTCACCGTCGCCTGTTGCGCCCTGACGAGCCGTTCCACTAGGGCGCCTCTCTTGCTCCGACGGCGCGGGTCAGGTATCACACCAGTCTGAATGACTGTCAGGACTGACCGATGCGCGCCGACGCCCAGAACACCGTTGCCGAAATCGAAAAATCCATTTCGCTGTTGAAACAGCGGATGGATTGGGAAACGGCGTCCTACCGGCTGGAAGAATTCAACGCCCGCGTCGAAGACCCGACCCTGTGGAACGACCCCGAAAAAGCGCAGAAGCTGATGCGCGAACGGCAGATGCTGCTGGACGCGTTCACGGCGGTGAAAAAGCTGCAACAGGATCTGCAGGATAACGTCGATCTGATCGAACTGGGCGAGATGGAATCGGACGAAGGCGTGGTGACGGAAGCCGAAGCCGCACTGAAAACCTTGCAGGCGCTAGCCGCCGAGAAAGAGTTGGAAGCGCTGCTGAACGGCGAAGCTGACGCCAACGACACCTTCCTTGAAGTCAACGCCGGCGCAGGTGGCACCGAAAGCTGTGACTGGGCGTCGATGCTGGCACGGATGTATTCCCGCTGGGCCGAGCGCAAGGGCTACAAGGTCGAGATCCAGTCGGTGAACTATGGCGAAGAGGCCGGGATCAAATCCATCACCTACAAGATATCGGGCCATAACGCCTATGGCTGGCTGAAATCCGAATCCGGTGTGCATCGGCTTGTCCGCATTTCGCCCTACGATTCAGCGGCGCGGCGGCACACGTCGTTCACCTCGATCTGGGTCTATCCGGTGGTTGATGACAACATCGAGATCGAGGTGCAGGACAAGGATATCCGCATCGACACCTACCGGTCCTCCGGTGCGGGCGGCCAGCACGTCAACAAGACCGACTCTGCCGTGCGCATCACGCACTTTCCATCCGGCATCGTGGTGACGTCGTCGGAAAAATCCCAGCATCAGAACCGCGACATCGCCATGAAAACGCTGAAATCGCGGCTCTATCAGTTGGAACTGGACAAACGCAACGCCGCCACCAACGCCGCCCACGAGGCCAAGGGCGACGCGGGCTGGGGCAACCAGATCCGATCCTATGTGTTGCAGCCCTATCAGATGGTGAAAGATCTGCGGACCGGCCATGAAACCTCTGACACTCAGGGTGTGCTGGACGGCGAGATCGACGGGTTCATGGCGGCGACACTGGCGCTGGACGTGGCGGGCAAATCGCGGGCCGAAGCGAACGCGGGCTGATCGCCCCGCTTGCGCATTAAGGTCTGATCGCCTCTTGTCCTTGCGCGCGGCCCCGACCACTGTCGCGGCAAAACGGGGGGCACCATGGACGATATCCTGAACCGCAACGCATTGGATATTTCAGCGGCGTTAGGCGCGGGCGAGATTTCCGCTGTCGAATTGATGCAGGCAACGCTGGCGCGGATCGACGCCACCAATCCGTCCGTCAACGCCATCGTGGCAATGCCGGACGCTGATACGCTGCTGGCTGCGGCCCATGCGGCGGACGCCGCCCCGTGCAAGGGCTGGCTGCATGGGATCCCCGTGGCGGTCAAGGATCTGGCCAATGTCGCGGGGCTGCGCACGTCATGGGGATCACCGCTGTTCAAGGATTTCGTGGCCCCCGCCGATGATCTGGCGATCGGGCGGATGCGGGATGCCGGCGCGCTGTTCATCGGCAAGACCAACACGCCGGAATTCGGGCTGGGCAGTCACACCTTCAATCCGGTGCATGGCACGACACGCAACCCCTATGACCTGAATCGCTCTGCGGGCGGATCGTCGGGCGGCGCGGGTGTCGCGCTGGCGATGCGGCAGGTCTGTGTCGCGGACGGGTCCGACATGATGGGCAGTTTGCGCAACCCCGCGGGGTGGAACAACGTCTATGGCCATCGCCCGACCTGGGGTCTGGTGCCGAATGACCCGGTGGGCGATGTCTATATGCACCCTCTGGCCACGCTGGGCCCGATGGCGCGCAGCCCGCGCGATTTGGCCGCGTTGCTGGAAACCCAAAGCGGTCGTGACCCCCGCATGCCGCTGTCACGCGACGCCGGCCCGCTGATCCCCGCGCCGGGCGATCATCTGCGCGGGGCGCGCCTGGGATGGCTAGGCGATTGGGGCGGGGCATGGCCGATGGAGGCTGGTGTTATCGCCACCTGCGAGGCTGCGCTGGTTCAGATGCAGGGGCTGGGCGCGCATGTCGATCCGCTGCCCGCGCCGTTCCCGGCTGCGGAAATATGGCAAAGCTGGCTGGGCCTGCGCGCCTTTGCCAATGCCGCCCGGCTGGGCGTGTTCTATCATGATCCTGTCAAACGCGCCGGCCTGAAACCGGATGCGGTGTGGGAAATCGAGACGGGTCTGGCCCTGAATGCGCCCGACATCCTTGCGCTGTCGGCGATGCGGTCGCGCTGGTATCAGGTGGCGGCGAAACTGTTCGAAACCTATGACGCGCTGATCCTGCCCACCGCGCAGGTCTGGCCGTTCCCGGTCGAATGGGTCAGCCCGCCCGCCATCGCGGGCCGCGCCATGGACACCTATCACCGCTGGATGGAGGTGGTGGTGCCCGCCGCGCTGATCGGCCTGCCCGTCACCGCCGTGCCCGCCGGGTTCGGGGCTGCGGGCCTGCCGATGGGATTGCAGATCATCGGCCCCACCGGCAGCGACGCCCGGCTGTTGCAACTGGCGCAGCATTGGCATCAGGCGACCGATTGGCCCAATCTGCGCCGCCCCGCGGAGCCTGTTTGATCTGATCGCTTGATTTTCCACCCCGCCCCGCGCCAATATATTCCGAAACGCGCATAAGTGCGGTTGCCCGTCGCGGGCCAAGGGGGAATGATGATCAAGGAACTGCCACATGGCGTGCCACCTCTGGGTAGCGTGACGTTGCCGTTACTGGGCGAGGCGCTGCGAAGGTCGGTTGCCGACTTGCGCCGGGCGCCGGTGTTCGGGCTGATCTTTGCAGCGGTTTATGTTGCACTTGGCCTGTTCATGGTCTGGATTACCTGGATCACCGGGCAAACCTATTGGCTGATCTTTGCTGCGGTCGGATTTCCGCTGGTCGGGCCCTTTGCCGCGGTCGGGCTGTACGAAGTCAGCCGCCGTCTGGCCGACGATCAGCCTCTGGACCTGTACCAGATCTTTGGCGTGGTGCTGTTGCAGGGCCGCCGGCAGTTGCCGATGATGTCCGCGCTGGTGCTGTTCATTTTCCTGGCGTGGTTTTTTCTGGGCCACATGATCTTTGCGCTGTTCATGGGCCTGTCGGTGATGACCAACGTGTCGTCCAGCCTCGAAATTTTCATGACCCCGAACGGTCTGCTGATGCTGGCCATCGGCACCCTTGTGGGCGGGGCCTTTGCGCTGTTGTTGTTCATGACCATGGTGATTTCGCTGCCCATGCTGCTGGACCGCGAGGTGGATTGCATCACCGCGATGATCGCCAGCTTTCAGACCGTCGTGCAGAACCCCGCGCCGATGCTGGCCTGGGGGTTGTTCATCGCGGTGCTGACATTCGTCGGCATGGTGCCGCTGTTTCTGGGGCTGTTTTTCACTTTGCCGCTGTTTGGCCATGCAACCTGGCATCTGTACCGGTTGATCGTGCAGCAAGGCATCGACGAACTGGCCGCAGAGGGCGACATCCCGTATGTTGACGACCCGTCAGTAAAGTCCGCCTGACGACAGGTTGCCAAAGCTGGACCTCGGCCCGACCACGGCCTTCTTGCCGGTTGACGTGATGACTTGCTTGCCGGACCGCCTGCTCAGTTCTTCGACCAGCGGCAGGTTCGACCCCATGGCAAAACCGCCGTCAAAAGTGACGCCAAAGATCGGCTCTTCGCCCTCGCGGAAGAATTCGGCCACCACGTGGTCGCCGCTGGCATCATCCGAAAGCCGCGCCCCGGAGAAACGGTCGATCTTGATGAACTGGCCGCCATCGGGGATGCTGAACCGGCCTCCGCCGTACTTTTTGGTCGCTTCCAGCATGAATTCCTGAAACACCGGGCCGCAGACCCCACCGCCCGAAGCGCTGTCGCCCATCGACTGCGGCGTGTCATAGCCGATGTAGCAGCCTGCCACGATGGAATTCGTGAACCCCACAAACCAGACATCCAGCGAATCGTTTGTCGTGCCGGTCTTGCCCGCGACGGGCACCGGCAGCTTGATGGAACCGCGCGCGGTGCCACGTTCGACCACGCCCGCCAGCATCGAGGTCAACTGATAGGCCGTGATATCGTTCATCACCCGTTCCCGGTCGGATGCGATGGTGGGCGACAGCGCCGGGTCCAGATCGGGATTGGCGCAATCGACGCAGACCCGTTTGTCATGGCGGTAGATCGTGGCGCCGTTGCGATCCTGCACACGGTCCACCAGCGTGGGTTCCACCCGTTCGCCGCCATTGGCGAACATCGCATAGGCGGCCACCATACGGTACAGCGTGGTTTCTTCGGCCCCCAGCGAATTGGCCAGAAACGGGTTCATCCGGTCATAGACGCCAAACCGTTCGGCATAGTCGGCGATGACGTCCATGCCCACTTCCTGGGCCAGACGCACGGTCATCAGGTTGCGCGACTGTTCGATGCCGGTGCGCATCGGCGTCGGGCCATAGAATTTGTCGGACGAATTCTTGGGCCGCCACAGGCCTTGCGGGGTGTCCACCTCGATCGGCGCGTCGATGACGATGGTGGCGGGTGTATAGCCGCTGTCCAGCGCCGCCGCATAGACAAAGGGTTTGAACGATGACCCCGGTTGACGCCGGGCCTGCGTCGCGCGGTTGAACACCGAATGCTGATAGCTGAACCCGCCCTGCATCGCGATCACGCGGCCGGAATTGACGTCCATCGCCATGAATCCGCCCTGCACCTCGGGCACCTGCCGCAGGGTCCAGCGCACGAAGGCCCCGGTGGTATCGTCGGTCATCGCGCGCACATGCACCACATCGCCGGCTTCCAGCAGGTCTTCGGGGCGCTGCGCCTTTTTGCCAAGTTTGCCGTCTTCCCGCCGTTTGCGCGCCCATTGCACATCTTTGGCGGTGATCCAGTGCCCGTCGGCATCATCCGGCATGCCTTCGATCCCGATGCGGGCCCCGTCCTCGCCGAACCCCAGCACCACTGCGGGATACCACGGCGCGTCCAGCAAGATGTCGCGGGCCATCACGGTCTTGGCCAGCGCGTCGCGCCAGGCGGCGTCATTATCCAGCACCTCGGCGGGCAACTTGACCCGCGTTCCACGCCAGACCCCGGTGCCGCGGTCGAACTTTTCCAGCGCGCGGCGCAGCGCAACGGCGGCCTGCACCTGCATGTCGGGGTCGACGGTGGCCCGGATCGACAACCCGCCGGAAAAGAATTCTTCCTCGGAATAGCGGACCGACAACTGCCGCCGGATTTCATCGGTGAAATAATCGCGCGGCGGCACCGTGGACCGGAAACTGTCCAGTGCGCCAGATTGCACCGTCTGCAACGTCATGGCACGTTCGCTGTCATGGGTCGCCCGGGTGATATAGCCATCATCCAGCAGCCGGCCCAGCACGTAGTTGCGGCGATCCATGGCATAATCGTAATTCCGCACCGGATGCAGATCGGACGGCTGTTTCGGCAGCGCCGCCAGATAGGCAGCCTCGCCTGCTGTCAGTTCATCCAGCGACTTGTTGAAATAGGTCTGGGCGGCGGCGGCCACGCCATAGGCGTTCTGACCCAGAAAAATCTCGTTCAGATACAGTTCGAGGATATGGTCCCGCCCAAGGCTGCTGACCGCCCGTACCGCCAGCAGCATTTCGCGGACCTTGCGTTCGGCGCTGCGCGACCCGTCCAGCAGGAAATTCTTCATCACCTGCATCGGGATGGTCGACGCGCCACGCACCGTGTCACCACCCGACGCGGCCGCATCCCAGACCGCCGACATCACGCCTTTGATGTCGACACCGGGATGCGAGTAGAAATTCTGGTCCTCTGCCGCGATGAACGCGAATTTCACCAGATCGGGGATTTCCTCGACCGGGGTGAACAGACGGCGTTCGACGGCAAATTCGTCGATGATCTGGCCAGATCCCGAATAGATCCGGCTGATGGTTTTCGGCGAATACTGCGCCAGGCTTTCATAGCTGGGCAGATCACGGCCATAGATGTAGAACACCGCCCCGATGGACAACGCCGCAGCGAATGTCCCCAGTGTCACCAGGGTGAACAGGCCCCCCAGCAAGGACATTACGAAACGAACCACCGGCCAACCTTTCCATGTGTGCCCGCGTCATTACACCTTGCGCAGCACAGCGTCAAAACACAAACGGCGGAACTGCGCCGACCGGAATGGCATTCCGCCCCCCCGGTCATTGTCGCACCAGCCCGGCGCGGGCGGCATCCGCGAGGACCCAGTCCTCCAGCCCCATGCGAATGGCCACGGCCATCCGGGCGCGAAAATCCGGATCGATCAGATTGGCCAGATCGCGCGGGCTTGACAGGAAACCGACCTCGATCAGCAGCGACGGTATATCCGCCGCCTTCAGCACCGAAAACGCCCCGCGCCGCAGCGGGCGGCGGTTCAGCGGCAGATCATTGGCACCGATCGACGCGATCAGCGCCTCGGCCATCGCCTCGGCCCGCGGGGTAGTTTCCATGCGCGCCAGATCCATCAGCACGACGGCGACCTGATCATCCTGCCCGCTGAGGTCCACCCCAGACAGCAGCGAGTCGCGGTCATGCCGTTCCGCCAGCAGCGCGGTCGCCTCGTCGCTGGCGCTGTCGGACAACAGATGCAATGCGGTGCCGGTCGCCTGACCTTCGGCCAGCGCATCAGCGTGCAGCGACAGGAACAGGTCGGCCCGCATGGCGTGCGCAAAAGCGACGCGCTGTTCCAGCGACACGAACCGGTCATCGGTGCGGGTCAACACCACATCGAACCGGCCGGACCGGCGCAATTCTTCGGCCAGTTCCTGCGCAAAGGTCAGCATCAGCGCCTTTTCGGTATGGCCGTCGCGGTCCGCCCCCGGATCGATACCGCCATGCCCGGGGTCCAGCACCACGATCAGGGGCGCACCCGGCGCGCGCGGCGCAGGCGCGGTCAGTGCGGGCGCGGGCAGATCCCAGCGGGGATCGCGCGGCGCGCCCGTGGTGGCGGCAAACCCTGCGTCATCCGTTGGCGCCAGCACCAGCCGCAGCGCCGCGCGCCCGGTGTCCTGCGCCACCTGCAACCCCGCCGTGCGCACCGCCATCGGCCCCGCCAATTCCAGCACCATCCGTGTCCAGCCCGGCTGGAATCGCCCGGTGCGCACCGAAGTGACGACGGTCGAGCGGTCAAAATCGGGCGGCAGTCCGGCAAAATCCAGCTCGCGGAAATCCATCACCAACCGGTGCGGCGCATCCAGCGTGAACAGCCGCCACGGCACGCCCTGCGACAGACCCAGATCCAGCACCACCGTATCGGCCTGATCCACCAGCGCCGCCGCACCATCGATCCGCGCCAGCGCGCCAAATTCAGCAGCCGCCCGCAACGGCCACAGCGCCAGCACCAGCAGGGTCAACAGACGGATCATCGGCACCTCGGTTTCACCCACGAACCCTAGCGCATCGCCGCGCGGTTTGCACGATCACGTGTAGGTCAACCGGCACGGGGTCAACCTTCACGGGCGGCCTGACGGTCGGCCATGAACGCCGCAAGCCGCGCCAGCCCCTCGATGATATCCGCCGTCGCCCGCGCATAGGAAAACCGCAAGGTGCCGTGCCCCCGCACCGGGTCGAAATCCAGCCCCGGCGTGACCGCCACGCCCGCCTTGTGCAGGATTTCCGCCGCAAAAGCGCGGCTGTCATCGGTCAGGTGACGCACGTCGGCGTAGATGTAGAACGCCCCGTCCGGCGGCGCGATGCGGTCGAACCCGATCCCCGGCAACCGGTCCAGCATCAGAGCGCGGTTGGCGGCGTAGACCACCAGATTGCCCTGCAATTCGTTCGCGCAGTCCATTGCGGCCAATGCGGTCACCTGTGCGGCATGCGACGGGCAGATGAACAGGTTCTGCGCCAGCCGTTCGATGATGCGCACATGATCCGGCGGCACCACCATCCAGCCGATGCGCCAGCCGGTCATCGAATAGTATTTCGAAAACGAGTTGATCACATAGCAATCATCGCCCAGTTCCAACGCTGTCACAGCCCGCGTGCCATATTCGATGCCGTGATAGATCTCGTCGGACAAAAAGGCCGCGCCGGTTTCGCGCGCCCAGCCCATCAACAGCGCCAGATCATTGCGCGACAGCATGGTCCCCGTCGGATTGGCGGGCGAGGCCATCAGCAGGCCCTGCAAATTCTGCCCCGCCAGATCGGGCACCTGCAACTGGAACCGGGCTTCGGCGCGCGCCGGAATATCCACCGCGACCAGATTCAGTGCGCGCAGGATCTGGCGATAGCTGGGATAGCCGGGCGCGCCGATGCCGACCCGGTCGCCGGCATCAAACAGCGCGGTGAACGCAAGGATGAACGCGCCCGATGACCCCGGCGTCACCACCACGCGGGCCGGATCCAGGTCCACACCGTGCCGTTCACCGTACATCCGCGCGATGCGCGCCCGCAATTCGGGCAGGCCAAGCGCGACGGTATAGCCCAGCGGATCCGTCGCCATCGCCCCCGCCAGCGCGTCGCGCGCCCCGGCGGGGGCGGGCGTGCCCGGCTGTCCGACCTCCATGTGGATGATGCGGGTCCCCGCCGCCTCAAGCGCACGGGCCGCCTCCATCACGTCCATCACAATGAAGGGATCAACCTGTCCCCGTCGTGCCTTGCGCATTGCAACGCCCCTTTTGCTCGCCCATGCTGTTGCATGACCATTCTCAGGGATCGCCGGAGGCGTCAATGCGGGGCCTGATCGCCATCGTCATCTCGATCTGTCTTGCCCTGCCGGCGGCTGCGCAGGGGCTGATCCGCGACGGCGACATCGAACATGCACTGGGGCAGTTGGCGCGGCCGGTTTTGCGCGCGGCGGGCCTGCCGGCGGATCAGATCCGCGTGCTGGTCATTCCGGACAACCGGATGAACGCCTTTGTCATCGATCATAATCACATCTTCATCCATTCCGGCCTTTTGCTGCGCCTGACGCGGGCCGAACAGTTGCAGGCGGTGCTGGCACACGAGGCCGCGCATATCGCCAACGGCCATCTGACACGGCGGCTGGAAAATATCCGCACCGCCAACACGGTGTCGGCCATCGGTGCGGGGCTGGCGCTGGCTGCGGCGGCTTCGGGGGCCAATCGCGCAGCGGCGGCCGGGGTGGCGCTGGGGGTGCAGTCGTCAGCCGAACGGCGGCTGTTCGGCCATACCCGTGCCGAAGAAAGCGCAGCCGACGCGTCTGCCCTGCGGTATCTGCGGGCGGCAGGCATCGATCTGGCGGGCTATGTCGAGGTGCTGGCGCTGTTCAAGAATCAGGAATTGCTGATGGCCGAACGTGCCGACCCCTATGCCCTTACCCATCCGCTCAGCCGCGACCGGTTGCGCGCGATCGAGGCGCAAGGTGCGACAACCACGCCCGTTCCCGGATCGGCCGAAGCGGCTTACTGGTTTACCCGCGCCAAGGCGAAACTGGCGGCGTTCACCCACGCACCGTCGGCCACGCTGCGCGCAACCGGACAGATCCCCGGCACCGATGACATCACCCTGATGCGGCAGGCGATCGCCTGGCACCGGACGCCGGACGCGGCACGGGCGCGCGCCGCGATTGACCGGGCCATCGCGCTGCGGCCCAACGACGCCTACCTGTACGACCTGAAAGGCCAGATCCTTCTTGAAGGCCGCGCTGCGGACGCCGCTGTGGCGGCTTTTGGCCGCGCAGCCCAGCTGGCTCCGCGCGATGCCCAGGTGCTGGCCGGGCTGGGCCGCGCACAACTGGCTGCGGGCGATGCCCGCGCGGCAACGGCGTCGCTGCAACGCGCGCTGGCGCGCGATGCCAGCAACCCGCCCGCATTGCGCGATCTGGCGACGGCCCATGCGCAACTGAACCGACCGGGTGACGCGGCGCTCGCCACCGCCGAACGCTATCTGCTGCTGGGGCGTCCGAAAGATGCAAAAATCAATGCCGACCGGGCCTCGGGCCTTTTGCCGCGTGGTTCTGCCGCTTGGCTTCGGGCGCAGGATGCCTTAGCCGCGGCAGAGCAGGCGTTGAAACGCCAAGCCCGCCGATAACACCGCAAGTGAACCACAAATTGAACCACGAAGTGACCAGGAGATGATCCGATGACCCGCATATTTGCCGCCGCCTTGGCGCCCCTTTTCCTTGTTTCTGCGCTTGCGGCCCCCGCATGGGCGTTTGACGTGACCCGGATGAACGACGCGGAACGCACCGCCTTTCAGGCCGAAGTCCGCAAGTATCTGCTGGAAAACCCGCAGGTCATCATGGAAGCCGTCGCCGCACTGGAAGACCGCCAGGCCGTTGAACAGGCGCAAGGCGACGCGCAACTGGTGCAGGTCAATGCACAGGACATCTTTCAGGATGCCGGGTCGTGGGCCGGCGGCAATCTGGCGGGTGACCTGACGCTGGTGGAATTCGTCGATTACCGCTGCGGCTATTGCCGCAAGGCGCATGACGAGGTCGCCGAACTGGTGGCCAAGGATGGCAACATCCGGTTCGTGCTGAAGGAATTCCCGATTCTGGGCGAAGAATCGATGCTGGCGTCGCGTTTCGCCATCGCGGTGCGCCAGATCGCCGGCGACGACGCCTACAAGGCGATGCATGACACCCTGATCGCCCGCAGGGGCCCGATCAGCCCGCAGGCGCTGGCGGGGCTGGCAACCGACGCCGGGCTTGATCCGTTGGCAGTGCTGGCCCGGATGGATGCGCCCGAAGTATCGGCGGTGATCGCCGCCAACCACGAACTTGCCGGGCGGTTGCAGATCAACGGCACCCCGACGTTCGTTTTGGGCGATCAGATGCTGCGCGGCTATGTGCCGTTGGCGGGGATGACGCAGCTGGTGGCCGCCGCACGGGCGAAATGAAGCGGCTTTGCGTCGGTCTGGCCCTGTGCGCCGCCCCGGCGTGGTCCGACGGGCTGGACCTGACACCCGCGGCGCGCGCGGCCTTTGGCACAGAAGTGCGCCGCGCCCTGCTGGCTGATCCGCAGATCATCGCCCGCGCTTTGGCGCCGCCCGACCCCTATGCGGACGAAAAATCCGCCGATCTGGCGTTGATCGCGGCGCATGGAATGGCGCTGTTCGGGGAATGGCCCGCACCGCGCGCCATCGCGTTTTTCACCGCGCCGGACTGTGCCGATTGCGCCCGTGCTGCGGTGGAACTTGACACTGCGGCTGCCGGCGCAGGCTGGCGCGTGACGCGCCACGCCGCAGACAGCGATCTGGCGCGCAGTCTGGGCGTGCCGGACGTACCGTTTTATGTGCTGCCGGACCTGATGATCCGCGGATGGATGCCGAAACCTGCATTGATGCGATACCTGCAATAACGCAGTCAGACCATTATTTTCGTTCGGTTTTCAATGCCCAGCGACCCGATTCTTCGGACCAGTATTGTGCAGCCACTCCCGCGGCGGTCAAACCGCGCCACTGATCGCGCGCCAGCGCCAGCCCCGCATCATCGCGGCCATCGAACAGGATGCAGACCCGTTCCAGCGCCAACGCCTCGGGCGCGCTGACCTCGGCCCCGTCCAGCGTCATAAGGCAAGCCGCGCCGTTCACCGCCGCGCCGGTGGTCAACAGCACCGGCTGCAATGCGTCATGCGGCCCACCCGCCATCCCGTGCGGCAGAAAACTGTCGGTCCCGCGCATCCACAGCGCCTGATCCAGCGCGGCCAGCCGCGCCGCATCGGGGGCCCGCACGGCCACGCGCCAACCCCGTTCCAGCGATTTTTCCAGCAGCATCGCCAACGTGTCCTCGACGCCCGATTTCATCAGGTGATAGAACAGCGCCGCCACGCCTCAGGCCTCGAACATGTCGCGGATCAGCCGGTCCAGCGACCGCACACCCCAGCCGGTCGGCCCTTTGGGCGCCAGTGTGGTTTCCGCCACCGGCATCGCCGTGCCGGCAATATCCAGATGCAGCCAGGGCATGTCCGGCTTGATAAAGCGTTGCAGGAACATGGCGGCCGTGATGGCCCCCGCAAACCGTCCGCCCGAATTCTTGATATCCGCCACCCGGCTCTTGATCAGATCGGCGTATCCGTCGCCCAACGGCATCCGCCACGCGCCTTCGCCTTCGGCCTGCGCCGCCTTCAGGAACGCGGTCGCCAGCGCGTCATCATTCGAAAACACGCCGGCATTGTCATGCCCTAGCGCCACGATGATCGCACCGGTCAGCGTGGCCAGATCGACAACGGCGCGCGGCGCGAACCGGTCCTGCGCGTACCACAGCACGTCGGCCAGCACCAAACGCCCCTCGGCATCGGTATTCACGATCTCGATCGTGTCGCCCTTCATCGACCGCACGACGTCGCCCGGCCGCATCGCGGCGCCGGACGGCATGTTTTCAACCAGTCCGACCAAGCCCACAACATGCGCTTTGGCCTGACGCCGCGCCAGCAGGTGCATGACGCCGGCGACGACGCCGGCACCCCCCATGTCCATCGTCATCTCTTCCATGCCGGCGGCCGGCTTGATCGAAATGCCGCCGCTGTCGAACACGACGCCCTTGCCGACCAGCGCCAGCGGCGCGGCATCGCTGCCTTTCCATTGCATCACCACGACCTTGGACGGGCTGTCAGACCCCTGCCCGACCGCCAGCAGCGACCGCATGCCCAGCCGGTCCAGCGCCTCTTCTTCCAGCACTTCGACGGTGACGCCCAATGATGTCAGTTCGCCCAGACGCCGGGCGAATTCGGTCGTGGTCAGCACATTGGCGGGTTCTGTGACCAGATCGCGGGTCAGGAACACCGCACTCGCCAGTGCGGCGATATCCGCCAGCGGCGCGGTCAGCGCATCCGGGGTCGCGGTCATCACGGTGACGGCGCCGGGAACCTTGGTGTTGCGGTCGCTCTTATGGTCGGAAAATTCATAGCAGCGCAGCGCGAGCCCGCGCAGCAAGGCCGCCAGACGCGGATGGCCGGCCACCGCCAGCGTCAGGGCCGCCGTGCCCTTGACCTTCGCCAGCGTTGCCCCCGCCCGTTCCGCTTCCGCCGGCGTGGCGCGGCGCGGCAGGCGCACCACGTCCACCGCCTCGGCCGCCAGTCCGGCGGGCCAGGCCAGGGTCATCGCCTGCCCCGGTTTCAGCTTGGCAAAGGCGTCGGACCCGCGCGCCCGGGTCAGCGCGCCGCGCGTTGCCCGGTCGATGCGCCGTGCGGGCGCGTCAAGCGGCCCCTCGACGTCCAGCAACACGGCCAGCCGGCCGTGCAGTGTGACCAGCGCGGTCAGGTCCAGCGGTTGGGCGGCAATGGCGATCGGGTGGGTCATGGCGGTTCCTGTTTTTAGCGGCAGTCAACGATTAGCGCGCGCCCCGCCGCTTGGCCAGATCGCAGTTTCCCAGATCGCAGTTTCCCAGATCGCGGTTTAACCGGGCGCCGACCTGCGATAGTGTCCGGGCGAACGCCTTGCGGCGCGGGGGGGGACGTGTGGCCAGATTCGACCGATACATCCTGGCGCAACTGATGGTGCTGTTCGGGTTTTTCGCATTGGTACTGGTGGCGATTTCCTGGATCAATCAGGCGGTACGGCTGTTCGACCAGCTGATCGGCGACGGTCAAAGCGCGGCTATCTTTGCGGAATTCACCGCGCTGACCCTGCCGAACGTGATCCGGCTGGTGTTGCCGATGGCGGCCTTTGCGGCGGCAGTTTACGTGACCAACCGCCTGACCTCGGAAAGCGAACTGGTCGTGATGCAGGCGACCGGGTTTTCGCCTTGGCGTCTGGCGCGGCCGGTGCTGTATTTCGGGGTCATCGTCGGCGTGATGATGGCGCTTTTGACGCATGTGCTGGTGCCCGCCTCACTGGGTCAGTTGCGGCTGCGCGAAGCGGAAATCGCCCAGAACATCACCACGAAACTGCTCAGTCCCGGGGCGTTTCTGCATCCGGCGCCCGGCATCACGTTTTATGTCCGCGACATCACGCCCGAAGGCCGGATGGAGGATATATTCCTGTCCGACCGCAGCGATCCCGCCCGTGCCGTGACCTATTCCGCTGCCCGCGCGCATCTGGTGGATGTTGATGGCGCGCCGCGTCTGGTGATGCTGGACGGCATGGTGCAGGCCTATTCCGCCACGTCAGACCGCCTGAGCGTGACCCATTTCAGCGATTTTTCCTATGATATCGGCCGGCTGCTGACCCGGCCGGATGCGCCGGGCCGCGGGCCGCGCTGGATCTCGACACGCGAATTGCTGGCCGATCCCAAAGGCATCGCAGTCGAGGTCAGGACGACACCGGGCCGGGTGCTGGAAGAGCTGAACATGCGGTTCAACCAGCCGCTGTTTTGCATCGTGGCGGCGATGATCGGCTTTGCCACCTTGTTGCAGGGCGGGTTTTCGCGGTTCGGCGTCTGGCGGCAGATCGTGGCGGCACTGGTGCTGCTGGCGCTGGTGAAACTGACCGAAGGTCTGGTCAGCGACCCGGTGCGCGACGACGCGCGGTTGTGGCCCTTGGTCTATGCGCCGTCGGTGCTGGGCGCGGTGCTGTCGGTCGGGTTGCTGACGCAGGCAGCGCGTGGCGGGCGACGGCCACGCCCGAGGCGCAGCGCGGCAGGAGCGGCGGCATGACCTTGCACCTGTATTTCGCGCGCCGGTTTGCAGTGGTTTTCGGCGGGTTGTTCGCGGTGTTCCTGCTGTTGATGTCACTGATCGATTTCGTCGAACAGGTGCGCCAGTTCGGCCCCTCTGACGCCGGCATTGCGCAGATCCTGCGCCTGACCGCGCTGAACGCGCCGCAGGGCATCTACAATATCCTGCCGCTGGTGATGATCCTGTCCACGGTGGCGCTGTTTCTCGCATTGGCGCGATCGTCCGAACTGGTGGTGGCGCGGGCGGCGGGGCGGGCGGGGTTGCGCACGCTGATGGCCCCCGTTGTGGTGGCTGCCCTGATCGGGGTACTGGCGGTGGCGGTGATGAACCCGCTGGTGGCGGCGACCACGAAACGCTACGAACGACTGTCCGAGGCGGCGCGCGCCGGCGGGGTCGATGTGCTGTCGGTGTCCCCCGAAGGCCTGTGGCTGCGACAGGGCGACCCCGAAGGCCAGACGGTGATCCGCGCGACGCGCGCCAACGGCGATGGCACGGTGCTGAACGATGTGACCTTCACGACCTATGCCCCCGAAGGCGCCCCGATCCGCCGGATCGAGGCAAAGACCGCGACGCTGCGCGACGGCACCTGGGATCTGACGGATGCCAAGACATGGTCACTGGCCCCCGGTGCCAACCCCGAAGCGACTGCCTTGCGCACCGCGCGCGTCACCGTCGCGTCCAGCCTGACCCGCGACCGTATCCGCGACAGTTTCGGCACCCCGCAGACCATCGCGATCTGGGACCTGCCCGGCTATATCGCGCAATTGCGCGAGGCGGGGTTTTCCGCCCGCCGCCATGCCGTCTGGTTCCAGATGGAACTGGCGCGGCCGCTGTTTCTGGTGGCGATGGTGCTGATATCCTCGGCCTTTACCATGCGGCCGGCGCGGTCGGGGCGCACCGGTCTGGCGGTGCTGGCCGCCGTGCTGCTGGGCTTCACGCTGTATTACATCCGCAGTTTCAGCCAGATCCTTGGTGAAAACGGACAGGTGCCGATCCTGCTGGCTGCGTGGGCCCCACCGGTGGCGTCGGTGCTGCTGGCGATGGGTCTGCTGTTGCACATGGAGGATGGCTGATGCGTCTCCTTCGCCTGATCGCCGCGCTTTTGGTGTTCGCGCTGCCCGCGCTGGCCCAAGACGCGGATGCAGACGCACCGGTAATGCTGGTGGCCGACACCATCCGGATCGAGGGCAAATCCATCCTGATCGCCGAAGGCAACGTCGAGGCGTTGCAGGGCGAACGCCGGCTGAAAGCCGCCCGCGTGGTCTATGACCGCGACAGCGGGCAGTTGACGCTGGACGGGCCGGTGACCTTGACCGAAGGCGACCGGGTGATCGTGCTGGCCGACAGCGGGCAACTGGACGCCGGGATGCAGAACGGGCTGCTCAAGGGCGCGCGGATGATCTTTGACCGGCAGGTGCAACTGGCCGCCAGCCGCATTGACCGTGTCGGCGGGCGCTATACCCAGATGTATCAGGTGGCGGCCACGTCCTGCCGGGTCTGCGACGAGGACAGTGCGCCGATCTGGCAGATCCGCGCCCGCCGCGTGATCCACGATCAGGCCGAACAGCAGCTGTATTTCGAAAACGCCACGCTTCAGGTGCTGAACGTGCCGATCCTGTGGTTGCCGCGCTTGCGCCTGCCCGACCCGACACTGACGCGCGCCTCGGGGTTCCTGATCCCGGAACTGCGACAGAAATCCGATCTGGGGCTTGGGATCAAGGTGCCATATTTCCTGCGGCTGGGCGACCACCGCGACCTGACCCTGACCCCCTACCTGTCGTCCCAGACCAAGACGCTGGAATGGCGCTATCGTCAGGCGTTTCACAACGGCACCATGACACTTGGCGGCGCGATCAGCCGCGATGACCTGCGCCCGGGCGACACCCGTCTGTGGCTGAACGGCGCCGGGCGGTTCGATCTGCGGGGCGGCTGGCGGCTGGATTTCGACATCGAGGCAGTCAGCGACAAGGCCTATGTGGTAGATTACGACTATTCCGCCAAGGACCGGCTGGACAGCGAACTGGCGGTATCGCGCACCGCGCGGGACCGGTACAGCCGCGCCAGCCTGACCGTGTTTCAGACCCTGCGCGCCGGCGAGGACAATTCCACCCTGCCCACGGTCATCGGCGAGGCGTTGCATGAACAGCGGTTCTTCCCCGCGGGCCTTGGCGGCGAAATCCGCGTGGCAGCGATGGCCCACAGCCATTACCGCTATTCCGATCTGGATGTCGCCGGCCGCGACATTGGCCGCACGACGCTCGAGGCGCGATGGCTGCGCAGCACTGTATTTGGGCCGGGCATGGTCGCGACCACCGATATCGGTCTGGCGCTGGACGGTTTTTCGGTCAATCAGGACACCACGGCAACCGCGCGTGACACCGCCATGACGCCGCACGCCAACCTGACCCTGCGTTGGCCATTCCAGAAAACCACCGCGCGGGCGACCCATATCATCGAGCCGCTGATGATGCTGGGCTGGGTCGGCGGCATCGAAGCCGGCGTACCGAACGAGGAAAGCACCCGGGTCGAATTCGACGAGGGCAACCTGCTGTCGCTGGCCCGCTTTCCGGCCGCCGACCGGCGCGAACACGGCAGCGCGCTTGCCTATGGCGTCGCCTGGACGCGGGTCGGCACCGATGGCTGGCGGTCGGCGCTGACCATGGGTCAGGTGATCCGCGACACCGGGCTGGCCGATTTCACCCGGTCGTCGGGTCTGGCGGGCACATCTTCATCGGTGCTGCTGGCCGGGCAGTTCCAGCATGCCAAGGGGTTCGATCTGCACATGCGCGGCCTGATCGACCCCGGCGACGGCGCCACCAAGGCCGAAGCGCGGCTGGCCTGGATGCGCCCCACCTATGGGCTGGGGGCGTCCTATGTCTGGCTTGGGCAGGATCTGGCCGAGGCCCGCCCCGGCGAAGTGTCGGAATGGTCGCTGGACGGCTATCGCCGGCTGTCGCGTCACTGGACCGCCACGACCAACTGGCGCTATGACATCGCATCCGACCAGACCGCACAGGCCGGGATGGGGTTGCAGTTCCGCAACGAATGCATCGAACTGAACCTGACCGTTGCCCGCCGCTATACCGCATCGACGATCGTTGCACCCTCGACCGATTTCGGGTTTACCGTGTCGCTAGGCGGGTTCGGCGTGCGCACTGGTGATGCAAGCTATACCCGGGCCTGCCGGGGCTGACCGGCCGGCGCGACCGACACCGTTCCGCAAGGATGAGGAGACCTGACATGCGCCACCCCCTGATCGCCCGCGCCCTGATTGCCCAACCCCTGATCGCTCGCCCCCTGATCGCTTCATGGGCCCGCGCGCTGGCGCTGTGTGTTGGCGTCGGTCTGGCCCCCGTCGCGGTGATGGCCCAGTCCCAGTTTTCGCCTGCCTATCTTGTGAACGACAAGGTCATCACCACTTTCGAAGTCGAACAGCGCCGCACGTTTCTGGCCCTGTTGCGCGCGCCGGGCGACCCCGACAAACTGGCCCGCGAACAACTAATCGAAGAGCGGCTGAAAATGGGCGCCGCCGAACAGGCCGGAACCCTGCCCGCCGAAGACGCGGTCGAGGCCGGCATGGCCGAATTCGCCAGCCGCGTGAACATGGATACCGAACAGTTCCTGCGCGCGATCGATGCCGGCGGCGTGGCCCCGGAAAGCTTCCGCGAATTTGTCCGTGCCGGGATCGCTTGGCGCGACGTGGTGCGCGCCCGGTTCTCGGGCAAGGTGCAGGTGTCGGACCGCGACGTCGACCGCGCAATCCAGTCCGCGTCCGGCGGCTCGTCGGTGCGGGTGCTGCTGTCGGAAATCATCATGGCCGCCCCGCCGGCACAGGCCGCAGCCGTGCAGGCGCGCGCCGGCGAACTGGCCCAGATCACGACCGAGGCGGAATTCGCTTCCGCCGCGGGACGTTTTTCCGCAGCCGGCACGCGGGGCCGGGGGGGCAGGCTGGACTGGATGCCGATCACCAACCTGCCCCCGGCGCTGCGCCCGATCATCCTCGGTCTGGCTCCCGGTCAGGTTACCCAGCCGATCCCGCTGGAAGGCGCGGTGGCGCTGTTCCAGTTGCGCGCCATCGAGGAAACCGGGATTGCGGAACCCGAATATTCCGCCATCGAATATGCCGCCTATTACATCCCCGGCGGCCGCAGCCCGGTCGCCCTGCAAGAGGCCGCGCGCGTGGCGGCCAGCATCGACACCTGTGACGATCTTTATGGCATCGCCAAGGGCAAACCGGCCGAGGTGCTGGAACGCGGCGTCAAGCCGGTGGCGGAAATTCCACGTGATGTGGCGCTGGAACTGGCAAAACTGGACCGGCACGAAATCTCGACCAACCTGACGCGGGCGGATGGTCAGACGCTGGTGCTGTTGATGCTGTGCGGCCGGACGCCGGTGGTGGCCGTCGATGCCGTGCGCGAGGACATTCTGTCCCAATTGCAGGACCGCCGGTTGCAGGGTTTTGCCGACAGTTATCTGGAGGAATTGCGGGCCGACGCCCGCATCGTGGAAAAATGACGCGGTCCGGCGCGCCAGCCCGGACCGCCGGGCCCGTGATCGCGGTGACCTGCGGCGAACCGGCCGGCATCGGCCCGGATATCGCAGCACAACTGTGGCAGAACCACGCGGACCTGCCGGCATTTTTCCTGATCGGGGACCCGGCGCACCTGCCCCCCGGCACCCCAGTTGTCGCCATCGAACATTCGCAACAGGCCGCTGCTGCCCTGCCCCATGGCCTGCCGGTGCTGATGCATCCGTTCACCGGGCCGCGGGTGCCGGGTGTGGCGCAACCAGCCCATGCCCGCGACGTGATCGCGGTGATCGCGCGGGCGGTGGCACTGGTGCAATCGGGCGCCGCATCCGCCGTCTGCACCCTGCCGATCCACAAAAAGGCGCTGAAGGATGGCGCGGGGTTCAGCTTTCCAGGCCATACCGAATATCTGGCGCATCTGGCGGGCTGCCAAGACGTGGTGATGATGCTGGCCTGCGACACCCTGCGTGTGGTGCCCGCCACCATCCACATTCCGCTGGCCGATGTGCCAGCCGCGCTGACACCCGCCGTTCTGGAAACCACCATCCGCATCACCCATGCCGCGCTGATCGGCGATTTCGGGATTGCCGCGCCGCGTCTGGCGGTGGCGGGCCTGAACCCGCATGCCGGCGAAGGTGGCGCGATCGGCACCGAAGAGGTCACATGGATCGCCCCCCTGCTGGACCGTCTGCGGGCCGGGGGAGTGGATATCGCTGGCCCGCTGTCGGCGGATACGATGTTCCATGCGCAGGCCCGCGCGCGCTATGATGCAGCTATCGCGATGTATCATGATCAGGCGCTGATCCCGATCAAGACGCTGGATTTCGCGGGCGGGGTCAATGTGACGCTGGGGTTGCCGTTCATCCGCACTTCGCCTGATCATGGCACCGCGTTCGATATCGCCGGGCGCGGCACGGCCGATCCCACATCGACCCGCAACGCGTTGGGGATGGCCGCGCGGATGGCCGCCGCCCGCAACGGCGCGTGACGATCCATCCGCGTCGAACCCGCCGATATGGGTCCCTGCCCCGATTGGCAGAAAACCGCTGATCTCCGGACCGGGGCCGCCTCTGACAGGGCTGTGTTGCAAGGGCGGATAGTCCAGACCTGATGGATCACGCACCGCCGCTCCGCCGGGCCCGTCGGGCATCCGCCGGGTCTACCGCTGCTGAATAGATGATGCTGGCCCGCAGGCCTTGGCTGGTCAGCGCACGCGCCGAACAGGCGCTTGGCGGGTTGTGCCTGATCCTTCGCCTGATGCAGACGCTGCCGACCCCGTTTGGCAACACACCGCCCGCCGTTGCGGTCTGCCTGATATTGCCGGGTATACTGGAACGCGACGGTGCCTGGATCGCACTGGGCGTGGTGGCCGGGATCGGATCACTGTTTCTTGCCGCCGGGGTAGTCCATGCTGCGGCGAAATCGGCGCTTATCATTCGGTTGAACGCGATTGTCTGACCGGATGGGACCCGCCTGATGCTGTTTGAAATTCTGATCGTGTTCGGGCTGACGCTGATCAATGGCGTGCTGGCGATGTCGGAACTGGCGATCGTGTCCGCGCGACCGGCCCGGCTGAAGGTGATGGCGGAGGGCGGCAGCCGCAGTGCGGCGACCGCAATCCGGCTGGCCGCCGATCCGGGCAAGTTCCTGTCCAGCGTGCAGATCGGCATCACGCTGGTGGGGGTGTTGTCGGGCGCGTTTTCCGGGGCGACGCTGGGGGTGCGGCTGGCGGACGCGCTGCTGGATGCGGGGCTGTCCCCGGCGTTGGCCAACACGCTGGGCGTGGGCGGTGTGGTGGTGGCGATCACCTACATGTCGCTGATCTTTGGCGAACTGGTGCCCAAACAGATCGCGCTGCGCGCCCCCGAGGCCGTCGCGGTCCGCATCGCGCCTTTGCTGGCGGGCATCGCGCTGGTGGCAGCACCCATTGTCTGGGTCTTGAACAAATCCGGGCGACTGGTGCTGGCCCTGCTGGGCCAGTCCGGCAAGGCCGACCGCAACATGACCGACGAAGAAGTCAAGCTGGTGCTGTCCGAAGCGCAATCGGCGGGCGTGATCGAAAAGGCCGAAACCGAGATGATCGCCGGTGTGATGCGCATCGCAGACCGCACCGCGCGCGGTCTGATGGTGCCGCGCCACGAGGTCGAGGTGATCGATCTGGACGCCACCCCCGCTGCCATCATCACGCATTTCCGGGCCACCAACCATTCGCGCCTGCCGGTGCGCGACGGCAATCCCGACAATATTGTCGGCATCCTGAGATCGCGGGATTTCCTGGATGCGGGCCGTGGCGGTGCCGGGCCCGACCCGCGCGCCCTGCTGATCGAGGCGCCGGTGGTACGCGATGGCATGCCGGCGCTGGCGGTGTTGGAAACCCTGCGCACCGCACCTGCGCACATGGTGCTGGTCTATGATGAATACGGCCATTTCGAAGGCATCATCACCCCGATGGACGTGTTGCAGGCGATCATGGGCGATTTTACCGATGGGACCGACAGCGAACCCAAGCTGGTCACCCGCAGCGACGGCAGCCTGTTGGTCGCCGGCTGGATGCCCGCCGATGAATTTGCAGCCCAGATCGGCCTGCCCCTGCCTGAAGACCGCAATTTCGAAACCGTTGCCGGCCTGATGATGAACAGTCTGGGACGCATGCCCGATTTGGGCGATCATGTCGATATCGCCGGATGGCGGATCGAGGTGGTGGACCTCGACGGCCGCCGCATCGACAAACTGCTGGTCCAGCGCAACCCGTTCTGACCGGCGCGGATCGGCCTTGCCCAACCGCGCCGCGACCTGCCATCAACGCATATGTCCCAGATCGATTCCCTACCGCCGCTGTCCCAGGTCATCGCCACGCATGGCATCGCCGCGAAAAAGGCGCTTGGGCAGAATTTCCTGCTGGACCTGAACCTGACGGCACGGATCGCGCGCGCCGCAGGCGACCTGCGCGGCGTCGATGTGCTGGAGGTCGGCCCCGGTCCCGGCGGCCTGACGCGCGGCCTGTTGGCGACGGGCGCGCGGCATGTTCTGGCGATCGAAAAGGACGTCCGCTGTCTGCCGGCGCTGGACCAGATCAGCGCCGCCTATCCCGGCCGGTTGACGGTGCTGAACGCCGACGCGCTGGATGTCGATCCGCTGGCGCATCTGACGCCGCCGGTGCGGATCGTGGCAAACCTGCCCTATAATATCGGCACCGAACTGCTGATCCGCTGGCTGACCCCGCCGGTCTGGCCCCCGGTGTGGGACAGCCTGACCCTGATGTTCCAGAAAGAGGTGGCGGAACGCATCGTAGCCAAGGCAGGGTCCGATGCCTATGGCCGGCTGGCCCTGCTGGCGCAATGGCGCTG
Organism: Rhodobacterales bacterium; assembly: GCA_038205135.1. GTDB lineage: Bacteria > Pseudomonadota > Alphaproteobacteria > Rhodobacterales > Rhodobacteraceae > UBA9554. The sequence goes on from JBBRCF010000017.1 coordinate 22,544, forward strand.
CGATGCCCGCATCGTGCTGACCCTGCCGCCCGAGGCGTTCACCCCGCCGCCCAAGGTCCATTCTGCCGTTGTGCATCTGCAGGCGCTGGCAGAACCGCGGTATCCCGCGGACCCGCGCGTGCTGGAACGGGTGGTCGCGCAAGCCTTCAACCAGCGGCGCAAGATGCTGCGGTCGGCGCTGAAAGGTCTGGTGCCCGATCTGGAAGACCGGCTGATCGCAGCCGGCATCACACCAACCGACCGCGCAGAAACCGTTGATCTGGAACGGTTCTGCGCCTTGGCGCGGCTGGTCGCCGCCGCCTGACTATTCGGCGGCGTCGGTCGAGGTATCCAGGGCCTCGGCGGCGCTGTCGGCCTGATCCGCAACCGGTTTCGGCTTGCGCGCCCGCGGCCGGGGTGCGGCGCGTGGTGCGGGTGCAGCCGGTTCGATGCGGCTTTCGGGCGTGTCCACCAGAGTTGATTCCGTGTCATCGCTGCCGCGTGGGTCGATCACATCCGTCTTGTACCCTGCGGTCGGATCCGGGCGGTACTGCGCGGCCTGCGCCGCCGCTGCCAGTTCGGCCGGGGTTTCCGGCGTGGCCATCTCTGGTTGGTCAGAACGCTGTTGATCCGGGCGCGCCTGATCTTGGCGCGCCTGATCTGGCGCACGTTCACGCTCGGGGCCGCGCTCGGGGCCGCGCTCGGTGTTGCGCACCACGTTGCGATCACGGGGACGATCCCGGTCACGATCCTTTTCGCGTTCCTTGTCACGTTCCTTGTCGCGGGGCGCGGGCTGGGCATTCGTGCGGCCTGATGCCGGACCCGTAGCCTGACCTGCGGCCGGATTTGTAGTCGCCGGCGCGTCATGGTTACCGTTCTGGTTCGCCGCCTGCGGCGCGGCTGTTCCCTGTGCCGCCTCGCGTTCCTGACGGGCGGCGCGTTCGCGGTCGCGGTCGCGGTCACGTTCCTTGTCGCGGTCCTTTTCGCGCTCGCGGTCGCGTTCCATCTGGCGGTCGCGTTCGACCTGCCGTTCGCGGTTCACGCGTTCCTGTTCTTCGCGGACGCGGTCCAGCTCGCGCTGCGCCTCGCCCAGCAGACGCAGGTAATGTTCGGCGTGCTGCTGAAAGTTTTCGGCTGCCACCCGGTCATTGGACAAGGCAGCGTCGCGCGCCAGCTGGTTGTATTTATCAATGATCTGTTGCGGCGTGCCGCGTACCTTGCCCTCTGGACCGGAACTGTCAAAGACCCGGTTCGGAATATTGCTGAGGTTGCGACCCTGATTGGGATTGCTGCGATTCGCCTTGGAACGCGACCGTGATTTTGATGATCTCATATGCCCTGTGCCCGGCCCGAATGGTCTGACCTGTAGGTCCTGATCAGCGCCGTTTTGCGCGAAAACTGCCAGTAACCAAGATGTGTGGCTATTGCCGCCGTGCCCGACAACGAAATGTCTTTTCGCGCGACTAGGAGCGGTAAAGCACGCGGCGCGGGTGGTGACAAGCCAAAAAACAGCAGCTTTCACCGATTTGCCCGGACTTAAGCCCGGACTTGGGCGCGGGCTCAGGCACGGCGGGCGGTCACCACGCGGTCACGGGTTTCCATGTCGGGATGCAGGATGATGGCCGTCAATCCCGCATTTGCCAGCATCCCCGACACCGCCGCCCCCTGGGTCCAGCCGATTTCCAGCGCGACGCGTCCGCCCGGTGCCAGGTGCGCCACCAGCCCGGCAATAATGACGCGGTAGGCGGTCAGTCCATCCGCCCCGCCGGTCAGTGCCAGATGCGGGTCGTGGTTGCGGACCTCGGGCGCCAGATCGGGCATTTCGGCGACGGCGATATAGGGCGGGTTCGCCACGATCAGGTCGAAATGCCCCGTCACGCCTTCCCACCAGTCGGCCTGCCGCAGGTCCAGCCGCGCCGCTACCCCGTGCCGCCGCGCATTGTCGCCCGCAACGGCCAGCGTTGCGGCGGAAATATCGATCGCAACCCCATGCGCCATCGGCCATTCCGCCAGCAGCGTAACGGCAAGGATGCCAGACCCGGTACCCAGATCCAGCAACCGCCCGGGCGCTGGCCCCGCCAGCACCGCCGCAATCAGGGTTTCGGTGTCGGGGCGCGGGTCCAGCACATCGGGCGTCACGCGAAACGTCCGGCCCCAGAAATCACGCGCGCCGATGACGCGGGTCAGGGGTTCCCCCGCCAGCCGACGTGCGATCAGCCGGGCCCAGCCATCGGCGTCGGGCAACGCAGCGTGATCCGCCAGTAACAGCCGTTCCGTCGTCACCCCCAGATGATGGGCCATCAACAGCCGCGCGCCGCGCATGGCTTCGTGATCCGCCAGCGCTGCCGCTGCGGCGCGCAGAGCCTGCGCAATAGTCGGATCGGGCGTCATGCCAGTTCGGCCAGCAACGCCGCCTGATGATCGGCGACCAATGCATCGATCAGGTCGTCCAGATCGCCGTCGATCACCCGATCCAGACTGTAGAGCGTCAGGTTGATCCGGTGGTCGGTCATCCGGCCTTGGGGAAAGTTGTAGGTGCGGATGCGTTCGCTGCGGTCGCCTGTGCCCACCTGCGCGCGGCGGTCGGCGGACCGCGCATCGGCAACCCGGGTGCGTTCCAGATCGAACAGACGCGCGCGCAGCACCGCCATCGCATTGGCGCGGTTCTGGTGTTGGGATTTTTCCGAACTGGTCACCATGATGCCGGTCGGCAGATGGGTGATCCGCACCGCCGAATCGGTGGTGTTCACATGCTGGCCGCCGGCCCCGGAACTGCGCATGGTGTCGATGCGGATGTCGCTGGCGGGAATGTCGATATCGACATCCTCAGCCTCGGGCAACACGGCGACGGTCGCGGCAGAGGTGTGGATGCGCCCGCCCGCCTCGGTCACCGGCACGCGCTGTACGCGGTGCACGCCCGATTCGAACTTCAGCCGCGCAAACACGCCTTCGCCCGCCACCCGCACCACGGCTTCCTTGACCCCACCCAGATCGGTGGCCTGAAATTCCAGCACCTGAAACGACCAACCCCGCCGTTCGGCATGGCGTTGATACATCCGCAACAGGTCGCCCGCGAACAGCGCCGCTTCTTCGCCGCCGGTGCCGGGCCGGATTTCAAGGATCGCGGGCCGCGCATCGGCCGCGTCGCGCGGCAACAGCGCCAGCCGCAACGCCTGTTCCGCATCGGGCAGCCGCCCCCGCAGATCCGCCAGTTCGGCCTCGGCCAGCGCACGCATGTCGGGGTCCGTCAGCAGCGCCTCGGCCCCGGCGATTTCGTCGCGCAGCGCCTGCCAGGCACTGATCTGCGCCACCACAGGGCGCAATTCGGAATATTCCCGCCCCAAGGCCGCCAGATTACCACCGCCAGCCGCCAGTTTCGCCTCCAGAAACTGGAAACGGCGGATGATCTGGAACAGGCGGTCTTCGGGCAACATGGCCATCCCATCGCGCGCGGCGCAGGCTTGGTCAAGTCCCTGCGCCTGTGCTAGGCTACCCTATGCGCATGTTGGTCCTGATCCTGATCGCTTCGCCCGGGCTGGCCGATGGTGCAAAACCGCGGCTGGGGCAACAAATGATCACGCCCAAACCCGTCGATTGTTATTGCACCGACACCACGCGCAATCGGCTGGAAATCGGCGATACCACCTGTCTGGTCGTGGGCGGCCAGAGCTTCACCGCACAATGCCAGATGTCGCTGAACGTGCCGATGTGGCGCAAGATCAGCGATGGCTGCCAGACATCCACCCTACCCCAGAGTGTTAAGCCAGCGGCTTAGCCGCGCGGCATTGACCCCCAGATCGCTGCCGCCGAACCGCAGGCGCGACCAGACTGCCAGATCGGACCCACGCGCCTCGACGGTGACGTAGTCGGGAAACCACCACAGCCGCGACCGCGTGACATAGGTGATGCGTCCGTCGCTGACCTGCCCGGCCAACACATTGGTGCGTGGGGTGGCGCGGATGATCGCGTCCAGCCGCCCCAGATCACCCGCCCGGCCCGGCAGCACACGGCGCAAGCCGCCGGCGAAATCGGCGTCATCCCCCACCACGGCCACATGCCAGCGCGCGGGGTCGGACGGCGCGAACCGCACATAGAGCGCAAAGGCCGCAAGAGACGCCAGAACAACCCACAGCACCAGTTTCATGCGCGGCTTTGCCCCCGCCGCGTCCAGCCCCACAGCGCGATCAGTTCCATCGCCACATGCGCGCCCGCCACGGCGGTGATCAGGCCATGATCATAGGGCGGCGACACTTCGACCACATCACCGCCGACCAGATTGATCCCCGCCAGACCGCGCAGAATGATCGCGGCCTGTGCGGACGTCAGCCCGCCCCAGACCGGCGTCCCGGTGCCGGGCGCAAAGGCGGGGTCCAGACAGTCGATGTCAAAGGTGATGTAGGCAGGCCGGTCACCGACGATGCCGCGAACCCGCGCTGCGATGGCCTCCGCACCCTGTTCATGCACCGAGCGGGCGTCGATCATGTTCACGCCCAGATAATCCGGGCATTCGGTGCGGATGCCGACCTGCACCGATGTGGCCGGGTCGATCAGCCCCAGCTTGACCGCCTTGTACAGGAACGTGCCATGGTCGATCCGGTCGAAATCATCGTCCTGCCAGAGATCGGAATGGGCATCGAACTGGATCACCGAAAGCGGCCCGTATTTCGCCGCATGCGCGCGCAGCAAGGGCAGCGTGATGAAATGATCGCCGCCCAGCGTGACCATCGCCGCGCCCTGCGCCAAGATACCCGCCGCATGACGTTGCAGCGTCGCGGGAAATTCCGACGTCTTGGCATAGTCGAACGCCAGATCGCCGGCATCGACCACGGCGAATTCGCCCAACGGGTCATAGCCCCAGCCGTACGGCGGGTCATAGGGTTGCAGGCATGACGCCTCGCGGATCGCGCGCGGGCCGAACCGCGCGCCGGTGCGATGCGTCACCGCCTGATCGAACGGCACGCCGGTAACGGCGATATCAGTGCGGGCAAGATCCTTTGTGTACTGCCGCCGCAGGAAACTGACCGCGCCGCCAAAGGCGTTTTCAAACGACAACCCGCGTGCGTCTGACCGGGTAAACGCCTGATCAACCTGAGTTTTTGCGTCTTCCAGTCCCATTCAGCCCTCCAGCGGCAAAGCGCGTTCCGCGATCCGCGCAAAGAACGACGCGCCGATGGGCGCAATGCGGTCGTTGAAATCGTATTTCGGATGATGCAGCCCCGCGCCGTCACCCTGCCCCAGAAACAGATAGGCGCCGGGGCGGGCCTGCAGGAAATACGCGAAATCCTCGGCCCCCATTTCGCGCCCTGCATCGGGTTCGACCAGGTCCGTGCCGACGATCTCGGCGGCAACCTGTGCCGCAAACGCGGTCTTGGCCGGGTCATTGATCGTGGGCGGATACCAGATGTCATAGCGCAATTCCGCCGTCACGCCGTAGCCTGCCGCGACGCCCGCCGTGATGTCCGTCAGCCGCCGCTGCACCATCGCCTGCACGGCCGGATCAAAAGTGCGCACCGTGCCGTTGATATAGGCGGTTTCCGGCACGATGTTTTCCGCCATGCCGGTGTGGATCTGCGTCACGGAAATCACCAGATCGTCCAGCGCATAGTGATTGCGGCTGACAATTGTTTGAATTGCCATGACAATCCCACAGGCCGCCACCACCGGATCGGCGGTTTCATGCGGCATCGCGCCATGCCCGCCGCGCCCGGTGACATGGATGTGAAACGTGTCCACCGCCGCCATGATCGGGCCGGGGGTGGTATAAAACTGCCCCTCGGGCACGCCGGGTGCGTTGTGAAGGGCGTAAATCTCGGTGATGGCAAACCGGTCCAGCACGCCGTCTTTAACCATCACGCCCGCGCCGCCACCGTCTTCTTCGGCAGGTTGAAAGATCAGCGCGACGGTGCCGGCAAAATTTCGCGTTTCCGCCAGATATTTCGCCGCACCCAGCAGCATCGTGGTGTGCCCGTCATGCCCGCAGGCATGCATCGCGCCGGGCACGGTGGACGCATAGGCCGCCCCGGTTTCCTCGGTGATCGGCAGCGCGTCCATGTCGGCGCGCAACCCGATCACGGGACCGGGCGCGCTGCCGTGGATCAACGCGACCACCCCGGTTTTCGCCAGCCCCTCGTGGATGGCATCAACTCCAAATTCATTCAGTCTATCAACTACATAGGCGGCGGTATTCACGCAATCGAACGCCAGTTCGGGATGCGCGTGCAGATGCCGCCGCCACGCGGTCATGTCGTCGGCAAAGCCTGCGATGCGGTTGATGACGGCCATCTCTGGACTCCCCGGCGGCGCTGCGCCACCTTGGTTAAAACCACGAAACCCAAAGCACGAAACACGGGGCAATCGCAATGGCTGACGACTTGATCCAAGACCCCGCTGGCGGCATCGCGCGCCTGTTGGCGATCATGTCGCGGCTGCGCGATCCGCAATCGGGTTGTCCCTGGGACCTCGAACAGGATTTTGCCAGCATCGCGCCTTACACGATCGAAGAGACCTACGAGGTCGCCGACGCCATCGAACGGGAGGACTGGGCCGAATTGCAGGGCGAACTGGGCGATCTGTTGTTCCAGTCGGTGTTTCACGCGCAACTGGCCAGCGAACGGGGCCTGTTCAGCTTTGACGATGTCGCAAACACCATGTCAGACAAGATGGTGGCCCGGCATCCGCATGTGTTCGGTGCAGAATCGCGCGAAAAATCCGCCGGGCAGCAGACGGTGGACTGGGAGCGCATCAAGGCAGCGGAACGGGCGGGCAAGGCACAGCGTGGCGTGCTGGACGGGGTCGCCCTCGGCCTGCCGGCGCTGCTGCGCGCGACGAAACTGCAAAAACGCGCGGCGCGGGTGGGGTTCGACTGGCCCGATGATGCCCAGGTTCTGGACAAGCTGGCCGAGGAGCTGGCCGAGCTGAAAGAGGCCCGCAACACCCTGACGCAAAACGATATCCAGGAAGAATTCGGTGATCTGCTGTTTGTCATGGCGAACCTTGCCCGGCATTGGGGCATCGACGCCGAAGCCGCCCTGCGCGGGGCCAACGCGAAATTCACCCGCCGGTTTGCCCATATCGAAGCGCGGCTGGCCGAACAGGGTCGCTGTCCGGCCCAATCGGACCTGAACGAGATGGATGCGCTGTGGAACGAGGCGCGGGCACAGGACAGGGATTCTAAAACCAAGTAATCCACTCAGGTATTGACCTGACAAAAAGACTCAGGGTATTACGAACGCATGAAACCGCTGCAACCGGAGTGATCCCATGCGTGTCCTGTCCCTTGCCACCCTGATGACCCTGTCCTCCGCCCTGCCGCTGCTGGCGCAAGAGGTGAACGTCTATTCCTACCGACAGCCCGAACTGATCGCGCCCCTGACGGATGCGTTCACCGCTGAGACAGGGATCAAAGTCAACGTTGCCTATCTGGAAAAGGGCATGGTCGAACGTCTGGTGGCCGAAGGCGACCGCAGCCCGGCCGATCTGGTGCTGACCGTCGATATCGCCCGTCTGGCCGAAGTGGTGGAGGCGGGCGTGACCCAGCCCATCACCAGCGCCACCCTGACCGCCAACGTGCCTGCCGCCTATCACGACCCCGAAGGCCATTGGTGGGGCCTGACCACCCGCGCGCGCATCGTGTACGCATCCAAGGACCGCGTCGCCGACGGCGAAGTGACCACCTACGAAGATCTGGCAGACCCGAAGTGGAAAGGCCGCATCTGCACCCGCGCCGGCACCCATGTCTATACTGTCGGTCTGGTAGCCGCAGTCATGCACCATCTGGGCCCGGACGCCACCAAGACATGGCTGCAAGGCGTCAAGGCCAATCTGGCGAAAAAGCCCGAAGGCAATGACCGCAGCCAGGTGAAATCGATCTGGGCGGGGGAATGCGACATCTCGTTGGGCAATACCTATTACATGGCGCAGATGCTGAAAGACCCCGAACAGACCGCATGGGCCGACAGTGTGCGCATCGTGTTCCCGAAATTCGAAGATGGCGGCACGCATGTGAACATTTCTGGCATCGCGATGACCAAGGCCGCGCCAAACAAGGCCGCGGCGTTACAGATGATGGAGTTTCTGACCTCGCCCAAGGCGCAAGCGATCTATGCCGAAGCGAACGCCGAATACCCCATTGCGCCAAATGCGGCCCCGGACGCGCTGGTCCGGAGCTGGGGCAGCTTTACCGCCGATGACGTCAACCTGATGGACCTGGCGAAACTGCGCCCCGCCGCGCTGAAGCTGATCGAAGAGGTCAATTTCGACGGCTGACCCGGGGATGGCCATCGGCCCGTGGGTTGCGATCGCAGCGCACGGGCCCCTGTCGCAAAGGGGCACATGCTCTGGACAGACGCCACGTTGCCGTGCATCCCTGCAACCAGCAGGAGGATGCCATGACGCAGCGTATCATCATCGACACCGACCCCGGCCAGGATGACGCGGTGGCGATCCTGCTGGCGCTGGCCAGCCCGGAATTGACCGTGCTGGGCATCACCTGTGTGGCGGGCAATGTGCCGTTGGTCCTGACCGCGCGCAACGCGCGGATGATCTGCGAATTGGCCGGGCGGCCTGATATCTGCGTGTTTGCGGGCTGTGACCGCCCCTTGGGACGCGATCTGGTCACCGCCGAACATGTGCATGGCAAATCGGGGCTGGATGGCCCGGTGCTGCCCGATCCGGTGATGCCGTTGCAGGCGCAGCATGCGGTGGATTTCATCGTCGATACCCTGCGCAGCGAACCCGCCGGTTCGGTCACGCTGTGCCCGCTGGGCCCATTGACCAATATCGCGATGGCGCTGGAAAAGGCCCCCGACATCATCCCGCGCATCCGGCAGATCGTGCTGATGGGCGGGGCCTATTTCGAGGTCGGCAACATTACCCCCGCCGCCGAATTCAACATCTACGTCGATCCACAGGCCGCGCGGATCGTGTTCCGGTCGGGCGTGCCGCTGGTGGTGATGCCGCTGGACGTGACCCACAAGGTGCTGGTCACGAAACCCCGCAACGACGCCTTTCGCGCGCTTGGCACGCCGGTCGGCGAAGCGGTGGCCCAGATGACCGAGTTTTTCGAACGTTTCGATCTGGCGAAATATGGCTCGCCCGGCGCGCCGCTGCATGATCCTTGCGTGACCGCGTATCTGTTGCGGCCCGACCTGTTTACTGGCCGTCACATCAATGTGGAAATCGAGGTGCAGTCGGAACTGACCATGGGCATGACCGTCGCCGACTGGTGGCGCGTCACGTCGCGCGCGCCCAATGCGCTGTTTCTGCGCGATGTCGATGCGGATGCGGTGTTCGCGCTGTTGACGGATAGATTGGGGCGGCTGTGACGGCGCTGCATCTGTGTACCGCTGACGACGCGGGCCGCCTGATCGCGCTGGTCGCGCAGGCCGATACCGAGGCGGCGCGCAAACGCGACCCTAACACGGCGTTTGGCGCGCTGCTGGACGGGTCGCCGCATGGGGCGTGCTATCTGCTGGGGCCAAGCGTCAGCCCGGTGGGCTATGTCGCTCTGTCGTTCGGGTGGTCGCCGTTGCTGGGCGGGCTGGTGGGCCGGATCGAGGAATTGTGGATCCGTCCCGGCGTGCGCGGCCGCGGCATGGCAGGCGAGGTGATGCAGGCGCTGGCCGTCGCGCTGGCCCCGCATGGCGTGCGCGCGCTGGCGGTCGAGGCGCTGCCACGCAGCGTCGCCCTGTTTCAGCGTGCGGGGTTCCGGCCCGGACAGGCAGTAGCGGTGATGGTGCGGCGGCTCTAGTTTCTGCGGTCAACCGGCCCTATGTTCAGCGCATGTTTGCAAATTTCGACAACAGCTATGCCCGCCTGCCCGACCGGTTTCATACCCGGCAGGGCGCAGGACCCGCGCGCGCGCCGCGCCTTCTGGCGTTCAACACCGCACTGGCCGACCGGCTGGGGATCAGCGAACGCGACCCGGACCGGCTGGCGCGCATCCTGTCCGGCCAAGAAGTGCCCGTGGGCGCGGACCCGCTGGCGCAGGTCTATGCCGGCCACCAGTTCGGCGGATTTTCCCCGCAACTGGGCGACGGGCGGGCGTTGCTGCTGGGCGAGATCATCGCCCCCGACGGTGCGCGGTTCGATCTGGCGCTGAAGGGGTCGGGACGCACGCCTTATTCGCGGGCCGGCGACGGGCGGGCCTGGCTGGGGCCGGTGCTGCGCGAATATCTGCTGTCGGAATTCATGGCCGCCGTGGGCGTGCCCACCACCCGTGCGCTGGCCGCTGTGGCCACCGGGGAAACCGTGCTGCGCGACCGCCCTTTGCCCGGCGCGATCCTGACCCGCGTGGCCGCTAGCCACATTCGGGTCGGCACCTTCGAGTTTTTCGCAGCGCGTGGCGACCGCGCAGGCGTTCAGGCGCTGTATGACCATGTTCGCGCGCGGCATTACCCGAACACCGCATCGCCCCATGACCTGATGGTGGCGGTGATGGCGCGGCAGGCCGACCTGATCACGCGCTGGATGGGGCTGGGGTTCATCCATGGCGTGATGAACACCGACAACACCGCGCTGTCAGGCGAAACCATCGACTACGGCCCTGCAGCGTTCATGGAAGCCTACCACCCTGACACGGTCTATTCATCCATCGACAGCTTTGGGCGCTATGCCTTTGCCAATCAGGCGCGGATTATCGTGTGGAACCTGGCCCAACTGGCCTCGGCCTTGCTGATGCTGGAACCTGACGCGGATGCGGCGTTGCCGCGCTGGCAGGCCACCTTGAACGCCATGCCGGAACAGATCGAGGTGGCCCGGCTGGCGGTTTTCGGGAAAAAGATCGGGCTGGCGCAGGCCCGCGCCGATGACGCCGGACTGATCGACGGGTTACTGGCGGCCATGGACCGAGGCCAAGCGGATTTCACCAATACGTTCTTTGCCTTGGCGGATGATCTGCATGTGCGCGATCAATTTCTGGACCCCGCGCTGTTTGATGCCTTTGCCCCGGCATGGCGCGCACGACTGGCCCAGGAACCCGACCCGCATGCGGTCATGCGTGCGGCCAACCCCGTGCTGGTCCCACGCAATCACCGGGTCGAAGACACGATCCGTGCCGCCGAAACCGGCGATCTGGCCCCGTTTGAACGGTTGCTGGCTGCGGTCACCGACCCGTTCAGCAACCTCGATGAATTCAGCGACCTGCGCATCCCCGCCAGCCCCGAAAACGCGGTGCGCCAGACCTTCTGCGGCACCTGATCATCCGGCGGCGGCTGCCGCTGCTTCGGCGGCCGCATCAGCCGCCATCTGTGCGTCGATCTGGGCGGCTTTGCGTTCGACCTGTTCGACGATGTGATCGACCATCTGGTCATTCGACAGCTTGTGGCTTTGTTTGCCCGCCAGATACACCATGCCCGACCCCGCCCCGCCGCCGGTGAAACCAACGTCCGTCATCAGCGCCTCGCCCGGCCCGTTCACCACGCAGCCGATAATCGACAGGCTCATCGGTGTCTTGATGTGCTCCAGCCGCTTTTCCAGCGCCTCGACCGTCTTGATCACGTCAAAGCCCTGCCGCGCGCAGCTGGGACAAGAGATGATGTTGACGCCGCGATGCCGCAGGCCCAGCGATTTCAGGATCTCGTAGCCGACCTTGACCTCTTCGACCGGGTCGGCTGACAGGCTGACCCGGATCGTGTCGCCGATGCCCATCCACAACAGATTGCCCAACCCGATGGCGGATTTGATCGTGCCGGTCATCAGCCCGCCCGCTTCGGTGATGCCCAGATGAATGGGGGCGTCGGTGGCGTCGGCCAGCATCTGATAGGCGGCGGCGGCCATGAACACGTCGGACGCCTTGCACGAAATCTTGAAGTCGTGAAAATCGTTGTCCTGCAGGATCTTGATGTGTTCCAGCCCGGATTCCACCATCGCATCGGGGGTGGGTTCGCCGTATTTGTCCAGCAGGTGCTTTTCCAGCGACCCGGCATTGACCCCGATGCGGATCGAACAGCCGTGGTCGCGCGCCGCCCGGATCACTTCGCGCACCCGCGATACATCGCCAATATTGCCGGGGTTGATCCTCAGGCAGGCGGCGCCGGCCTCGGCGGCTTCGATCGCGCGGCGATAATGGAAATGGATGTCGGCGACGATGGGCACCGTAACCTCGCGCACGATTTCGCGCAGCGCCTTGGATGACGCCTCATCCGGGACAGATATCCGCACGATATCCGCGCCGGCTTCGACTGCGCGCTGCACCTGCGCGATGGTTGCCGCCACATCGGTGGTCAGCGTGTTGGTCATCGTCTGCACGGTGATCGGCGCATCGCCCCCCACGGGCACATTTCCCACCATGATCTGGCGGCTCTTGCGGCGCGCTATGTTGCGCCAGGGGCGGATGGGATTATGCATCAACGGGGCTTTCACAAGAATGATCTGGGCGAAAGATAGGCCAGCGCCCGGCAAAGGACAACGTCCGCAAAGGACAACGTCCGCAAAGGATAACACCCGCAAAGGATAACGCTGAACGCCCCGCGGTCAGTCCGATGACGCCGGGGTCACCAAGGCGGCCAGACTGCGCGCCAGATCCCGGTCGTCGGCTGGATCGGCCAAGGCATAAGCCGCCGCGAGCGTGGCCGATTGCAGCGACAGATTGGACGTCACGGTGCCGCGCGCGCCGGCGGGGCCGTAATGCTGCCCGTTCACCGCAAAATAGATCGCGCCCGATTCGCCCACCCGCAACAGCGGCGCTTCGGCCAGTGCGGGCACGGTCCAACGGGCGCCCGGTTCCATGATGCCCTCGAAAATCACGCTGCCATCAGCCGCGCTGACCCGCACCCAGGCCGGGCGCACGGCAACCAGCACCAGTTCCGGCACCGGGCCATCATTGACCTGCGGAACAACCGCGTCCGCCGGTGGATCAAGCCGCACCACAGGACGCACGGCATCTGCAAATATCCCTACGGTACCACGGTCCAGTGACGCGATTGGCGCATCGCGCGCGACCAGAACCGGCACATCCAGCGCCGGTGGCCGATACAGCCGGTCCAGCGCATCGGGGCTGGGCGGGTTCACATCGGTTACCAGCGCCGACAGCGTTTCCGGCACACCCTGCGTTGCGGGGCGTAGCGGATCGAGGTCGGACAACACCGAGGGCGTCTTGTTGATCGGCGCAAACTTGACTCGCTGCACCTCGTTCAGAACGGTCCAGCCGCCATATCCCAGCGTTCCTATCAGCGCGACCAGCACCAGAACCGACCCCAGCGCACTGGGTTCGATGCGGGAAAACCAGCTGTCGGGCGCAGGCGCAAAAGGCGTCGAAGGCGTGGTGAACGGATCATAGGCGGCGGTCACGATCGGGCGAGGTCCCTTGCGCATGGTCGACGCCTCGGCGGCCATGCCATGCGACAACGAAAACCCGCTTTCGGTACAGAACTGGTCAAAGGCGTCATCCGGGTCCAGACCCAGATACCGGGCGTAAGACCGCACATAACCCGCTATGAAACCGGGGGTGTCGAACACCGACGGATCGCAGTTTTCGATGGCCGCAATATAGTTGGCACGGATACGCAATTCACGCTGCACATCCAGCAAGGATTTGCCGAGCGTGGCCCGTTCGCCGCGCATCAGGTCGCCAAGCCGAAGGTCGAAGTCATCAAAACCCTTGGGTTTGACTACTTCAGCCTCTGGAATACGCGATGTCCAGCGTCCGATCATACTGCCTGCCTCAATGTCGCGATCCCCCTCATCCCCACGATTCGGATCGTCCCTTTTCTTGAGGTTAGGTTAACATATCGCAAGTCCAAATGCAGGGCTTTTGGGGTCAGCCAGTTAATTCGGCGCGATTCAGCGCACAAGCCGCCCAGAGCGCATCCATGGCCCGGACCAGCCCGTCGATCTCGGATTTGCCATGCACCGGCGAAGGCGTAAAGCGCAGCCGTTCGGTGCCGCGTGGCACGGTGGGATAGTTGATCGGCTGAACATAGATGCCGTAGCGGTCCAGCAGCATGTCCGACAGCGCCTTGGTGTGGACCGGGTCGCCGACGATCACCGGCACGATGTGGCTGCCATGGTCGATCAGCGGCAAGCCCATGCCCTTCAGCCGCAGCTTCAGCTTGGCCGCCTGTTCCTGATGCCGGTCACGCAGAACCTGCCCGCCGGCGGTTTTCAGAAACGCGACCGACGCCGCCGCTCCGGCGGCAACAGCGGGCGGCAGCGACGTGGTAAAGATGAACCCCGGTGCATAGGACCGCACCGCATCGCACATCTTGGCAGAGGCCGCGATGTACCCGCCGAACACGCCAAACGCCTTGGCCAGCGTGCCGTTGATGATGTCGATCCGGCCCATCAATCCGTCACGTTCGGCAACCCCCGCCCCGCGCGGCCCGTACATGCCCACGGCGTGCACCTCGTCGATGTAGGTGATCGCACCGAATTCATCCGCCAGATCGCAGATGTCCTTGATCGGACCGAAATCGCCGTCCATCGAATAGACGGACTCAAAGGCGATCAGCTTGGGCGCTGCGGGATCGTCGGCCGCCAGCAGTTCGCGCAGATGCGCCACATCATTGTGCCGAAACACCCGGCGGGCACCGCCATTGCGGCGGATGCCCTCGATCATCGACGCATGGTTAAGCGCGTCGGAATAGATGATCAGACCGGGAAACAGCTTTGGCAGCGTGGATAGCGTGGCGTCATTGGCAATGTAGGCGGACGTGAACAGCAACGCCGTTTCCTTGCCATGCAGATCGGCCAGCTCGGCCTCCAGCCGCTTGTGATAGACAGTGGTGCCGGAAATGTTACGCGTACCGCCCGACCCGGCGCCGGTCGCATCCAGCGCGGCATGCATCGCGGTCAGAACCACCGGATGCTGGCCCATTCCCAGATAATCGTTGCCGCACCAGACCGTAACCGGCGCCGTCGTGCCATCGGGCTTGCGCCAGATCGCATGCGGAAACTGGCCCTGCGTGCGTTCGATGTCGATGAAGGTGCGGTAACGTCCCTCGGCATGCAGCGCGTTCAGGGCACGGTCGAGATGTGCATTGATATCCACGATTTGTCCTCCGGGTCAGAGTGCGGGACCCCGTCCCGCCGATGAATGTTGAACAGGACATAGGCGCGCCCCGCTATGGGAACCACGTAACAGGTTGTCACAGACCGGCGACTTGACTTGGGTCAAGCGCGCCGGACGATAGTGGTCTGGACAGTCGATTGCGGCCTGCTAGGCTAAACTCGACCCAAAAGGAGTTTGCCCATGTCGCTGGATAACGTATCGCCCGACGCCGTTCTGGCCCGTATCGACGCAGGACTGGACGCAGCGCTGGACCGGCTGATGGATTTCCTGCGGATCCCGTCGATTTCCACTGATCCGGCCTTCAATGCCGATGTCGATCGTGCCGCCGACTGGTTGGTGGCCGAACTGCAATCACTGGGGGCCGAGGCATCGAAACGCGCGACCCCGGGGCATCCGATGGTTGTCGGGCATCTGGGCGAGGGCAGGCCGCACCTGCTGTTTTACGGGCACTATGATGTGCAACCGGTTGATCCTCTGAACCTTTGGCACCGCGACCCCTTTGATCCGGCGATCGAGGATACCGACGCCGGCCGCGTCATCCGTGCGCGTGGCGCTGCTGATGACAAGGGCCAGTTGATGACGTTCCTTGAGGCCTGCCGCGCCATCATCGCCGAAACAGGACAACTGCCCTGCCGTGTCACGTTCTTTTTCGAGGGCGAGGAAGAATCCGGTTCGCCATCCCTGATCCCCTATCTGCAAAACCACGGGGCCGAATTGAAGGCCGATCTGGCGCTGATCTGCGACACCGGGCTTTACGATCATGACACCCCGTCCATCGCCACGCAGCTGCGCGGGCTGCTGGCCGAAGAGGTCACGATCACCGCCGCCGACAAGGACCTGCATTCCGGGTCCTTTGGCGGCATCGCGATCAACCCGATCCACGTGCTGACCCGCGCATTGGCCGCGATGCATGATGACACCGGCCGCATCACGCTGGACGGGTTCTACGATGATGTGCCGGAACTGCCCGATGCGCAGCGCGCGCAATGGCAGGCGCTGGCGTTCGATCATGCGGGGTTTCTGGGCGGTGTGGGGCTGAGTGTGCCCGCCGGTGAACAGGACCGCACGCCGCTGGAAATGATCTGGTCCCGCCCAACGGCAGAGGTCAACGGCATCTGGGGCGGCTACACCGGCGACGGGTTCAAGACCGTGCTGCCGTCCAAGGCGTCCGCCAAGGTCAGCTTTCGTTTGGTGGGCCAGCAGGACCCGGCCAAAATCCACGCAGCATTTGTGAAACATGTCGAAGCCTTCCTGCCCGCCGACTGCACCGCCGAATTCCCGATGGGGCGCGGCGCGGGCGCATCCGTCATGTCGATCGACAACCCGGCGTTCGAAGCCGCCCGCCGCGCATTGTCCGCCGAATGGCCGCGTCCGGCGGTCTTTGCGGGCTGTGGCGGGTCGATCCCGGTGGCGGGCCATTTCCAGTCGATCCTTGGCATGGACGTGATCCTGACGGGCTGGGGCAAGGATGACGATCAGATCCATTCGCCGAACGAAAAATACGACCTCAGATCCTTTCACAAGGGGATCCGGTCCTGGGCACGGGTGCTGACCGCACTGGCGCGCAAATGACCGTGTTGCGCGATGTCGTGTTTCAGGGACCGGACGGCGCGATTGCTGCCTCAATCGGGGGGGATGGCCCACCGGTGCTGTTGTTGCACGGCTTTCCGCAGACCCGCGCGATGTGGCGGCCGGTTGCCGCGCGCCTGATCGCTGCGGGGTACACGGTTGTCACTGCTGATCTGCGTGGATACGGCGCGTCGCACAAACCGCTGAACGGGCCGGATTATTCCTTTCGCGGCATGGCGGGCGACATGCGGGCCCTTATGACGGATCTGGGTCATGCGCGCTATCATCTGGTGGGCCATGACCGGGGCGCGCGGGTGGCGCATCGACTGGCGCTTGATGACGCGACGGGGAGCCTGCAGTCGCTGACGCTGATGGATATCGTGCCGACGCATCTGATCCTGTCGGACCTGAACCGGCATGTCGCACGCGCCTATTACCACTGGTTTTTTCTGGCCCAGCCAGCGCCGTTTCCGGAAACCATGATTGGCCACGATCCGGCGGCATTTTACGAAAGCTGCCTGTTGGGGTGGGGTGCGGCGCGGCTGGCCGATTTCGACGCCACCTTGATGGCAGAATATCGCGCCACGTGGACCGACCCAGAGGTGACGCGGGGCATGTGCGCCGATTACCGAGCCACGCTTGATCATGATTTTCCATTGGACAGTAACGACCTGCACCGCGTTCTGGATGTGCCATCGCTGATCCTGTATGGCGCGGACGGTGCGATGGCGCGCGCCTATGATGTGGCGGCGACCTGGGCTCCGCGCCTGTCGCAGATCACCGCGCAG